>JAAWHK010000069.1 GCA_022795805.1 Hungatella sp. | reverse complement strand
AAAAACAAAGGAAAAAGATTGTTATAATTTATGGAATGGCTAATTGACTTGATAGGTCCCGGCCACATATCATAACCCGCCTTTGTGGAAATGATCATCTCATCGCGGTGTGATATCATGTCCTGATGCAGTATCTTCCCAAAATTCTCCTCCGCCATCCCCCTGGCCGGATGTCCATAATTATTGGCCAGGTCATAGTGCGTGATTCCATGATCAAAAGCACATAAAATTATTTTCCTCTGGTCCTCAAGGCTTTTCTCCAACCCGAAATTCTGCCACAGCCCCAAAGAGACCCTGGGCAGCTTCAGCCCGCTCCTTCCGCATCGTGCATAGATCATGCTTTCGTATCTGTCTTCCTTTGGCGTATACATTATCTCTTCCTCCTGCTCATCATTTGCAGTTACAGGGATTTCCCTCAACCGCTCCCCCTTCCATCCCGCTGTCAGATGCCTAAGCTCTCAAAAACCTGCCCGATAGGCTCCCGAATCACCAGATCCGCCTGGCTGTCTCTGCCGGTCTCCGACTTGTTGATCAGAACCAGCTTACTGCCCTCATAATAGTCAATGAGCCCTGCTGCCGGGTAAACCACCAGCGAAGTCCCGCCGACAATAAGTACATCCGCCTGACGGATATACTCCACTGCCTTCCGAAGCGTCTTCTGATCCAGCCCCTCCTCATACAGGACCACATCCGGTTTTATGGTCCCTCCGCAACCGCACTTCGGCACTCCCTGTACCTGGGTCACAGCCTCCGGCCCATAAAATGTTTTGCATCTTTCACAGTAATTCCGGTGGATGGAACCATGCAGCTCCAGGACCTCTCTGCTTCCTGCCATCTGATGAAGTCCGTCAATATTCTGAGTAATTACAGCTTTTAATTTCCCCGTTTGTTCCAGCCTGGCCAGCGCCAGATGCGCTCCGTTTGGCTTTGCGTCGCTAATCATCATCTTGTTTCTGTAAAATCGGAAAAACTCTTCCGGGTTCCGCCGATAAAAACTGTGGCTGATAATCGTCTCCGGCGGATACTGATACTCCTGATGATAAAGCCCGTCCTGGCTCCTGAAATCGGGAATCCCGCTCTCCGTAGACACCCCTGCTCCGCCAAAAAAAACGATGTTTCCGCTCTCCTCAATCCACCTCTTCAATACTTTCTGCTCTGTCACTGCCGCCTCCTTCCACATGCTCATTGAGCCATGCCTGAGCCTCCAAAAGCCCTTCCGCTGTAAACGGAAACAGCTTTTCGCTCATCTTCTCACGGGGCGTGGCATCGGAGCATGTCTCTCCTATCCAGTAAACCGCTGCCAGCCTGTCCCCTTCCTCTTCACTGTTTCTTTTCTCAAGAAAAAACTTTAATGGGCCGTCGCTTCCGGTATAACGGCTTTTCTTTAAGAGAGGAATACCCATAATACCTGATAATTGTATCATCCCATCCTGCCCCTTTCCGCATAAAAACATGCCTGGATCTGCGTGCCCGCCGACTCATCTCTTTCATTATATCACAACCTCACCATTTTGACTTAATTTATTAAGGGAAAAGAAATACATTAACCTTTATTTTCCTGTAGAATAATAGAAAAACAACATGAAAGGATCTGATAATCATGACATCCATACAAAATTTTTTATCCGCAGCCGCTCTGTCCCTGATTGCAGCAGCCACAGCCGGATGCGCAGCTCAGGCACAGACATCCCAGGCTTCAGCCCCGTCATTTCCGAATTACCTTGAGGTTCGCAATGTGGAACAGAACGTCATAACTGTTCAGAGCGCGGAGACCGTAAAGGTAGTACCCGACATGGCAGAGATCCGTTTCAGCGTGTCAACCCAGGAAAAGAATGCCAAGACCTGTCAGGAGAAGAACAACGAAGATTTAACCCGGGTTATCCAGTTTCTCAAGGATTTCGGCATCGGTGAAGAGTCCATCCAGACTTCCAACTACGGCATGAACCCTATTTACGACTGGTCCTCAGGCCAGACGATCACAGGCTATGAGATGGAGACCACACTCACGGTATCCGATGTCACCATAGAGCAGACCGGGACTCTGCTTACCGCCTGTGTAGATGCAGGTATCAACAATATCAACCGCATCTCCTACTTTTCCAGCCAGTATGATACCTGCTATCAGGAAGCCCTGACCAAGGCCATCGACTCCGCACGCCAAAAGGCTCAGGCCATCGCCGAGGCCGGCGGCTGCACTCTGGGCGCAGTGGTCCATGTAGAGGAATACACGGATTCCCAGGAAGCCCGGTACAACGGATACGCCAAACAGGCTTCCAGGGCCACGGGTATGGCTGAGGCAGCCGTGGATGATATGGCTGTGGAACCGGGACAGGTCAGCATCGAGGCCAGAATCAGCGTGGATTTTTCCATCCAGTAAAATAAACGATTGAGGCGGTGTGCCGCAGAATGTGCAGCATGCCGCCTCCTTCTTTCCCTACTTGTTCATTGACTCTTCCTGCAGCCGATCGATCTCCGCCATGCACGCGTCCACCGTGGCTCCGTTCAGCAGATTTCTCACAACGATACAGATATTGCCCCACTGCTCCATCTTCATGTTTGCATTGGAGCCAAGGACGTAGACATTTTCCTGAATCTTGTTATTTAAGGGCTCCAATGCCGGAATACAGTCCACCTCCACGTTTTTGGACGGTGAAATCACTTTATTAATCTCTGAATATAGCCGAAGCGCCTCATCAGAAAGAATCGTATTCAAAACATCCTTTGTATCCTCCAGATGTTCCGCATCCACACTGATCCCGTAACCAGACAATGCCACCACCGGCATCTGCCCAAGGTGGCTTGGAAATCCGATTACCCGCATCTCAAAATCCGGCTTCCCATAGGCTGTCTCCGCATTGGCCGCGCCCCAGTATGCCATGACAATCGGGGTTTTCTGTGCAAGAAAATCCGGCCCCTCCCCATCAATGGCTTCGTAAGTAAAGGCTGCTTTCGCATCTATATACTCTTTATCCATCATCTCCTTCAGATACTCAAATCCCGGGCGCATGTAGTCGCTGTATCTTGCCTCCCCCCGGTTAAGAGCCTCTATCTCAGCCTTGGTGCTGTCCCCATTGTACAAATCCGCATAAGCCATCGCAAAGACGAAATTCTCCAGCCACCACCGATTGGCCCCTATAGGCGTCTCAATCCCGTTCTCCTTAAATATCCGGCAGCATTCCATCAAATCGTCCGGTGTATCAGGCAGCTTAAGATTGTATCTGTCAAACATATCCTTATTTACGAACAGGCCGTATGCCACCACTTCCTGCGGAACCGCCACTAACTTTCCGTCAACCGTATTGGCCATCTTTACTACATCCCGCAGATTTTGGGTATTCTCAAGCCCTGATAAATCCAGCAGTCTCCCCTCCTCACCCAAAATCTGGATCGTGTCCGGATTCAACAGGTACAAATCATCCATGTTGTTGCGTGCCCGGTCAAGCGTCACATCGTCATAGGTCTTCTCCGTATAATTCTCCGCTGTATATGTTCTGTACGCCACGGTCAGCCCAAGACGCTCCTCGGCTATAGAAATGGTTCTGTCAAATGCATTTCTCGACGCATTCTCCATGTTTGGCTTGGATTTTTCCATGGGACCAAACAGGTTCACAAGTCTGTTTTCCCTTCCATCATCCGCAATCAAATTGGTATCCGGCTTCACCCTTCCCTGGCAGCCGCATACAATCAGTGCTATAAGTCCCGTCAGGCAAACGATTCCTATCCTTTTCATTCTCTTTCTTTTCCTTTAATATATTGATTCATAGTCTTTTTCAGCAGCTCCATGTCAATTGGTTTTGCTACATGGGCATTCATCCCTGCCTCCAGCGCTTCCTTTACATCCTCGGCAAAGGCATTGGCTGTCATGGCAATAATCGGTATCGCTCCGGCATCTTCACGGTCGAGAACGCGGATAGCCTTTGCAGCCTCATATCCGTTCATAATCGGCATCTGAACATCCATCAGTATCGCGTCAAACTCCCCTTTTGCGGCGGCCGTAAAACGCTCCACCGCAAGGCGTCCATTTTCCATAATCTCACAGGAAGCGCCCTCTATATCCAAAAGTTCAGACAAGATCTCCGCATTGATCTCATTGTCCTCTGCAACCAGGAAGCGAAGTCCCTCCAGGCAGTTATCCTCTACATCCTTAGATATGTTGTCCTCCTTATGATTTCCCAACTGCATTCTGATAATTTTCTCTTTAAATGCGGATACAAAAAACGGCTTTGCCAGGACTCCCGATCTGCCTATCTGCAGCGCTTCGTCTTCCACTTCATCTCCGTCATACGCTGTCAAAAACAAGATGGGAATCTGGCAGGGAATGGCGGTCCGAATCCTGTTGGCCGTCTCAAAGCCATCCATACCAGGCATCTTCCAGTCCAGCAAAATCATCTGATAATCCTCTCCGCGGCTGACGGCATCCTGTACCATCTCAACCGCGTCCTTCCCGCAGAGCGCCTTATCCACATGCACTCCTGTATCCTTCATAAGCGTCTGGATACTCTTACATATCTCCTCATCGTCGTCCACCGCCAGAATACGCTCTATACCGCTCTCTCTCCAGAACTGACCATCATCCTGCCCATCTGGTATGCGCAGCTCCAACTCCACCGTAAAAATACTTCCTTTGTCAATTTCACTGACAACCTCTATGGTGCCGCCCATAAGTTCCACAATATTTTTGGTGATCGCCATTCCCAGACCGGTTCCCTGTACCTTGTTGGTTGTACTGTTCTCTGCCCTGGTAAAGGCGTCAAATATGGTCTTAAGGTATTCCGGAGTCATCCCGTATCCGTCATCCTCCACCTCAATACGGATATGTTCATACTGGCTGGAACGCTGCGGCAGTCCGATAATCCGGAACCAAATACTGCCGCCCTCCGGCGTGTATTTCACAGCGTTGGAGAGAAGATTAATCAGTATCTGATTGATTCGTGTCTCATCGCCTATGAGGTACTCATGTTTTATATCCGTCACTGACACATCAAAATTCTGTTTTCTCACCTTTGCCATGGGGCGGATAATAGCATCTACCGACGCCACCAGATTATTTAACGTAAATTCCCCGATGGTGAGCACCACTTTTCCGCTCTCGATCTTGGAAACGTCCAGGACATCATTAATCAGACTGAGCAAATGGCGTCCTGAAGCGGTAATCTTCGCCGTATACTCTCTTACCTTAGCCGGATTGTCCGCATCTTTGGCGAGAAGTGTGGTAAATCCCAGGATTGCATTCATTGGCGTACGAATATCATGTGACATGTTGGAGAGAAACATGGTCTTGGATTTGCTGGCAATCTGAGCCGCCTGCAGAGCTTCCGCCAGCTGCCGGTTATGAACCTCTCGCTCCGCCTCCCGCTCCTTCCTGATCCAGTTCTGCTGCCTCTGATTCAAATAGTATAAAATACAGCAAATAAAGAACGCAGCCAGCATAACCACTACAACGATACAAATATTTTGGTTTACTGCCTTTCCTTCCTGCTGAATGGCCTCAATAGGCACATATCCGATAAGATACACCGCCCCGTCATTGACAGACCACATAAATATCAGAGAATCTTTATTTTGGATATCATGATAGAACATAACATTCTGACCCGAAGCCACACCTGCGGCAATCTCAGCCTGCACTTCCGCTTCGAGAATATTGTTGGCCCGGTAAAAATCCTGCAGATTCAGATGACCGGCCTTTCTCTCTCCCATCCCCTTGGGTTTTAACACAAACCTCTCGCTTTTGGAATCCATAATATAGAGCATGGCATGCCCGTTATAAAACCCGACAGGCAAAGACTCCTCAAATGAATCATATATATATTCTATATAAAGAGTTCCGATCTCTTCATCGTCTTTTTCAATCGGACATTTTATGGTGTACGCCCATGTTCCCATATCATTTAAGTAGGATTGGGAGATCGGCAGTCCTTCCACGGTCTTCCCTGCGGAAAAGTCCAGACTGTCCTCCGAAAACACATCGCCTGTGTTGGAAATTCCCTCATCCTTTCCTGACGGGATCAGGGATACCTTGACCATTGTTCGATTTTTTTTATAAGAACTTATAAACCTCTCCGGCTCCTCAATCATAGTAATTTCCTGTGCTATCAGTTTTTGAAACTCCGCCTCCTTGGTCAGAATTGCCTCTATGGTCCCTTTGACCAGCTCCAGACTTTCGCTGAGATTGTTAATGGCTGACATGGACATCTCCGCAGAAATCCTCTGTGCCACCGAAAACACAACTGCCCCCAGAATACAAAAAACCAAAATAATAGAAAAGATTAAAGGCATTCCTTTGTCTGTTTTGCTTTCCTTAACATTCTTTTTCATCTCAACATCTCCAAACTGCCAACTGCGGTTCCAATATAATATAACAGCATGGATTATCCGACACTGCTAACTACAATATACCACTATCATATGCCAAAGTCAAAAACTGTTTGATATTTAAAAAGCCGACAGAGGAAAATCAATGAAGCGTTTTTCCTGTCGGCTTTTTTCAGTCTGTCATCCCTCATATAATCCGTACTGCCTGGCCCGTCTCAGGGCCGATTCGATTACCTTATCCATGTCATAATACCTGTACTCCGCCAGCCGTCCGCCAAATATGACGCTGCTCTCCCCTGCCGCCAGCGCCGCATACCGCTCATACAGATTCTGATTCTTCTCGTCATTGACCGGGTAGTAAGGCTCCATGCCCTCCTGCCAGTCTGCAGGATACTCTCTGGTGATCACCGTCCGGGACTGAGTCCCAAACTCAAAGTGCTTGTGCTCAATGATCCTGGTGTAGGGCGTCTCCCTGTCCGTATAGTTCACCACAGCCACTCCCTGGAAATTGTCCGTGTCCTTCACCTCGGTCTCAAACCGCAGGCTCCGGTACTCCAGCCTGCCGAAACGATACTGGTAGTAAGCGTCCAGGGTTCCCGTGTACACCACGGTCTCCCCCAGGCTGTTATAGAGGTCCCTCTGTTTCAGATAGTCCTCGCCGCATCGGATGTCGCAGCCTTCAAACAGCTTGTCGATCAGCACATTATAGCCGCCTATGGGAATACCCTGATACAAGTCGTTAAAATAATTGTTATCGTAAGTGTAGCGCACGGGAAGCCGACGGATGATAAACGCAGGCAGATCCTTACAGTCCCTTCCCCACTGTTTCTCCGTATATCCTTTCACCAGCTTCTCGTACAGGTCCACTCCCACCAGGCTGATAGCCTGCTCTTCCAGATTTCTCGGTTCCCCGGCGATGCCGGCTCTCTGACGGTTGATAATATCCCTTGCCTCTTCGGGAGTGGAGATTCCCCACATCTTGCTGAATGTGTTCATGTTAAAAGGCATATTGTACATCTCGCCTTTGTAGTTGGCCACAGGGCTGTTGGTATATCGGTTAAATTCCGCCAGACGGCTGACAAACTCCCACACCTCTTTGCTGCTGGTGTGGAAAATGTGAGCGCCGTATTTGTGTACGTGGATTCCCTCTATGTCCTCACAGTAGATGTTGCCTCCGATATGATCCCGCTTCTCCACCACCAGACAACGCTTTCCCCGCTTCACGGCCAAATATGCCCACACTCCGGCAAACAGGCCGCTCCCCACCAGCACATAATCATATTTTTTCATGTCTGTTCTTTTCCTTTCGATCTTGGAGCAGGATATCCTTCTCCTGATTCGCCTCACAGATTTTGCCTATAAGAACCACCACGGATCGGCCACGTACCATGTAACGTCTCTGGTCCTCCAAAAGAGGTTCTTCCCCCGGCTGATAGAACCCGTTTCTCTCATTTAAGGAAGTGTCTATGGCCACATGCCACATCTGCCCTTTGGGCGGACATGGCGGGCCGAACTCGTGAGGCTCCCAGTGCATGTTATACATTACGTAAAAATAGCTGTCCGGACTCCCGTCCTCCTTTTTTTCGTACTCTCCGCAATAAAGCACTCCCAGCTGTCTCCGGAAGTTTTCGTATTCCGGCCTCCAGGCTTTCTCCCCATGAAACGATACATCCGGATGACCGCAGGCGAGGTAGTCCATGTTCAGCGGCTCTTCTTCCATGTGGAATACAGGGTGATTTCTGCGGAAATCTATAATGTATTTCGCGAATTCCATAATGTCGCGGTTGGTCTTCTGCTGATTCCAGTTGAGCCAGGAAATGTCATTATCCTGGCAGTAGGCATTGTTATTGCCGGATTTGGAATTGCCGAACTCGTCGCCTGCCAGCAGAAGAGGCGTTCCCTGACTTAAAAACAGGAGGGTCATGGCGTTGCGAATCTGCTTTTGGCGAATCTCCGTCAGCTTTTTCTTTTTGGAGATTCCCTCAAAACCGCAGTTCCAGCTGTAGTTGTAGTCGCTGCCGTCCCGGTTGTCCTCCCCGTTGGCCTCGTTGTGTTTGCGGTCAAAAGACACCATATCCATCATGGTAAACCCGTTGGTGTGGGCCATGTAGTTGACTGTGCCGAACCCCTTTTGATTGCGGACAATACGGAACATAAGGGGACGTATCTGGTCCTCATCGCCTTTTAACACCCGGCGCATATCCGTAAGGAATCCGTCATTGTATTCGGACAAATGCCTGTCCTTGGTTCCCTCCACACCGTTCCAGCTGGTGGCAAACAGTTTCGTTCGCCTCAGATACGGATCTCTGCCGATAAGCTCTGTGGGGGCATATCCCACCAGATGGATGCCGTCCACATGGAACTCTTTGACCCAGAAACGGACAACATCCAGCACCATGGCAGGACTCTCTTTTCCGCTGAAATACAGTTCTATGATAAGCTCCATACCCTGGCGGTGAAGTTCTTTGACCAGGGTCTTCATCTCATGGACCGGGCGTTTCTTTTGCCCGCTGCTGTAGGATGCTTTCGGTGCGTAGTAGTACCCTCTCGTGTAGCCCCAATAGTTCAGCCTTCCGGTGGCCTGTGGTTTTCGCACGGCCTTGGGGTTCCACTCGCTTTCCTGCGTTATGATCTCCTGAAACTCGTTTACCGGCATCAGCTCTACGGCGGTCACACCCAGCTCTTTTATATAAGGAATCTTCTCTGTCAGCGCACGGAAAGTGCCTTTGTTCCTCATACCGGAGGTCCTGTGGCAAGTCATCCCCCGCACATGGCAGCGATAGATAATGGTCCTGTTCATGGGAATCTGCAGAGGCGTGTCCTCTTCCCAGTCAAATACTTCCGGATACAAAGGGCTTTTCATCAGATGCTCTATATTCTCCGGATTGCCCCACTGCTCCCAGCCTGTAAACTGCCTGCCGCAGGGATCCGCCTTTAAAATACCGTCCATCTCCAGGCAGTACATAGTCTTTCTGGGCCACCGGCCCTCCACAGTCAGGTTCCACACATCCCCCTCCCGCATAGCCGGATCCATGGGTATCTTAAGTTCTGGTTCGTCCCGGTCCGGCTGAAATAACACCAGACTGCAAGTCTCTTTTGCTCCAATAGCAGATATGTGCAGCCATTTATCTGTAACCGTAAGTCCTATGGGATATCTCCGGGTTTCTCCTCTCACTCTTGTGTACACTTCCACTATATGCCCCCTTTATCTGTCGGCAGCAATCCTGTCCGCCAGCTCATTTAAGTACATCCAACGCTCCATCTTCTCTTCCAGCAGTCTTTCCTTCTCCTCTTTCTCTTCCATCAGTTCTCTCAATTTTACAAAGTCCCTGGCAGCCGCCTCTATCTGACTGTCCAGATTTTTCATCTCTTCTTCCAGCCTCTGGATCTGATCTTCGATAACTTCCCAGTCTTTTTGCTCCTGATAGGTAAATTTCAGCTTTTTCTCCCTGATCCTGCCGTCTTTTCCTCTGTTCTCCGCTTTTCCTTTAACCTGTGCTCTCCCTTTCGCGCCTGGCTGTCTGCCGTCCCCACGGGCGCTGTCTGTGTTTTCTTTCGGATGTTTTCTCTCCCACGCAGCCTGATAGTCTGTAAAGCCGCCTTCGTACCGGGTCACCCACCCCTGGCCTTCAAACGCAAATATCCGCCTCATCGTCCTGTCCAGAAAATACCGGTCATGGGACACGGCGACAACAATACCCTCGAATCCGTCCAGATAGTCTTCCAGTATGGTCAGGGTCCGGATATCCAAATCATTGGTGGGCTCATCCAAAAGCAGGACATTGGGCGCATCCATAAGAATCCGCAGAAGGTAGAGCCGCCGCTTCTCGCCGCCGGAGAGACGGCTGATGGCTGTATACTGAATATCCGGCGGAAACAGGAAGCGCTCCAGCATCTGGGACGCGCTGATGCTTCCGTCCCTGGTCTGCACATACTCCGCCGCATTCCGAATATAGTCAATCACTTTAAGGCTCTCGTCCATGGCCTCGTTTTCCTGGGAAAAGCAGCCGATTTTTACGGTCTGTCCTATAATGATTCGGCCTTTATCCGGCTGTATCCACCCGGCTATCATCTTCATCAGCGTGGACTTGCCGCTGCCGTTGGGGCCGATGATCCCCACCCGGTCGTTTTTCAGGAAAATATAATCGAAATCCTGTATGAGGACTTTGGAGCCGTAGGCTTTGCAAAGGCCCTCCGCCTCCACCGTGGTCCTGCCAAGACGGCTGGAGACCGATTCCATCTCCACCTCTTTATCCTCCTGGGGGCCTTTCTGATCCCGCAGGGCCTCGTACCTCTGAATGTGAGCTTTCTGTTTGGTGGACCGGGCTCTGGCGCCCCGCTGCATCCACGCAAGCTCCACTTTCAGGATGGACTGACGCTTTCTCTCGGAAGCGGCTTCCATGTCCAGCCGCTCCGCTTTTAATTTCAGATATCCCCCGTAGCCTCCCTGATAGCTGTAAAGTTTTCCCTTGTCCAGCTCCACGATGCGGTTGGTCACGCTGTCTAAAAAGTACCGGTCGTGGGTTATCATCACGATGGCTCCTCTAAATCTCTTTAAATGATCCTCCAGCCACTGGGCCATCTGGCTGTCCAGATGGTTAGTAGGTTCGTCCAGTATCAGGAGATCCGTGTCTGACATCAGGGTGCTTACCAGGGCTATGCGCTTTCTCTGACCTCCGGAGAGAGTCTCCACTTTAGCGTTAAAGTCAAATATGCCTACTTTCGTAAGCATGGTTTTCGCCTGGCTCTCCAAATCCCAGGGGCATTCATGGCCCTCGTTGTCCCGGACTATGCTTTCCAATATGGTGTCCCCTGCCGTAAACACGGGATTCTGGGGGAGATACCGGATATCCAGGTTCCGGCCTCTGACCACCGTGCCGCCGTCCGGCTCTTCCAGCCCGGCAGCGATTTTCAAAAGGGTGGACTTGCCGGTTCCGTTGATGCCGATGATCCCGATCTTCTCCCCATCGTTGACGGCAAAATTTGTATCGTCAAACAGCAGGCGCTCCGTATATGATTTTGTCAGATGTTCTATGGTTATCAGATTCATGCTATCACCAGCTCTATGGGGCAATGGTCTGACCCTGTGATGTTTGTGTGGATGTCCGCGCTTATGAGCTGCTGTTTCAGGCTTTCGGACACGCAAAAATAGTCGATGCGCCAGCCGGCGTTTTTCTCCCTGGCTTTAAACCGGTAGGACCACCAGGAGTAAACTCCCTCTTTATCCGGGTTAAAGTGACGGTAGGTGTCGATGAAGCCGGCTTCCAGCAGGCGCGTGAACTTTTCCCGCTCCTGATCCGTGAAGCCTGCGTTGTTTCGGTTGGTCTTCGGATTTTTTAAGTCTATCTCCCTGTGGGCTACGTTTAAGTCGCCGCAGAAAATGACCGGCTTGTCCTCCTCCAGCTTTTTTAAGTAGGCCAGAAATGCGTCCTCCCACTCCATGCGGTATGGCAGCCTGGCCAGCTCGCTCTGGGAATTGGGGGTGTAGCAGGTCACTACATAGTATTCCGGATACCGGGCGGTGATAACCCGGCCCTCCTGGTCATGCTCTTCTATTCCGATTCCGTTTATAACAGACAGTGGTTTTTCTTTGGTGAACAAAGCGGTGCCTGAATAGCCCTTCTTCCTGGCATAATTCCAGTACTGGTGATATCCTTCCAGAGGAAGGTCTATCTGGCCCTCCTGGAGCTTGCTCTCCTGGATACAGAAAATATCTGCATCCATGTCTCTGAAATATTCTAAAAAGCCCTTGCCGACGCAGGCCCGCAATCCGTTTACATTCCAGGAAATCAGTTTCTTCATTAATTATGTCGTCTCCCTTCTTATTTCCATTAACCAGTATAGCACACGGTGTGTAAAAACTGCAATCAAATCGAAAAAATTTTTTCAATTTTCAGAATTTAGAAAGAATATCCAAAGAGATAATGAAACAACTTGAAAGAATTGGGGAATTTGTTATAATAGAAGTTAAGGTATACGGTAATAAAAAAGAGAGGGGCATATAAAAATGAGACTTGAATCCGACTCCATCGGAACCCTGGAGGTTCCCATAAAGGCCTATTACGGAGTCCAGACACTGCGGGCCAAACACAATTTCAACATCACAGGGCGTCCCCTGCACCCGGTTTTTATCAACAATCTGGCCAGGATCAAGAAAGCCGCCGCTATGACCAACATGGCGGCCAATGTGCTGGATGAGCGTATCGGCAGGGCCATCCTGCAGGCCTGTGATGAGATCATCGCGGGTAAGCTCCACAACCAGTTTATTGTAGATGCCATCCAGGGAGGAGCAGGGACCTCGGCCAACATGAACGCCAATGAGGTTATCGCCAACCGGGCCATCGAAATCCTGGGAGGTGAAAAGGGAGATTATTCCATTGTCCATCCCAATGACCATGTGAACATGGCCCAGTCCACCAACGACGTGATTCCTTCCGCCGGGAAGCTGACCATCCTGGAGCTTCTTCCGGGTCTTGTGAAGGAGTTAGAGCGGCTTCACAAAGCTTTGAAGCAGAAGTCCGTGGAGTTTGACGATGTGGTAAAGATTGGCCGCACCCAGCTGCAGGATGCGGTGCCCATCCGCCTGGGACAGTCTTTTGAGGCCTATTCTGCCGTAGTAAGGCGGGATATTGAGCGTCTTAAGGGACTGGATGAAGATTTGAAAATGCTGAATATCGGGGCCACGGCCGTCGGTACGGCTATTAACGTAAACCCGGTGTATCTGTTCCATATTATTAAGAACGTAAATCTGGTGTGTCAGACCAGCTGCTACCAGGCGGAGAACCTGTTTGACGCCACCCAGAATCTGGACGGGTTTGTGAACATTTCGTCCGCGCTGAAAACCTGCGCTGTCAGCCTCTCCAAGATCTGCAACGACCTGCGGCTTCTGTCCAGCGGCCCCAAGACAGGTCTGGGAGAGATCAATCTGCCTCCCAAGCAGAACGGCTCTTCCATCATGCCCGGGAAGATCAACCCGGTTATCCCGGAGGTGGTCAGCCAGGTGGCTTTCAATGTCATCGGCAATGATGTGACGGTCACTCTGGCGGCGGAGGCGGGACAGCTGGAGCTGAATGCCTTTGAACCGGTAATTTTCTACAATATTTTTGAGTCCATTGACACGCTGACCGGGGCTGTGCAGACCCTTATCGACAACTGTATCCTGGGTATTACCGCCAACCGGGACCGCTGTGAACATCTGGTGGAATCCAGCGTGGCCATCGCCACCGCCCTGTGTCCCTATATCGGGTATAAGAAGTCGGCGGATATTGCCAAGCAGTCTCTGGAAAGCGGCGTGTCCGTGAGGGATCTGGTGCTGCAGCAGAATCTTATGACCCCCCAGCAGCTGGAGCAGTGCATGAATCTGAAGGCCCTGACGCTGCCTGGGCATATGGCGGAGTATCGAAAGATGTAAAGCGTTTTGTGCATAGTAAAAACCGGCTTCCGGCAGGGAACGTGTCACTCTCTGCCGGAAGCCGGTTTCTTCAAACCTCCTTTGGTTTCTTCAAACTTCCTTTAATATGTAAACAGCTGCACCCAGTATTTCACGCCGCTGCCGTTCTCATAATACCCTACACCAATATTTTTGTAGCTGCCGTTGAGGATATTCGCTCTGTGGCCCTGGCTGTTCATCCACCCGTTCATAACCTCAGCCGCCGTTCTCTGCCCGTAAGCAATGTTCTCTCCGCTTCCCCGGTACTTCACTCCGCTTGCATCCAGCGCCGTATTGTAGTACGTCCCGTCAGGCCGTGAGTGAGAGAAGTTTGACGGGATCTCTCTGGCACGGACGCTGGCCGCAGCCGCCACATCCGACGCCTCGGTCACAGGGGACAGCCCTGCTTTGGCCCGCTCTTCGTTGACCAGTTCGATCACCTGCCTGATATAAGACCGCTCCTGGTCTGTGGGCTGTACCGGTTTCTGATCGCCTGGGTTTTCAGCTCCCGGATTCTCGGTACCTGGATTTTCGGTATCCGGGTTTGAGGTTCCCGGCCTGTCTGTTCCGCCTATCCAGTCAGGGTCAGCGGGACAGTTCCCGGAACCATTGCAGTCAGGTATCGTCGGACAGTTCCAGGAGCCGTTGCAGTCAGGCATAGTCGGACAGTTCCAGGAGCCGTTGCAGTCAGGTATCGTCGGACAATTCCAGGAACCACTGCCGCCAGGTGTCAGCACACCGCCCCAGCTTCCGGTTCCGTTGGGTGTAAGGGGATTATCCGGCGTTCCCGGAAGCGTCGGTGCAAAACTCCCGTTTCCCAGGCAGCCGGATCCTATACCGGATGTCACCATCTGCAAAATCTCATTCAGTGAATTACCGCTGCCTGCAGACACGCCGTTTCCGCAGTTTCCACCCATATTTCCGCCTATCACATAAGTTTTTACGGCGGCCTGGGACGTCATGGTTCCCATTCCCGCCATTGCCGTCGCCGCTACTGCAGCATATAATGCAAATTTTCTCATAGTATCCTCCTGTCTGTTACAAATATTTTACATTTCTGTTACAAAACAATAGTA
>JAAWHK010000068.1 GCA_022795805.1 Hungatella sp. | reverse complement strand
GGCCGCATCCCGCTGCAATGGAAGATAGGATTATCTCCTGTTGTGGTAAGAGGTCTGCAAAGGAGGTAATTTTTTTATGAAAAAATTGGCAACTTTGTTTCAGGATTCTTACAGAGAGCTGAGAAAAGTGGGAACCGTCACCACCATGGCCATGTTTGCGGCCATAGGCATTGTGCTGGGGTCTCTGACCATCCAGATCGGTGATTTTATCAAGATCGGGTTCTCCACCATCGCTAACCAGTTCGTGTACTATCTGTTTGGCCCGGCAGTCGGGTGTTTCTACGGAGGGGCGCTGGACATCCTGAAATACGCGGTTAAGCCCACGGGCGCGTTCTTTCCCGGGTGGACGTTTAACGCCATGGCGGCGGGGGTGCTCTACGGCCTGTTCTTCTATAAGAAGAAACTGAGTCTGGTGCGGGTGCTGGCGGCGGAGTTTACGGTGTGTGTTCTGTGCAACATGATACTGGGAACATTGTGGCTGGATATGATGTACGGGAAGGGATTTTTCGTCCTCCTGCCCATGCGGGTCATAAAGAATCTGGCCATGTGGCCGGTGAACTCATTCCTCTTCTACACCATGACCTTTGCCCTGGAGCGGACGGGGGTGTTTCGGCTGATTCACTCATTCAGATAGGAGATCCGGATGATGCATGGGGCTGTGAGCGAATCACCCCTCTATAGACTTTTTGGCAAAAGTAATATATAATAGACAGTATGTATTATGACATCTGAAACTGAGGAGGTTTACAAACATATGAGCGCGAATGAAGTTGAAACTTGTACCCATAACTGCAGTACCTGCGGGGAGAACTGCAGCAGCAGGACCCAGGAGCAGGAAAGTTTTCTGGAGGCGCTGCACCCCTTAAGCTCCGTGAAGAAGGTTATCGGAGTGGTAAGCGGAAAGGGGGGCGTGGGCAAATCCCTGGTTACATCCATGATGGCGGTTAAGATGAACGGCAAGGGATACCGGACCGCCATTCTGGACGCGGATATTACGGGGCCATCCATCCCCAAGGCCTTCGGGGTCAGCGGCGATATCGGGCTGACCGAGGAGAAGCTGATGGTTCCCGCTGTTACCAGCACCGGGATTCAGATTATGTCGGCCAATCTGCTTTTGGATCATGAGGATGACCCGGTTATCTGGAGGGGACCCGTGATCGCCGGGGCTGTGAAGCAGTTCTGGAGCGAGACGCTGTGGAAGGATATTGACTTTATGTTTGTGGATATGCCGCCGGGAACCGGAGACGTGCCCCTGACGGTGTTTCAGTCCCTGCCTGTGGACGGTATCATTATTGTCACGTCCCCCCAGGAGCTGGTGTCCATGATCGTGGCCAAGGCGGTGAACATGGCCAGGAAGATGGATATTCCCATCGTGGGCATCGTGGAGAACATGAGCTATCTGGAGTGTCCGGACTGCGGGAAGAAGATCTCCGTATTCGGGGAGAGCCGCATTGACGAGGAGGCGGAGGCGCATGGGATTCCGGTTCTGGCCAGGATACCCATTGACCCGAAGACAGCCGCCATGGTGGATGAGGGAGCCGCAGAGTATCTGGAGGGAGACTGGCTGGACGGGGCAGCCGAGAAGCTGGCCCGGATGAGCGCCGGCGTTTAGAGACGCCGGGACGAGGTACTGCCATGAGAATTAATATGAATCCCAACAGCGAGCTGGTGCAGTCCATCGTAAGCGTTCCCCATCTGGTGCAGGTGCCGGACAATCTGCTGGCTCAGGCCCATCAGTTCCAGGAGGCAATGATGATGTACACCTGCGCGATTCGGGAGGTGAAGACCAAGCTGGAAGTGCTCAATGACGAGCTTTCCGTGCGGAACCAGAGAAACCCCATTGAGATGATCAAGTCCAGGGTGAAGAAGCCCATAAGCATCGTGGAGAAGCTGCGCAGGAGAAATCTGGAGATCTCCGTGGAGTCCATGATAAACCACCTGGACGATATAGCGGGGGTGCGGGTGATCTGTTCCTTTGTGGACGATATTTATCAGGTGGCGGAGATGCTGGTGCGCCAGGACGACGTAAAGGTAATCGCCATTAAGGACTATATTATGAATCCCAAGGAGAACGGCTACAGAAGTTACCACATGATCGTGGAGATTCCCGTGTTTTTTTCCGACGAGAAGCGGCTGATGCGGGTGGAGGTGCAGATCAGGACCATAGCCATGGACTTCTGGGCCAGCCTTGATCACCAGCTGAAGTACAAGAAGCCCCTTATAGATTCGGAGGATATAAGCCGGGAACTGAAGCTGTGCGCGGACGTCATCGCTCAGACAGATGAAAAGATGCTGTCCATCCGTCAGAGCATCGAGTCCAAGGGCATTCAGGTGAAACGGGACTGAAGAAACTGAGAGGATCAATAGAGATAGTAAGACAGGGATTCCGTTGTTCGGAACCCTGTTTTTTTGTAGAGATTTCTGGCCACATAGTTCCGGCCGGATACCTGAATGGTCACCCGGAGAGCCGTTTCCGCCAGGATCTTCAGCATTCCCAGGAGAAATTCGCTGCCGTACCCCTGCCCCCGCAGATCTTCGCAGATCTGAAAGGCGTACAGATAGGCCGTCGTCCCGGAGGGCAGGACGGCGCAGGTCCCGGCCAGTCTGTGCCCCAAAAAAGCGCAGTACAGGTTCGGGTCTTCTTTGTCCCTGTCTATGGTCAGGGAGGGAAGGGAGAATTCTTTGTCCCCGGGGGTCAGGGGACGCTCCATTCTG
The DNA here is from genome assembly GCA_022795805.1 of Hungatella sp. Classification (GTDB taxonomy): domain Bacteria; phylum Bacillota; class Clostridia; order Lachnospirales; family Lachnospiraceae; genus UBA3402. The sequence goes on along the minus strand of JAAWHK010000068.1, from coordinate 12,173 downwards.
TGTTCCGAGTACCAGTACTCAGCGCCGATGGCCGCCATGGCCGCCATGGCGGAGGGAGTCTTTTCGTCCGCCAGGAAACAGAAGTCAACGGGGATGCCTTTCTCTTTCTCACGGGCCTCTACCAGATCCATGGCTTTGTCCAAAAGGAAGGCAAAATGTCCCCTCCGGCGTCTGGACGGGTCCGTAAATACGCAGCATTCACAGGAGTCGTCCCGGGGAAAGAAGAGGAAGGACATGGCGGCCAGGGAGCCGTCCACATCGTAGAGAAGAAAAATGTCATACCCCAGGTCGTCCTCCACAGGGGCGGACAGGGATAAAGGTTCCGCGGCTCTGCAGGCGTCGACTAAAGCCGTCATGTCGTGTTTTTGAGAGGCGGTGGGTTTAGATGTGCGAATGAGGTTCATACGATACGGTTCCTCCTGACTTTTGTGATTACCTACAGTATAGTACCGGAATACGGAAAAACGCAAGCAGTATTTGGGGTGCTTTTTCATACCGTTACGGAACCCTAACATATTTGGGATGGAACGGGACAATAATCTTGAAACCGCTGTGCATTTATGATAAGATTTATGGGAAACGTCAAGAAGAATAAAAACTGGATACATCCGGACGAAGGAGGATATGATGATCAGTCAGTTAATTGAAAAGATCCAGAAGACGAAAGCACCTGTGTGCGTGGGACTGGATCCCATGTTAAGCTATATCCCGGATCACATTGTAAAGAAGGCGCTGGAGGAATACGGGGAGACCCTGGAGGGGGCGGCCGAAGCCGTCTGGCAGTTTAACAGGGAGATTATCGACCATACGTTTGACTTGATTCCCGCCGTGAAACCTCAGATTGCCATGTACGAGCAGTTTGGTCTGGAGGGACTGGCGGTGTACAAGAGGACTGTGGATTACTGCCGTGAGAAAGGACTGATCGTCATCGGGGATGTAAAGAGGGGCGACATCGGCTCCACATCCGCCGCGTACGCGGCGGGGCACCTGGGCCGGGTACAGGTGGGAAGCAGCAGCCTGTCAGGGCTGGGGGCTGATTTTATAACCGTGAATCCCTATCTGGGCACCGACGGGGTAAAACCCTTTGTGGATGTGTGCAAAAAGGAGGACAAGGGGATCTTTGTGCTGGTGAAGACATCAAACCCCTCCAGCGGGGAATTTCAGGACAGACTTATTGACGGGAGGCCTCTGTATGAGCTGGTGGCGGAGAAGGTGACAGAGTGGGGACAGGATACCATGGACGGCAGCTACAGCAATGTGGGGGCCGTGGTGGGAGCTACCTACCCGGAGATGAGCCGGATTTTGAGAAAACTGATGCCGAACACGTATTTCCTGGTGCCCGGTTACGGTGCGCAGGGCGGCACGGCGGAGGATTTGAGGCATTGTTTCAATGACGACGGCCTGGGTGCGGTGGTCAACTCCTCCAGAGGGATCATCGCGGCCTACAGACAGGAGAAATATTCCGGATTCGGAGCGCAGCGGTTCGGGGAGGCCTCCAGGCAGGCTGTGATTGACATGGCGGAGGATATTAACCGGGTTCTGTAGTCGGTGCTGACGCGGCGCACGGAACCTTTTAAGGGTATCTGTCAGATGCCTGGGCCGGGGGCGGCTGACACGGCATTTGGCATACTGCCCGGGGAAATAAACGGAAGACAGGAGTTGTATATGGCGAAGGAAAAGAGGGCGGCTTTGGTGAAGAGCCAGGAGCGGCTTTGTGACGATGTATTCAGCATGTGGATAGAGGCGGGGGATATGGCCCGGGAGGCTGTGGCGGGACAGTTTATCTCCGTCTATTCAAAGGACGGGGCCAGGCTTTTGCCGCGGCCGATCAGCATATGTGAGCTGGACCGGGAGGCAGGCGGACTGCGGATCGTCTACCGGACGGTGGGCCAGGGAACCCGGGAGTTTGCCGGATACCGTCCGGGGGATGTGATCCATATTCTGGGGCCTCTGGGCAACGGATTTCCCCATGTTCCGGAGGATATGAGCGTGTTTTTGATGGGCGGAGGCATAGGGATTCCGCCTATGCTTCAGCTGGCAAAAGATTTGGACTGCAGAAAGCAGATTATCCTTGGATACCGGGATGAGGTGTTTATGGACAGCGAGTTTAAGCCTTACGGCGACGTGTTTGTGGCCACGGAGGACGGAAGTGCCGGAACCGGAGGGAATGTGCTGGACGTTGTGAGGGAAAAGGGCCTTACGGCGGATAGGATCATGGCCTGCGGGCCCGCTCCCATGCTCCGGGCGCTGAAGGCGTATGCCCGTGAGAAGGATATGGAGTGCTATGTGTCTCTTGAGGAGAAGATGGCCTGCGGGGTCGGGGCGTGCCTGGCATGCGTCTGCGTGACAAAGGACGTGGATCACCACTCCAATGTCCGCAATGCGCGGATATGCAAGGACGGTCCGGTCTTTCGGGCAGAGGAGGTGGAACTGTAGATGAATACCGCAGTAAACATTGCAGGGGTGGAACTTAAGAATCCGGTGATGACCGCCTCAGGCACCTTTGGATCCGGGCAGGAGTACGGGGAGTTTGTGGATTTGAACCGCCTGGGCGCGGTGGTGACCAAAGGGGTCTCCAATGTGCCGTGGCCAGGCAACCCAACGCCCAGGATTGCGGAGACCTACGGCGGTATGCTCAATGCCATCGGCCTTCAGAATCCGGGAATTGCCGTGTTTATGGAGAGGGATATTCCATGGCTGAAGCAGTATGACACGAAGATCGTGGTCAATGTCTGCGGAAAGACCACACAGGACTACGTGGAGGTGGTGGAGCGGCTGGGAGATCAGGCGGTGGATCTGCTGGAGATCAACATCTCCTGCCCCAATGTGAAGGAGGGAGGTATCGCCTTCGGCCAGGATCCCAGGGCCGTGGAGGCCATCACCAGGGAGGTGAAGCGCCACGCAAAGCAGCCGGTGATCATGAAACTGAGCCCCAATGTGACCGACATTACGGTTATGGCCAGGGCGGCCCAGGCGGGAGGCGCCGACGCGATTTCCCTGATCAATACCCTGACAGGGATGAAGATTGATGTAAACCGCAGGACCTTTGCCGTGGCCAACAAGACCGGCGGGCTGTCGGGACCGGCCATTAAGCCGGTGGCGGTGCGCATGGTGTACCAGGCGGCCCAGGCAGTGAGTCTGCCTGTTATCGGCATGGGGGGCATCATGACGGCGGAGGATGCCCTGGAGTTTATCCTGGCAGGCGCGTCGGCCGTGTCGGTGGGGACGGCCAGTTTCCGCAACCCCAGCGCCGCCATGGAGATCGCGCAGGGCATAGAGGACTACATGAGAGCCCGCCATATCGGGGATATAAGGGAATTAATCGGAGCGGTGAGATAGGGGACCGGGAGCGCATATAAGATAAAAGGAGGTTGTCCGGAATATGGAACAATACAAGCAGGAATTTATTGAGTTTATGGTGGAGAGCCAGGTGCTGAAATTTGGCCGGTTTACACTGAAGAGCGGGAGAAAGTCGCCGTTTTTCATGAATGCCGGCGCCTATGTTACCGGCTCCCAGCTGCGCAGGCTGGGGCAGTACTACGCAAAAGCCATTCATGATCACTACGGGGAGGATTTTGACGTGCTGTTCGGGCCGGCCTACAAGGGGATTCCTCTGAGCGTGGCTACGACCATCGCGTTCAGTGAGCTGTACGGCAAGGACATCCGCTACTGCTCCAACCGCAAGGAGGAGAAGGACCACGGCGACGCCGGGATTCTGCTGGGAAGCCCCATTAAGGACGGGGACCGGGTGGTGATCATCGAGGATGTGACCACGTCGGGCAAGTCCATCGAGGAGACGTTCCCCATCATCAAGGCCCAGGGCGATGTGACTGTTGTGGGGCTTATGGTGTCCTTAAACCGCATGGAGAGGGGCAAGGGCACAAAGAGCGCCCTGGAGGAGGTCAGGGAGCTGTACGGGTTTAAGGCCAATGCCATCGTGTCCATGGCGGACGTGGTGGAACATCTGTACAACAAAGAGTGTATGGGACAGATCATCATCAATGATGAACTTAAAGCCGAAATTGATGCCTATTATGAGCAATATGGGGTAAAATAAAAGGGAGAACCCCGAAAGCCGGAAGGAGAGTGAACTATGGAGCGGATTTATAAGACCATGAGAAATATAGGCGGGGCCAACATCGCAGTGGGTGTGGTCCTAATCAGTGTAGGGATAATTGCCGGGACAGTGTCGATTGTCACCGGTGCTGTTTTGCTGAAACGAAAATCGGAGATTACATTTTAGATGGAATGGCAGTATTTCCGGAAGGGGGAATACTGCCGTTTTCGGCACACAGCAGGGGTACGCCTTCTCTGCTGACAGGAGACGGCGTCCCGTGAATCGTTACTAATTTTCAGCGAAACCGCAGGAGTATATATGATCCGTAATACCACCAAAAATCAGAAACTGGGATGGGTACTGTTTGTTCTGTACCTTGTGGCCCTGGTTTATTTTATGTTTTTTGCCGAGTCTATGGGAAGGACCGGCAATTCTCAGGCGGAATATGCCTACAATCTGGAGTTGTTCAGGGAGATCAGGCGCTTTATTGTTTACAGGGAGCAGCTTGGATGGAAAGCGGTCGTTCTGAATCTGGGAGGCAATGTGGTGGGATTCATGCCCTTTGGGTTTATTCTTCCCGTTGTCAGCAGAAGAGGCAGAACATGGTACAATACATTTTTACTTGGATTTTTCTTAAGTCTCTGCATCGAGAGCACGCAGCTGGTATTCAAGGTGGGAAGCTTTGATGTGGATGATTTATTATTAAATACAGTTGGCGGAATTTTTGGGTTCTTAAGCTATAAAGCGGTACAGGAAGTCCGAATAAGGAGGAGACGGCGTGCCAGGGAAAAAAGGTAGACGCCAGAGCACGGCAGGAAAGAAGAAGAAAAGCCCGGGGCGGAGCCATGGGGTAAGAAGCAGCAGCTACCAGGGTCCCAGGGCCAGAGAGTGGACTTCCAGGCAGACGGAGGGAAGCAGGGAGCTGGGAAGCCGGATTCTGCAGAAGTATCTGGAGCCGGAAAGAGACCGGGAGAGAGAGATACAGCAAAAGAAGAAAGAGATCATGGCATCCAAGGCCAGAAAGGAGAAGAACCGCAGGGAGGTGAAGGAGGCCGCCGCCGCGAGGGTGTCCTATGTGAGGAAACCCTTCGCAGGCCGAAGCAAGATGTCCGCGATCCTCATCGGTGCGGCCCTTCTTCTGGGAGGGACAGCCATCTGCAGTGCGGTGGCCACAAAGGGGCAGGCGACTCTGACCCATGCGGCCATGGCACTGTGCAGTATGTTCCTGTCGGTGATTGGGATCTGGTACGGAGGGATTTCTTTTCTGGAAGATGATAAAAATTATATACTGGCAAAGCTGGGAATCGGACTGGGCATTGCGATGCTGGCCGGTTGGGCAGTGATTGTCGTTATGGGATTAGGAGGTTTTGGACAATGATATATAAAGCGTTATTCGAGAAGGAGAATCAGGCGGTAAGGGAGCGGTTTGAACGGTCTATGGAGAGAATCGGGACCATAGGCCGGGAGGAATGCGAGAGAGAGCCTCTTGACCGGTATTTTGAGAAGGTGTCAGGCTTCATTGTCATGATAGAGGAGCTGTACGAGACCGTGGAGGAGGGGCGTTACAGCGAGCTGCTGCTGCCTGAACTGGAGGAGTGGAATCAATGGCTCTACGGGGATATTCTGCCGGATCACTATGAGGAGAGCTATGCCAATCCGGCGTTCGCGGCTGCCTGTCTGGGACAGGAGCTGGGGCCTGTGCTTTCCTGCCTCTACGCGGAGATCAGGGGGCAGATCGCCTTTGCCATGGAGAGCCGGCTGACGGAGATCACCGTGCTTAACGAGCTGTTTTTGGAGGTTTACGGCCTCTACTGTGAAGGCGCGCTGGAGGGGGAGAAGGTAAAAGAGATTCTCGGCAGGTTTAACTGCGAAAACGCGGCGCTGACGGCGGGATACAGGGTGAGGGAGCTTCTGGATCCGAAGCTGTCATTCGGAAGAGACATTGTGATGAACAGCAATCTTGAGGATCTGCGGTATTTGTACGGGTACGGGGAGTATGTGTCTGAGGAGGAGAAAAAAATTGCCGACTTTTTAAATCATCTTCCCCGGAAGACCATCGACGACATGGCCCGGACTTATACGGAAGGGTATCGCAGAGGTTTTAAAGTGATGGGAAAGGATTTTTCCAAAAAGAACAGTGCGGCGGTGATCTATGAGCTGGGATTTGAGCGCATGGTGCGGCGGGCGGTGGAGCTTTTTGAACAGATGGGCGTTAAATCCGTCATTTTCCGCGCCCCGGTGTGGTCCTCCGACCGGAACCCCAACCGGAAGAGGGGATTTCACGGCACTTCGCCCAACAAACAGTATGACTATGACCACAGGTATGACTCTGCCCTGTACATGAACCGGGAGTACACGGACAGGAGGCTGGCGGCCCTGAAGGACGCCTATGAGCTCTGGAGGGAGGAGGCGCGGGGCTACGGCGGTCCGGCGGTGATCGAGACCTTCGGCGAGGACGGATTTTCGCCGGTCAACAAGAAGGAGGCGCCGGCTCTCTCCAGGGATCAGGAAAAACTGTCCATCACTCACGCCAACGAGTGCACCCAGGCTGCCAACAAATATATGCCGGGGGAGGAGACCAGCTTTACCATCATCGCTTTCCCCAAGCCGTCCATCGGAAAGGATTTTAAAGAGATCTTTGAGGAGACCATCCGCATTAATACGCTGGATTACGAGCTGTACAGAAAGATTCAGCAGTGCGTCATCGACCGCCTGGATCAGGCGGACAGCGTGGTCATCACGGGAAAAGGCGGAAACGGCACGAATCTCAGGGTGAAGCTTCATGCGCTGGGGAACCCGGCAAAAGAGACCAACTTCGAGAACTGTGTGGCGGATGTAAATATCCCTGTGGGGGAGGTGTTCACGTCGCCGGTGCTTGCGGGGACAGAGGGCCTTCTCCAGGTCAGCAGCGTGTATATCGGCGGTTTTCAGTTTAAGAATCTGACCATGGAGTTTAAGGAGGGAATGGTTGTTTCCTACTCCTGCGACAATTTTGAGGACCGGGAAGCCGGGAAGGCTCTGGTGAAACAGGTGATCATGAAAAACCACGACACCCTGCCCATGGGAGAGTTTGCCATCGGAACCAACACCACGGCCTATGCCATGGCACAGCGGTTCGGCATCGTGGATAAGCTGCCTATTCTCATTGTGGAGAAGATGGGACCTCATTTTGCGGTGGGAGATACCTGTTACAACTGGTCGGAGGAGGCAGTCATCTACAATCCCGACGGAAAGGAGATCATCGCAAAGGACAACGAGATCTCCATCCTTCGCAAAGAGAACCCGCAGAAAGCCTATTTCAGCTGCCACACGGACATCACCATCCCTTACAGGGAGCTGGGGGAGATCTACGGCGTCACCGCAGACGGAGAGAAGCTGCCGGTGATCGCGGACGGAAGGTTCGTGGTGTGCGGGGCAGAGGCGCTGAACGAAGCGCTGCAGAGCGTAAGTATTTGAGTTACTGTTCACAGGGTACCTGTGAACAGTAATGTATTTGATGCTGTCCCTGCCAGGGGTATTGGACTTTCGTTAAAAATGTGATATACTAACGGTACAATATGGTTCGGAAATATTATAAGGAGGGCATGCATATGCTGGAGAAGATTGATCTGTCGAAAAAGGCGGACAAAGCTGAGTTTAAGCAGGTGGTTGAGGCGGAGGGGGCGCGCCTGGCCAAGCTTCAGAGGGACTGCAAGGATGCAGGGATTCCTGTGATGATCGTATTTGAGGGCATGGGGGCCGCGGGAAAGGGCGTGCAGATTAACCGCCTGATTCAGACGATGGACCCCAGAGGGTTTACAGTCCATGCCACCAACTCTTCCAACGAGGAGGAGCAGATGCGGCCGTTTCTGTGGCGGTACTGGACCAAGATTCCGGCCAGGGGGCGCATCGCGGTTTATGACAGAAGCTGGTACAGCATCGTCCAGAGAGATCGGTTTGACTATCCGGATAAGGAGCTTAATCTGGAGGGGGCGTTTCAGGATATTCTGTCTTTTGAAAAGCAGCTGACAGACGACGGGTACGTGATTATCAAGCTGTTCCTCCATATCTCCAAGGGAGAGCAGAAGAAGCGGTTTAAGAAGCTTGAGGAGTCCAAAGGGGCGTCCTGGAGGGTGAACAAGCAGGACTGGAAGAGAAACAAGGAGTACGACGCTTATCTCAAGATCAATGAGGAGATGCTGGAGCGGACGGACACAGAGTACGCGCCATGGACCATCATCGAGGCCACGGATAAGGACTACGGGGCTATGAAGATCCTGACCACGGTGGCGGACCGTCTGGCTTACGCCCTGGAGAGAAAGACAAAGGAACAGGCCCAGGCTGAAAAGAAGAAGGGCGCAAAGCCCGGGGAGCGGTTCCAGAACGGGGTTCTGTCGGGGATTGACCTGTCAAAGAGCCTTACGAAGGAAGAGTACAAGAAGGAACTGGCTTCCCTGCAGAAACGGCTTGAGACTCTGCACAATGAGCTGTACCGGCTGCGGATCCCTGTGGTCCTGGGATTTGAGGGGTGGGATGCAGGCGGGAAGGGCGGTGCCATCAAGCGGCTTACCAGCCACCTGGACCCCAGAGGCTATCAGGTGAACCCCACAGCCTCCCCCAACGATATAGAGAAGGTGCACCATTATCTGTGGCGGTTCTGGAACAACATGCCAAAGGCCGGTCACGTGGCCATCTTCGACAGAACCTGGTACGGCCGTGTCATGGTGGAGCGGATCGAGGGGTTTTGCACGGAGGAAGAGTGGAAGCGGGCCTACCAGGAGATCAATGAGATGGAGTCCCATATGGCCAATTTCGGGGCCGTGGTGTTAAAGTTCTGGCTCCACATCGACAAGGACGAGCAGGAGCGGCGGTTCAGGGAGAGGATGGAGAATCCGGCCAAACAGTGGAAGATCACGGACGAAGACTGGCGTAACCGGGAAAAGTGGGATCAGTACGAGCAGGCTGTGGATGAGATGCTGGTGCGCACATCCACCACCTATGCCCCCTGGATTGTGGTGGAGGGCAACTCCAAGTATTACGCCAGGGTGAAGGTTCTGCGGACTGTAGTTGAGGCCCTGGAGAAGAAGATCAAAGAAGTGAAGAAAAAAGGGTAGAGAGTCAGGAGGACTGAAGACAGTGGGTATTGAGAATGCCATTGAGATGTTCGATATGAAAGTGGGGCATGTGGGAATTAATGCCGACGGGCCGGAGCAGGCGGCAGCGTGGGCGGAGGATTTTCTCAGGCTTCTTGGATTTCCCGTAAAGGACGGGGAAAAATCCGTCTGGTCAGGCGATCTGGTGGAGATTATGAAGGGTAACGGCCGGGGCACGGCCGGTCATATCGCCATCAAGGTGAATGACTGCGATAAGGCTCTTGAGTATTTTAAGAGTCGGGGCATGACTCCGGTTGAGGAGACCCGGAAGGTGGAGAACGGGAGAACCGTGTTTATCTATTTTAAAGAGGAAATTGCAGGCTTTGCAATTCACTTAAATCAGGCATAATATGAGCAGAGTGTTGATTATCGGCGGTGGCGCAGCTGGCATGGCAGCGGCCATCGCCGCCGCAGGTTGTGGACATGAAGTCCATGTGTATGAGAAGAACGAGAAGCTGGGAAAGAAGCTGTTTATCACGGGAAAAGGCAGGTGCAACGTGACCAATGCCTGTGATATGGAGGAAGTGATGAGCCATGTGGTGACCAATCCCCGCTTTTTGTACAGCAGTTTCTACGGGTTTACCAACCGGGACGTGATGGACCTTCTGGAGCGAAACGGGTGCCCCCTTAAAGTGGAGCGGGGCAGCCGGGTGTTTCCCGTTTCGGATAAGTCCTCCGACGTTATCGGCGCTCTGGCGGGGCAGATGAGGGAGCTGGGAGTTAAGGTTTTTCTTCACAGCGAGGTGAGAGAGCTGATAGAGGAGGACGGGGTATGCCGGGGCATACGGGTTTGGAGAGGGAGCAAAGGCCGGGACCGGTATGACAGCGGCGAAGGCCGGGAGAGTGAAGGCCGGGAGAACGGATTGGAAACCGTCCGGGGCGACGCGGTCATCGTGGCCACAGGGGGCATGTCCTACGGGGCCACAGGCTCCACGGGGGACGGGTACCGCTTTGCCGAAGACAGCGGCCACAAGGTGACGGAGCTTCTGCCGGCTCTGGTCCCGTTTAATGTGAAGGAGCCTGCCGCAAAGGAGCTGCAGGGGCTGGCGCTTAGAAATGTGGAGGCGGCGGTGCTGGACGGGAAGCGGGAACTTTACCGGGAGTTCGGGGAGCTGATGTTCACCCACTTCGGGGTCAGCGGGCCGGTGATCCTAAGCGCCAGCAGCTTTGTGGCCAGGACTCTGAAGAAGAAGTCCCTGACCCTGACCATTGACTTAAAGCCGGCTCTCGACAAAGAGCAGCTGGACGCCAGGATTCTGAGAGACTTTGAGGAGTTTTCCAACAAGCAGTTTAAAAACGCTTTGGGCCGTCTTTTTCCGGCCAGGATGATTCCCGTGATGATTGAGAGGAGCGGTATCCCGCCGGAGAGGAAGGTTAACGAGATCACCAGGGCGGAGAGGCAGCGCCTTGGGGATGCTGTCAAGAATTTTACCCTGACCCTCACGGGGCTTCGGGATTTTAAGGAGGCTATCATCACCCAGGGTGGTGTGAACGTGAAGGAGATCAACCCCCAGACCATGGAGTCCAGGCTGGTGAAGAACCTTTATTTTGCGGGGGAAGTGCTGGATCTGGACGGGGTTACCGGAGGGTTTAACCTGCAGATCGCCTGGTCCACGGGATGGGCCGCGGGAAGTCATGTGCCGTGGGATTAAGCGGGCAGGAGTTTAGAAGATAAGAGAGAAGGAGCACGGAAATTTATGACGACATATAACATCGCCATTGACGGTCCCGCCGGGGCGGGGAAGAGCACCATCGCCAGAAAGGCGGCGGCGAAGCTGGGATTTATCTATGTGGACACGGGAGCCATGTACAGGGCCATGGCACTGTATTTTCTGAGAAAAGGCATTGACAGGGGCGATGAGAAGGCCATAGAGGCGGCCTGCGGGGAGATCACCATTTCCCTGGAGTACAGGGAGGGGGTGCAGAAGGTCTTCCTCAACGGGGAGGATGTGTCAGGCCTTATCCGGACGGAGGAGGTGAGCGCCATGACCTCCGCGGTGTCCGTGTACAGTGCGGTGCGGCAGAAGCTTTTGGAGCTGCAGAGGGAACTGGCCCGCAGCGAAAACGTCATCATGGACGGAAGAGACATCGGCACCTGCGTTCTCCCCTGCGCCCAGACCAAGATCTATTTGACGGCCGGCAGCCGGGTACGGGCTGAGAGAAGATTTAAGGAGCTGGAAGAAAAGGGAGAGATGTGTAATTTGGAAGAAATTGAGCAAGATATAATAGAGAGGGACTATCGGGACATGCATCGGGATATTGCTCCGTTGAAGCAGGCAAAGGACGCCGTGTACATTGATTCCTCCCGGATGTCCATTGACCAGGTGGCACAGGCCATTGTGGATGCCGCCAGAGAGCGGGGGCTGGAGGACGACAGATAGATGGAAGTGCTCACAGCAAAGACAGCCGGCTTCTGTTTCGGGGTGGAGCGGGCCATGGACAAGGTGTATGAGCAGATCAGGCAGGGCCGTCCTCCCATCTATACGCTGGGACCCATTATCCACAACGAGGAGGTGGTACGGGAGCTGGAGGAGAAGGGAGTGAAGGTTCTTTCTGACACCGGCAGCCTGGAAGAGCTGAAGGAGGGAACGGTGATTGTCCGGTCCCACGGAGTGGGGAAAGCGGTCTATGAAAAGATAGAGAGTCTGGGGCTCTGCCTGGTGGACGCCACATGTCCCTTTGTGAAGAAGATTCACCGCATCGTGGAGGAACAGAACCGTCATGGACGCCGGGTTATTATCATCGGAGACAGGGCCCACCCGGAGGTGGAAGGGATCAGAGGATGGGGCGATGAGAGGACTTTGGTGGTAAAAAACGAGCAGGAGCTGTCTTATCTGCCCGATTTAAGGGGGGAAAGGCTGTGTATCGTATCCCAGACGACATTTAATTACAATAAATTTAAAGATTTAGTTGAAAAATTTTCGGAAAAGGGTTATGATATACTTGTTTTAAATACGATTTGCAATGCAACACAGGAAAGACAA
>JAAWHK010000067.1 GCA_022795805.1 Hungatella sp. | reverse complement strand
AATGCCCATCATCTTTCTCGGCGGCAGATTTACGATAGCGATACAGGTCTTTCCGACCAGTTCCTCCGGTTCATAATACTCGTGAATACCGCTTAAGATTACACGGTCTTTGCGCTCGCCGTCGTCTAATGTGAACTTGAGGAGCTTCTTGGATTTCGAAACCGCCTCACAGGCCAAAACTTTTACTGCACGGAAATCCGATTTCGCGAATGTCTCAAAATCAACCATTTCCTCAAAGATCGGCTCGATCTTTACATTGGAGAAATCAATCTTGGAAGTGTTAACAGGTTTTTCACTTACATCATTTCCCATGTTTCCATCTTTCAACGTTTTCATGGTCGGGAAGAGCAGTACATCCCGAATAGCCGGTGCATTGGTGAACAGCATCACCAGACGGTCGATGCCGTACCCGATCCCTCCCGTAGGGGGCATACCGATCTCCAGGGCATTGAGGAAATCCTCGTCGGTGGTGTTGGCTTCCTCGTCGCCGGCGGCCAGGGCGGCCTCCTGAGCCTTAAACCGCTCCCTCTGGTCAATGGGGTCGTTAAGTTCCGAATAGGCGTTGCACATCTCTCTGGCGTAGATAAACAGCTCAAACCGCTCCACCTGCTCCGGCTTGTCCGGCTTTCTCTTGGTCAGGGGAGATACCTCCACCGGATGATCCATGATGAAGGTGGGCTGAATCAGGTGCTCCTCAACAAACTCTTCGAAGAACAGGTTGATGATGTCCCCACGGACGTGGCGGGCCTCATAGTGGACGCCTTTCTCGTCCGCCAGCTTTTTGGCCTCCTTTGTGGTCTTAATCTCATCAAAATCAATGCCGGTGTATTTTTTGATGGCGTCGATCATGGTCAGGCGTTCAAAAGGCCGGCCCAGGTCGATCTCCACATCGGCATAGGGGATCTTTGTGGTGTGGCAGACTTCCTGGGCGATGTGGCGGAACATGTTCTCCGTCAGGTCCATCATGCCGTGGTAGTCTGTGTAGGCCTGATAAAGCTCCATGAGCGTGAACTCCGGGTTGTGCCGGGTGTCCAGACCTTCGTTGCGGAACACGCGGCCGATCTCATAGACTCTCTCCATTCCGCCTACGATCAGCCTCTTTAAGTACAGCTCCAGAGAGATTCTCAGCTTCACATCCTCGTCCAGGGCGTTGTAGTGGGTCTCAAAGGGCCGCGCCGCAGCACCTCCCGCATTGCTTACCAGCATAGGAGTTTCCACTTCCAAAAATCCCAGATCGTCCAGATAGCGCCGTATGCAGCTGATGATCCGGGAGCGCATGACAAAGGTTTTCTTCACGTCCTCGTTCATAATCAGATCCGTGTACCGCTGGCGGTACCGCATATCCGTGTTGGTCAGGCCGTGATACTTTTCGGGAAGGACCTGAAGGCTTTTGGACAGCAGGGTCACGGAAGAGGCATGAATGGAGATCTCACCGGTTTTGGTGGTGAAGACGGTACCTGTTATGCCGATGATATCGCCGATATCCAGTTTCTTGAATTCTTTGTAGGGTTCCTCACCGACACTGTCCCTGGCCACATAGGACTGGATGCTGCCCTTTAAGTCCTGGACATTGCAGAAGGAGGCTTTGCCCATGACCCGCTTGGACATCATACGACCCGCTATGGACACTTCCTTTCCTTCCCACTGACTATAGTCTTCCTTCATGTCAGTGCTGTGTGCGGTGACGTCATATCTGGTGATCTGAAAAGGATCCCTGCCCGCCTCCTGAAGCTGTGCCAGCTTCTCCCGGCGTACTTTAAGTAACTGGTTTAAATCTTCCTGAGTCGGTGCCTGATTTTGCTGCTGTGCCACTTCCATCACTCCTTTGTCTTTTTTATGATACTCTCTGGATCTCTAATACCTTGTATTGAATCACGCCCACCTGGGTCTCAACATCCACCACGTCGCCCACCTTCTTGCCCAGAAGGGCCTGGCCTACAGGGGACTCGTTGGAGATCTTGTTCTGGAGGCTGTTGGCTTCCGTGGATCCTACGATGCGGAACTCCATCTCCTCGTCCTCCTCGATCTCATACACCTTCACCTTGCAGCCGATGTTGATCTTCTCCAGATCAATCTCTTCCTCCACAACAACTTCCGCATTCTTTAAAAGCTTCTCAAGTTCCTCAATCCGAAGCTCGATGTCTCTCTGCTCGTCCTTGGCGGCATCATACTCCGCGTTTTCTGACAGATCGCCCTGTTCCCGGGCTTCCTTGATCTTCTGAGCGACTTCTTTTCTCTTGACTACCTTCAGATTATGAAGTTCGTCTTCATATTGTTTTAACCCCGCATACGTCAGAATGTTCTTCTTTTCTGCCATAATTCACATAACCTCCCGTTATTTCTTATTATCATACAGCCAGAGGGCTTTTTGCATTCAAAGTATTATATCTTAAACCATACGCCTTGTCAAGAACCGGGGAAATACGTTACCTATTTTATGTATGGGGACGCGGAGAATATGCAGGGCTTTGGCGGGGGGAAGGAGGATTTTTTGGGGTTGCGGGGAAGGCGCGGGACGGAGTATAATAAGGAAATATATCATGAAAAATCTGATGAAAAGGGATAGGAAATGCATATGGCGAAAGCGAAGACCACCGCATTTTTCTGCAAGGAGTGCGGGTATGAATCGGCAAAATGGATGGGGCAGTGCCCCGCCTGCAGGGAATGGAACACAATGGTCGAGGAACCTGTGGGCAAAAAGGAGACTTCCCCCGGGGCGGGAAGGAGGTCTCTTCTTATTAAAAGCCGCCCGGCCCTTCTGTCAGAGATCTCCGTTGAGGAGAAGGACAGGGTGAGCACAGGGTATAAGGAGCTGGATCAGGTGCTGGGGGGAGGCGTGGTGGCCGGCTCTCTGGTGCTGGTGGGCGGGGATCCGGGTATCGGCAAATCCACGCTGCTTTTGCAGGTGTGCAGGAATCTGGCCGTTGGAGGGCAGAAGGTTCTGTACATATCGGGGGAGGAGTCCTTAAAGCAGATCAAGCTGCGGGCCAACCGTATCGGCTCCGTCACCGGGGAGCTGAAGTTTCTCTGTGAGACCAGCCTGGACCATATCCGGGACACTATCGGGGAGGAGAAGCCGGATATTGTGATCATCGACTCCATTCAGACCATGTACCGGGAGGAGGTGGCCTCCGCCCCGGGCAGCGTCAGCCAGGTGCGGGAGTCAACCAACCTTCTGATGCAGATCGCCAAGGGAGAGGGGATCACCATTTTTATCGTGGGCCATGTGACCAAAGAGGGGGTGGTGGCCGGTCCCAGGGTGCTGGAGCACATGGTGGACACGGTGCTTTACTTTGAGGGGGACCGCCACGCTTCCTACCGGATTCTGCGGGGGGTAAAGAACCGCTTCGGCTCCACCAATGAGATCGGTGTTTTCGAAATGCGGGAGCAGGGCCTTGTGGAGGTGGAGAACCCGTCGGAGTTTATGCTGGACGGCAGGCCGGAGGGAGCCTCCGGCGCCGTGGTAGCCTGCGCCATGGAGGGGACCAGGCCCCTCCTTCTTGAGGTCCAGGCGCTGGTGACCCAGACCAATCTGGGGATTCCCAGGCGCACGGCAGCCGGAACGGACCACAACCGGGTGAACCTTCTCATGGCGGTTTTGGAGAAGCGCTGCCATTACGAGATGTCCCGGTACGACGCCTATGTGAATATTGCGGGGGGCATGAAGATGAACGAGCCTGCCCTGGATCTGGCCATAATCATGGCGCTGGTGTCCAGCTTAAAGGACAGGCCTGTGGACGCGAAGACCATCGTGTGGGGCGAGGTGGGGCTGTCCGGGGAAGTGCGTGCGGTGTCCATGGCGGAGCAGCGGGTCAATGAGGCGGTGAAGCTGGGGTTTGAGGCGTGCATCCTGCCTCAGATCTGTCTGGACAAGATGAAGGATACGGGGAAGATCAGGCTTATAGGAGTGAGAAATGTGAGGGAGGCCATCGGATATCTGTAGGCTGCGGACGAAACGTAAAAAAGCATAAAGAATACAAAGAAACAGCCGGATTCTCTGTGAAGAAAATCCGGCTGTCTTAAGCAGGGGAAGAGGGGCTCGAACCCCCATCTACGGTTTTGGAGACCGCTGCTCTACCATTGAACTATTCCCCTATGAAGTATTTGATTTGGCTTGTCTGTCAAGCACAAGAGATAATATAGCACAGAGACAGAAAAATGTCAACTTGTTTTTTATAAAATCGACACGAAAAAAGTACCAAAAATGAGCCGGTTTTTTCTCGTTGCATTTTAGGTGCGTGTATTATATGCTGTAAGTGTGCATATTATTTAAAATGCACGCAAAGGACACCTGAATTTCGATACAGGCAGCGGGACGGCAGGCCGGGATTGGTACTGCACCGTTAGATAGGAGTGAATATGCCGGGAACCATAAAGCAGATTGCACAGTTGTCCGGGGTATCCAGGGGAACCGTGGACCGGGTGCTTAACCATCGGGGCCGGGTGGACCCGGAGGTAGCCCGGCGGGTGGAGCAGATCGCGGAGGAACTGGGATATCTGACCAGGACGCAGAGGAAAGCAGGGGGCAGACAGGCCGGGGCCGGAGTGGAAGGCGGGAAGCGCATCGGCGTGGTGACCCAGCTGTCCGGAGCCTCATTTATGATAGAAGTAAGGCGGGGCATCGAGGAGATAGCCCGCAAGCTGGCCTTTCAGGGCATAGACGTGGTGGTCAGAGAGTGCCCTGACGTGGACGAACAGATGCAGATAAAGATGATCGAGGAGCTGGTGGAGGAGGGCATCGACGGGCTGGCCATTATGCCTGTGGACTGCGCCGGCGTGGGCCTTAAACTGAACCAGCTGATCCGGGAGAGAGGGATCCCGGTGATCACCTTCAACACGGACATCGTGGGTGTCGAGAAGCTTGCATTCGTGGGTCTGGACAACCGCAACAGCGGCAGGGCGGCGGCAGGCCTTATGGCCATGATGATGCAGGGGAAGGGGACGGTGCTTGGGATTGTGGGGAATTTCTCCAACAGCGCGGGAATGCAGCGGATTGACGGGTTTGCGGAGGAACTGAAGAAAAGCTTCCCGGACATGACTCTTATCGGTGTCCGCCCAAGCGGAGACAGGACCGCCCAGGTGGCTTCCATCGTCACTCAGGCCCTCTCCGCGTTTCCGGATCTGGGAGGTATCCTGCAGATATCCGGGGGGCAGGCGGGACTGAGACAGGCGCTGGCCCGGTGGGACAAGGAGAAAAGGCCCTGTGTGGTTATGTACGATGCCACGCCCAAGAACGCGGCCCTGATGAAGGAGGGGATCGCGGATTTCATCATCGACCAGGACGGATACACGCAGGGATACCGGACGATTTCTCTGCTGGCAGACAAGCTGCGGTGGGATAAGGATCCGGAGAAGGAGTACATGTACACGGACATCAACATCCGCACCAGATATACCTGCTGAGAGGGCGGGGTTACCGCCCCGTAAAGTGCCGCATTTATGCGGAAGTATTTTTAAGAAAAAGTGATAAGAAAATGTGCAGACTTTTCTTGACATCCGGAAGATATGTGGTATGATAAAACCATAAGATAAGCACGCAAAAGCACAAAGGCACACAAAAAGAACACAAATAACGAGAAAAGGAGGGAGTACTTTGGGGTATATTGAGTTTGACCCGGCCAGGCCGTTTGATCTGATCCTCCTGGGGCGGGTGGCCATCGACTTTAACCCGGCTTACAGCGACGAGGTGAAGGAGGAGTTTAAACCCTTAAAGCGGGTACACTATTTTGAGAAGTATGTGGGCGGTTCCCCGGCCAATATCGCGGTGGGCATCACGAAACACGGAATGAAGGCAGGTTTTTTTGCCAAGGTCTCCGATGATCAGTTCGGCGACTACGTGACGGAGTATTTTGACGAGAGGGGCATTGACACCTCCCACATCACACGGTGCAAAAACGGGGAGAAGCTGGGACTCACATTCACGGAGATGCTGTCTCCCAGGGAGAGCAGCATCCTCATGTACCGCAACTGCATCGCGGATCTGCAGCTGTCCGTGGACGACATCGACGAGGACTACATAAAACAGGCCAAGGCTATCCTGATCTCCGGCACGTCTCTGGCAGAAAGCCCTTCCAGGGAGGCGGCCATTAAGGCAGTGATGCTGGCCAAACGGAACAACACGAAAGTGATTTTTGACATTGACTACCGGGAATACAACTGGAAGAACAGGGACGAAATCTCCATCTACTACTCCATGGTGGCCAAGGAGGCGGAGATTATCATGGGATCCCGGGAGGAGTTTGACCTGACGGAGAAGCTTATTAAGGAGGGGATGACCGACGAGGAATCCGCCGCGCTGTGGCAGAGCTACAATGCCAGGATCGTGGTGATCAAGCACGGCATGCAGGGTTCCACCGCCTACACGGCAGACGGTCAGAAGTTCTCCATCAAGCCCTTCCCCGTGACGGCCAGAAAGGGGTTCGGCGGCGGCGACGGCTACGGTTCCGGTTTTCTCTACGGTCTGTACCAGGGATGGGAGATCATAGACTGTCTGGAATTCGGCTCCGCGGAGGCGTCCATGATGGTGCGTGCCAACAACTGCTCCGACGCCCTTCCGGGACCGGAGGAGGTTCACGCGTTTATCAGGGAAGAAAAAGAGCAGTACGGCGATATGATTGCCAGAGTATAGAAGAGATTGCAGCAAGAAAAGGAGAACATGGAAAATGGCAGTTAAAACGATAAGGATGACCACGGCCCAGGCTATCGTCCGCTTCCTGGATCAGCAGTATGTAGCCATGGACGGCGTGGAGACGAAATTTGTGGAGGGTTTTTTTACCATCTTCGGCCATGGGATTGCAGTGGGACTGGGGGAAGCGCTGGATGCCGACCCGGGACAGCTTCGGGTGATGCAGGGCCGCAATGAGCAGGGGATGTGCCACGCGGCCATTGCTTTTGCCAAACAGAGCAATCGCAGGCGGATCATTGCCTGCGCCTCCTCTGTGGGCCCCGGTGCGGCCAACATGGTGACGGCGTGCGCCACGGCCACGGTAAACAACATTCCCCTTCTTGTCTTTCCGGCGGATTCGTTTGCCTCGCGGCAGCCGGATCCGGTTCTGCAGCAGCTGGAGGTAAGTTCCAGCCTGGCCGTAACCACCAACGACGCGTTTAAGCCGGTGTGCAAGTACTGGGATCGGGTTACCCGTCCGGAGATGGTGATGACGGCGCTTATTAACGCCATGCGGGTGCTGACGGACCCGGCGGAGACGGGGGCCTGCTGTATCGCCCTGCCTCAGGATGTGGAGGGCGAGAGCTTTGATTTCCCGGAGTATTTCTTTAAGAAACGTGTGCACCGCATCACCCGTCCCGTTGCTGTGGACGAGGAGCTGGAGGATGCGGCTGCGGTTATAGCCGGCGCCAAAAAGCCGGTTCTGATTGTAGGAGGAGGCGTCAAGTACTCTGAGGCCGGGGAGACGGTGGAGAGATTCTGCGAGGAGTTCCATATTCCGTTTGGGGAGACCCAGGCCGGAAAGTCCGCCTGCAGGTCCAGTCATCCCTACTGCCTGGGAGGTATCGGCGTGACGGGAACCTACGCCTCCAACGTGATCGGCAGGGACGCGGATGTGGTTATCGCCGTGGGAAGCCGGTTAAGCGACTTCACCACCTGCTCCAAATACCTGTTCCAGAACGGGGACGTGAAGATGGTCACGGTCAACAACTGCAGATACCACGCCTGCAAGATGGACGCGGTCAAGGCGGTGGGCGATGCCAAAGTAACCCTGGAGGCTCTGGCCGGGATGCTGAGGGAGAGAAAGTACGTCTCCGGCTACACGGACGAGATTGTGAAGGCCAAGGAAGTGTGGGATAAGGAGATGGAGCGCCTGGGCAGCATCGCCTACACCGGCGATAACTTCGAGCCTGAGGTGAAAGCCAGGGATCCCAGGACCATTCCGGAGTTCGTGAAGCTTACGGGAGGCCTGCTGACCCAGACGGCTGCCCTTGCGGTCTTGAACCGGGTGATTGACCCTGAGTCCACGGTGATCACAGCAGGCGGTTCCCTTCCGTCCTGTATGCAGAGGATGTGGAGGACGGACAAGAGGTGCGGCTACCATGCGGAGTACGGGTATTCCTGCATGGGATATGAGGTTGCCGCCACGCTGGGCGTCAAGATGGCGGAGCCGGACCATGAGGTGTACGCGGTGGTGGGCGATTCCAGCTTCCAGATGATGCATTCGGAGATCATGACTGCCGTGCAGGAGCGCAGAAAGGTGAACATTCTGGTGTTCGATAACTGCGGGTTCGGCTGCATCAACAACCTGGAGATGAACAACGGCATCGGCAGCCTGGCGACGGAGTTCCGCTACACCACGGGGCAGAAGCCGGACGGGGATCTGATCACGGTGGATTACGCCAAGCTGGGCGAGGGGTATGGGCTTAAGAGCTATACCTGCAAGACCGTTGAGGAGCTTGAAAACGCACTGGAGGATGCCAAAGGTCAGGAGAGAGCCTGCCTGTTTGACTTAAAGGTCATTCCCAAGACCATGACCGACGGGTATGAGTCCTGGTGGAATGTGGGGATTGCCACCACTTCCATGAAGGAGAGCGTCAGGAAGGCAGCGGATGATGTGATGGAACATCGGGCGGAGGCCAGGCTGTATTAAGGCGTACGCTTAAGAATAAACGTAAAAGGGAGTGATTTCTGATGGGAAAAGTGTTTGGCTACCCGGAGTTTGACGGGGACGGAGTGCGGACGCTCTGCACCTATGATAACGAGTACAGTGCCATGAACATGGATGTGCGTATCTATAAGATCGCGGAAGGCGAGACGAAGACTTTCTGCAGAGAGGGCGAGGAGATCGCGGTGCTTCTTCTGTGCGGGAAGGTGAAGCTGGAATGCGGGGGCAGCTCTCTGGAGGGCTCCAGGAAGGACGTATTCACGGAGGGGCCTTACGCGGCCCATGTGTGCACCGGGCAGGAGATTAAAGTGAACGGGCTGGCCAGGAGCCAGGTGCTGGTGCAGTGCACCAGAAATAAGAGGGAATTTCCGGCCAGGCTGTACGGCCCGGGGGACGCGCCGTGGAAGTACTCTTCTCAGGGCAAGTTCGGGAATGTGGCCAACCGGCGGGTGAATACCATATTTGACTACGAGCACGAGCCCTTTTCCAACATGGTGCTGGGGGAGGTTCTCAATGACAAAGGAAACTGGTCCGGGTATCTTCCCCACAGCCATCCCCAGCCGGAGTGCTACTACTTCCTGTTCGACAGGCCGGAGGGGTTCGGCGCCAGCTTCGTGGGGGATAAGGTGTTTAAGAGCGTGGACGGAAGTTTTTCCGCCATTCCGGGAGGGGAGCTGCATCCCCAGTCCGTGGCTCCGGGATTCCAGATGTACACATGCTGGATGATCCGCCACATTGACGGCAATCCCTGGAAGCAGACAGACCGTTGCGAGGATGAGAGGTACGTGTGGCTCCACGACATGAAGTAGGGGCAGGGTATATGATTCACTGTTTGCGGAAATAAATTGAGCAGCCAGCTGCTTAATAAAATAAAAAAGGAGAACAATTATGTTAAAAGTAGGCATTATCGGGGCCGGCAGAATCGGCAAGGTACACATCACCAGCATCAGCACCAGAGTGAAGGACGCTTCCATCAAGACCGTGGCGGATCCGTTTATGAATGATGAGACGGCTGCATGGGCAAAGAGCATGGGCGTGGAGCATGTGACGAAAGATTACAAGGAGATCATCGACGATCCTGAGATCGATGCGGTGCTCATCTGCTCCTCCACGGACACCCACTCACCCATCTCCGTTGAGGCCATTAAAGCCGGCAAGCATGTATTCTGCGAGAAGCCTATTGACCATGACATCGACAAGATTCAGGCGGTTATCGACGCCCTTAAAGGCACGAACCTGAAATACATGGTTGGATTTAACCGGAGATTCGACCACAATTTTGAGGCTGTTCAGGCAGCGGTTGCGGCGGGAAAGATCGGACGTCCGGAGATCATCAAGATCACGTCCAGGGATCCGGAGCCCCCGTCACCGGAGTATGTGAAGGTTTCCGGCGGCATGTTCCTTGACATGACGATTCATGATTTTGACATGGTCCGCTTCCTGGCCGGATGCGACGCAGAGGAAGTATACGTTCAGGCAGCCAACCTGGTTGACCCGGCTATCGGAGAGGCAGGGGACGTTGACACGGCGGTTATCACGCTGAAGATGGAGAATGGTGCCATCGCCGTTATCGACAACTGCAGGAAGGCTGTTTACGGCTATGACCAGAGGGCCGAGGTGTTCGGCTCCGAAGGCATGGTGGCAGTGACCAACGACAGCGCGTCCTTGGCGGTTATCAGCAATGCACAGGGTGTAACCGGCGAGAAGCCCCTGTTCTTCTTCCTTGAAAGGTACATGGACGCTTACGGAAAGGAAGTGACGGAGTTTATCAATGCCATCAACAATGACACCGACACACCTCTGGGCGTGGAGGACGGCTTAAAGCCCGTGCTTATGGGGCTGGCTGCCAAGAAGTCCGTGGAGGAGCACAGGCCGGTTAAGATCAGCGAGATTATGGGCTGATCGGACGTTTGGGGATTATTTGACAGGCCGCGTATACAGCGGCAGAAAGAGGAAAAGATTATGTTTGATAAGAATAAAGTGAAGCTGGGCATTGCACCCATCGCTTGGACCAACGACGATATGCCAGACTTGGGCAAGGAGAACACGTTTGAGCAGTGCGTCTCCGAGATGGCGCTGGCAGGTTTTACAGGCTCCGAAGTGGGCAACAAGTATCCCAAGGATCCGGCTGAACTGAAGAAGGCGCTGGATTTAAGAGGCGTCGAGATCTGCAACCAGTGGTTCTCCTCCTTCCTGATCACAAAGCCTTTCGAAGAGGTGGAGAAGGAGGCCAGGGCGCAGCTGGCATTTCTGAAGGCCATGGGATCCAAAATCATCGGGTTTTCCGAGCAGAGCCACAGCGTTCAGGGACAGTTGGACACCCCGGTTTTCGGCCGCAAGTATGTGATGAACGATGAGGAGTGGGATCTGCTGTGCACAGGCTTAAACAAGCTGGGCAAGATCGCGAAGGAAGAGTACGGAATCAGCCTTACGTTCCATCACCATATGGGAACCGTGGTTCAGACGGACGCCGAGACCCAGCGCATGCTGGACAACACGGATCCCAACTATGTATCCCTCCTGTATGATTCAGGCCATTTCGCATACTCAGGGGAGGACCCGACTGCCATGGTAAAGAAGTACATAGGCAGAATCAAACACGTCCATCTGAAAGACATCCGCAGGGAGGTGGTGGACCGGGTGAAGGCGGAGAACTTAAGTTTTCTGGACGGCGTGCGCGCCGGTGCATTTACCATTCCCGGGGACGGCTGTATTGACTTCGAGCCTATTTTCAAGGTTCTGGAGGATGCAGGGTATGAAGGCTACATGCTGGTGGAGGCCGAGCAGGATCCGGCCAAGGCCAACCCGCTGGAGTACGCCATCCGGGCAAGAAAGTACATTGCCGAGAAGACAGGGCTGTAGGAGATACGTATGGCACTGGTAAAGATGAAGGAGCTTCTGGCTGAGGCCGGGGAGAAGAGGCGGGGCTGCGGAGCATTCTCCGTAGGCAACATGGAGATGGTAAGGGGGGCTTTGCAGGCCGCGGAGGAGCTGGATACCCCCATTATCCTCCAGATTGCCGAGGTTCGGCTGAAAAATTCCCCCCTCGAGCTTATGGGGCCCATGATGGTTCAGGCTGCAAAGGAGGCCAGGGTCAGGGTGGCGGTTCACCTGGACCACGGCCTGACCTTTGAGACGGTCTTACGGGCCCTTGATTACGGGTTTACCTCTGTGATGCTGGATGCGTCCACCCTTCCGTTCCAGGAGAATATAGATAAGGTAAAAAAGGTGGTGGAGACGGCAAAAGGCCGGGGCGCCACGGTTGAGGCGGAGCTGGGGCTGGTAGGCGGCAGCGAGGACGGCCGGGAAGATCACGGGATCGCGTGTACCGATCCGGGGGATGCCGAAATTTATGTCAGAGAGACCGGCATTGACGCGCTGGCCGTGGCCATCGGCAATGCCCACGGCAATTACCCGACGGCCCCCAGACTGGCCTTTGACGTCCTGGAGGAGATCCACCGCCGCGTGGCAATTCCCCTGGTGCTTCACGGGGGCAGCGGGATCACGGACCAGGACTTTCAGAGAGCCATTTCCCTGGGGATCAGGAAGGTGAATATCGCCACGGCAAGCTTCAATGCCGTCACCAGGCATGCCAGGGAGTATCTGACAAGCGGGGATAAACATAATTACTTTGACTTAAGCAGCGCGATGGTTCAGGGAACCTATGAGAATGTGAAGCATCATATTCAGGTGTTCAATACGCCTTATGGCGGAAGGGACGACTGAGAATTAAAACTGACATACATAAGGAGGAGATAAAGATGGGCGAAGTTGTTAGAACCGGGTACTGCGTCAACGGCGAGTGGGTCGCTTCCAAAGCCGGGACGTACATGCCTGTTACGGATTCCAGTACCGGCAAGGTGATTGCTGAAGTTCCCTGCTGTACGGCTGACGAGGTGAAAGAAGCCATTGGGGCGGCTCATGAGGCGTTTGGGTCATGGTCAAAGCTGTCGATTGCCAAGAGAGTTCAGTATATGTTTAAGTGGCGCCAGGTGCTCTACGATCACAAGGAAGAGCTTTCCGTTCTCTGCGCCAAGGAGCTGGGAAAGACCATCGGCGAGGCCAGAGGCGACGTGCAGAAGGCCATTGAGCCTACAGAGGAGGCCTGCGCTATCCCTGCCCTGATTCAGGGCGACGGGGCTCTGCAGGTGACCACCAACTATGACACCTCTACCTACCGCATGCCTCTGGGGGTGTGCGTCGGGATTGTTCCTTTAAATTTCCCGGCCATGATTCCCTGGGGCTGGATGGTTCCTCTGGCCATCGCCACCGGCAACACGGTGGTACTGAAAGCCAACCCGCAGACGCCGCTCACTTCCATGCGGATGCTGGAACTGTTCTACAAGGAGGCCGGATTCCCCAAGGGAATTGTCAACCTTGTAACCTGTGATACCCCTGAGGCAGAGGTTATGATCACGGACGAAAGGGTAAAAGCCGTTACGTTCGTGGGAACCACCAGAGTGGGCAAACACGTGTACTCCATCGCTGCCGCTCACGGCAAGAGGGTGCAGGCGCAGTGCGAGGCTAAAAACCACGCTCTTGTGCTGGAGGACTGCAACCTGGAGAGCACGGTGAACGCCATTATAAACTCCACCTACGGCTGCGCGGGCATGAGATGCATGGCCCTTCCGGTTGTGGTGGTTCAGGAGAGTATTGCGGACAAGTTCGTGGATCTGCTGAAGGAGAAGGCAAAGGCTCTCAAGATCGGCTGCGCCTATGACGAGGAGACTGCCCTGGGACCGGTTGTGTCCGCGGAGCACAAGAAGAAAGTCTGCGGCTGGATCCAGAAGGGCGTGGAAGAGGGCGCCAAACTGGTGCTGGACGGCCGGGATGTTGTGGTGCCGGGCTATGAGGACGGCTACTTTGTAGGTCCTACCATCCTGGATCACGTAAAACCGGGGATGAGCGTAGGCGACTGCGAGATCTTCGGGCCGGTTACCTGCATCAAGAGGGTTAAGAACTATGAGGAGGGCATCGCCATCATGAATGCCAACCCCTTTGCCAACGGGTCCTGTATCTTTACCCAGAGCGGTTACTACAGCAGAAAGTTTGTCATGGACACCGACGGCGGCATGGTAGGCGTAAACGTAGGCATCCCGGTGCCTACCGCATACTTCCCGTTCTCCGGCAACAAGGATTCTTTCTTCGGCGATCTCCACGTGCTGGGGAAGGACGGGATCCGGTTCTTCACAAGGGCCAAGACCGTGACCACACACTGGTTCGATGAGGAGTCCTCCAAGAGAGTGGTAGGCACCTGGGAGGGGTCTACGGAACAGTAATAAAGGCTGCGTGCCGGAAGGAATACGTTAAAACAGAATAGAGTTGAAAAAGACACATCGTCATGCGGAAATTTGGGGAAGTTTCTGTTGGGGGCGATGTGTCTTTGTTATCCGCATGAAAACGGATCATATCGGGGGCGTGTCCTATCTGAAAGAGAAAAGTGCCGAATAGGTTTGACCAGGAAAGCCGCTTTATGATAAAATGCAGTAAGTTGTACAAAATATGGTTTTGTTAAAAAACGGTTTTGATGGAGAAAAGAATGAATACATACCAGATTATCGATCTGCTGGCGAACCGATGACAGGGGATCAGAAGACATATATAAGGAAACGAATGCTGGAGAGACGGGAAGGGCTGCCAGAGGACTACTGCCATATGGCTGACAGGGAGATTCTGCGCCGGATTCTGGCCATGGAGTGCTACAAAAAGGCGCGGGTTCTGTTTACCTACGTGAGCATGAAGCGGGAGGTGGACACCATAAACCTTATCCTTCACGCCCTGGCGGACCGAAAGACGGTGGCAGTGCCCGGATGCGGGGCGAAAGGGATTATGGAGGCGTACCATATCCGGGGAATGGAAGATCTTAAGAGGGGAGCCTACGGTATCCTGGAACCCGTGGAGGGGTGCGAAAAGGCGGACAGAAGAGACATGGACCTGGCGGTGATCCCCTGTGTGTGCTGCAGCTTTCAGGGGCTGAGGATGGGGTACGGAGGCGGTTATTACGACAGGTATCTGCCGGGGTGCAGCGCCGTGAGGGCGGCGCTGTGCAGGGAGCGGATGATGGTCACGGACATGCCGGCAGAGAAGCACGACTGTATTATGGATTTTGTGATTACGGAGGAGCGGGTGCTGGAACCGGGACGGCACCGTACTGCGGGGAGCCGGGAGAGCGGCTGACCGAAGCCAGGGAATTTTTACCAAAAATGGGGAGATGCAGTCTCTCCATTCAGGAAAAACAGGTAAAAAAGGAAGAAAGAAGCCGCCGATGCTCCCAACGGTTAAGCGTATGTTTGCATAAAAATACAAGAATATAAAAAAGAGAACGTACCGTTTTGCACAACAAAAAACGTAAAATCGGCTCTGCAGGTGAAATTTGACATATTGTGAAAAAAATGCTATAACATGGGCAGCGGCGGAATAAACCGCCGTGCGTCATAACAATAAGGAGTTGAATATCATGAAGCAGAAAAGAATATTTTTACCGACAATCGAAGATGCAAAGAAGTTTGTGGAAGCGGCTTCCAAGTG
>JAAWHK010000066.1 GCA_022795805.1 Hungatella sp. | reverse complement strand
TGCAGACCTGCGTGCGCATCAGCGCACTACCTTATTGTAATTTGTCTCCAGCCGCCAGGCTGCAGACCTGCGTGC
Source organism: Hungatella sp. (assembly GCA_022795805.1). Lineage (GTDB taxonomy): Bacteria > Bacillota > Clostridia > Lachnospirales > Lachnospiraceae > UBA3402. The sequence goes on along the minus strand of JAAWHK010000066.1, from coordinate 15,388 downwards.
GCATCAGCGCACTACCTTATTGTAGCATACCCCATCCGCATTTTCAACCGAACCGGCAAAAAGGCAGGGGATTTATTTCTCCATGATTTTTCCGCGAAATCCGAAGTTTGCTTTACACCTTCATTCTGTTTTGATATAATTTAAGAAAGCAGACGGATGTGTACACACGCCGGCAGCCTGACGCAAATAGTAACCATGAAAACAAAGAACTTGACTATCAGCTGCGGGGAGTTATTGCAAAACTATCATCACTGGGGGTAAATATCGAGGATATCACCCTGAAATAATCCTCTGCTGCACCCGACCGTTTTGGCAGACACAGTCAGGTGCGGGGCTTTTCCCACTAAAGCCCCGCACCGTTTTGTTCTGCCCGCTTTATATACTTACCGTCTATGCAAAGGGATTCTCCCCGGGATACCGCATGTTTCTTGGCTGATTGAACCCGATATCCTCCACTCCCAGGTACTTAAACACCTCAAACAGCGCCTTCCCAAAATGGCCGAATGCAACCGCGCCGTGGTGGGGGAAATTCTTCTCGATCAGCACATGACGGTAGAACCGTCCCATTTCGGGGATGGCGAAGATACCGATGCTGCCGAAGGATCGGGTAGCCACAGGCAGAACCTCCCCCTGGGCCACGTAGGCCGTAAGGCGGCAGTCCGCCGTGCTCTGAAGGCGGAAGAATGTGATGTCACCCGGCTTAATATCCCCCTCCAGCGTTCCCTGGGTCACCTCCTCAGGGAGGGACCTTGCCATGATCATCTGGTACTTCATGGCGCAGAAGGACAGTTTCTTAGAGCTGGTGTTGCCGCAGTGGAATCCCATAAAGGTGTCACCGTGACTGTAATCCCAGGTTCCCTTTATATCCGTCTCGTAGATGTCTCCAGGCACCGTATTGTTGATATCCAGAAGCGTCACCGCGTCCCGGCTGACGCACGTCCCGATAAATTCGCTGAGGGCTCCGTAGATATCCACCTCGCAGGACACCGGGATCCCCATGCCCGTAAGGCGGCTGTTGACGTAGCAGGGCACAAAGCCGAACTGGGTCTGGAACGCGGGCCAGCACTTCCCGGCGATGGCCACATACTTGCGGTATCCTCTGTGGGCCTCCACCCAGTCAAGAAGCGTCAGTTCATACTGAGCCAGTTTGGGAAGAATCTCCGGTTTCAGGTTGCCCTCTCCCAGCTCCTCCTCCATGTCTTTCACCACGTCGGGAATCCTCTCGTCCCCCTCATGGTTTTTAAAAGCCTCAAATAAATCCAGCTCCGAGTTCTCCTCAATCTCCACGCCCAGATTGTACAGCTGCTTAATAGGCGCGTTGCATGCCAGGAAATTTAATGGCCTGGGGCCAAAGCTGATGATCTTAAGCTGGGAGAGCCCCACCAGGGCCCTTGCCACAGGCAAAAACTCCTCAATCCTGTCCGCGCACTCCTGGGCCGTGCCAACGGGATTTTCAGGGATGTACGCCTTTACATTGCGAAGCTTCAGATTATAGCTGGCATTGAGCATGCCGCAGTAGGCGTCGCCCCGCCCCTGGGTCAGACTGCTGCCGCTCTCCTCCGCCGCGGCGATAAACATCACCGGCCCGTCAAAATGTTTGGCCAGAAGCGTCTCCGCAATCTCCGGCCCGAAATTTCCCAGATACACAACCAGGGCGTTGCACCCCGCCGCCTTCACGTCCTCCAGCGCCTGTACCATGTGCAGCTCGCTCTCCACGATGCATATAGGACACTCATAGAGACTGGCGCCGTCGTATTTCTCCCTGTAGGCCTTTGCCACGGCCTTTCTCCTGTCAACGGACAGACTCTCCGGGAAACAATCCCTGCTCACCGCCACCAGCCCCGCCTTTACAACCGGTAAATTATTCATATGGAACCTCCTGTATTTTATATATAATGAATCATTGCCTCTCGTCTTACTCTCTCACCCCAGAGCCGCCAGCTCCTTAAACTCCTTTTTAAGCGCCCCGTACAGCCGCTTGTAGAGTCTGTGATACCCTTCGTAAATCTCAGCCTCCCGCTGCCTGGGCTCACACAGGCTCTCCGGAGAAATCAGCGCTTCACAAGCCTTCTCCACACTCTCGTACACACCGCATGCCACGCCTGCCAGGATAGCCGCCCCCAGAGCCGGCCCCTCCGACTGCTTCACCGTCCGGACGCCGCATCTGTACAGATCCGCAAGCATCTGCCGCCACACAGGGCTTTTTCCGCCTCCGCCGCAGGCCATCATGGATTCCACCTCAATGCCCATCTCCTTCAGGATGTCATTGCAGTCGCACAGGGAATAAGCCACTCCCTCCATAACCGCCCTCAGCACATGGGCCCTGGTATGAATGGCGGACAGTCCGAAAAACACGCCCCGGCAGTCCCCGTCCAGGTGAGGCGTCCTCTCCCCCATAAGGTAGGGAAGATAGATAAGCCGGTTGCTGCCCGGCAGAACCGTCTCCACATCCCGGTTGATGAAATCATACACATCCCGGCCCTCCGCCTGAGCCTGCCCGGAATAATCCTGGCAGAAATTGTCCTTCATCCACTTCAGGGAAAGACCCGCTCCCTGGGTCACCCCCATGACGTGCCACGCACCCGGAACCGCACAGCAGCAGGTGTGTACTCTCCCCTCAGGGTCAATGGTCACCTGGCTGCTGTGGGCAAAAACCACCCCCGACGTACCGATGGTGGTAAACGCTCTCCCGTCCTTCACCACGCCGGTCCCCACGGCCGCCGCCGCGTTATCCCCCGCGCCCCCTGCAACCACCGTGTCCGCGGTCATGCCCACAGCCGCGGCGATCTCAGGCAGAAGACGGCCTGTAACCTGACAGGACTCGAAGACCTTACCCAGCCACGATTCCGGAATCTCCAGCTTTTCCAAAACCTCCTCAGACCAGCACCGCCCCGGCACATCCAGAAGCTGCATGCCGCTGGCATCGGACACATCGGTGGCAAACACCCCTGTGAGCACATACCGGATATAATCCTTCGGCAGCAGAATGTGGCGGCACCTCCCATAATTCTCCGGTTCATGCTTCCTGACCCACAGAATCTTGGCCGCCGTCCACCCGGTGAGCGGAGGGTTGGCCGTGATCTGGATCCAGCGCTGTCTCGGCATGACAGACAGCATGTCCTCCACCTCACTGCCGGTCCTCTGATCGCACCAGATAATGGACGGACGGATCACCTGCCCCTTTTCATCCAGCATCACAAGCCCGTGCATCTGTCCCGAAAGACCTATAGACTTCACATCCTCCGGGGCCGCGCCTGATCGCTCCATCACCGCTTTCAGGGTTTCCAGCACCGCCTCCCGCCAGTCCTCCGGCCTCTGTTCCGCCCAGCCGTTTTCAGGCTGGTACAAGGGATATTCCTTTGACGCCCATGCTGCCACACCGCCGTTCTCGTCAAAAAGCACGGTCTTTGTGGCCGACGTTCCCACGTCAATTCCAACCAGATACTTCATATGTACAACCCCTCCCATACATGTTTCGCCCGACCTCTCCGCAAATTCCTCAAAATCCGGCGCTTTACGTCCATTATAATACATTTTCCACAAAAAATCATGTCCATAATTATCATTTTACAGAAGTTTCACCCGAAAAACAAAAAAACAGAGACGCGCAGAAGATCCCCTGTCAAAAACGTTCTCCCGGGAGCTTTTGCACGCTCTGTTTTCGCCGCTCTATACAGTTGTATTGCCATCAAATCTTTTCCACAGCCAGCACGCCGTTTAGCACGGACAGCTCGCCGATCATCTTTTCGTAATCCGTCTTTTTGGTGAGCCGCAGACTGAAAATCGCGCACACACGCTTCTCGTCCTCATCGGACAGCCGGGTCACCTGCAAGTCGGACACCCGGATCCCAAAACTGCGGAAGCACTTTAAAATCAAATCGATGGGCGTTGTATTTCTGTATTCCACATACAAAAACACATCCTGGGCCTTCGTCTTCAGCCGGTACTCGATCCTTGAGAAAACCAGCTCCGCCGTCAGCACCAGCATCGTGGTGTAAATGGCCGCCTCCAGATAGCCGATGCCGCAGGCCAGTCCCACAATCGCCGCGGTCCACAGACCTGCCGCCGTGGTCAGGCCTTTTACCCGTTTCCTGCGGGTTACGATAATGGTGCCTGCACCGATAAAACCGATCCCTGCGATCACCTGAGCGCCCAGCCTGGCCACATCCGTGTACATATGCATATACACCCACAGATACTGGCTGGTCAGGGTGGTCATGGCGGCACCCAGACAGATCAGCGTGTGGGTGCGCAGACCCGACGGGCGGCATTTGTATTCCCGCTCCAGTCCGATAACTCCGCCGCAGAGGACAGCGGCAGACAGGCGGACCATAATGGAGACGATTGTCAGATCCCGCAGCGGAGCAAACGCTGACAGCATATGGAAACCCTCCTTTTTTACTTATCCCCCTACTTATACCCCTTCAATCGTATGCACACTTTCCAGCCTGGAAAGCTCTGTCAATACCTGCCCGTGGGACATTTTCGGCGGCAGTTTAACGGTAATCACCGCGTTTGGCTGGTAAAAACCGCCTCCCACCTTTCCTTTGTCAAAATCAATATCAAAAATCCGCACATCCATGCCCTTTATCGTCTGAATGATACCGGTCATATCCTCTACCGTATAGAATTCCACATAGACGATCATATTTCTGGCGTGGATGGAAATGGTGTGTTCAACGGCCGGAAAAACACAGAAACACACCAGAATCATGAGGAAGCCGATCACCGAGCACTCATACAGGCCTGCGCCTGTGGCCAGTCCCATGCAGGCGGAGCTCCACAGGCCTGCAGCCGTGGGAAGGCCCCTGACCTCCTGTCTTCCCGTCACCAGAATGGTGCCCGCAGCCAGAAAGCCGACGCCGTTGATCACCTGGGCTCCGAATCGGGACACGTCCGTCCGGTTGCCCACAGCAGCCGAGGCCTCCGCCCACGCGCCCTCCTGCAGGATCCCGATATACTGACTCAAAACCATGGTAAGCGCCGCCCCCAGACACACCAGCATATAGGTGCGGAAGCCGGCAGGAAGCCCTTTTCGCTCCCGCTCCATACCGATCAGTCCGCCCAGGCAGAGAGCCAGAGTGAGCCGCAGGGCCATAGACGCCATATTCAATTCCCTCAAATACGTGATCCATTCAAATTCAAGCATATGCCCTGCGCCTCCCCCGCACGCTCATTACTCCTCCGTTTCAGGCGGCCGCTTCCCCACGGCCCGCTTCTCGGAAACAATGGAATACACCACCGCGGCGATCGAGATCGCAAACAGAACAACGGTCAGCGGACGGGTGTAGAAGCTGGCCGCTCCGCCTACCATCAATGCCTGGCTGAAATTCAGTTCCATCAGCCTGCCCAGCACCACACCCAGAACCACCGGAGCCGCCGGGTATCTGTACTTCTTCATGATCCAGCCGATGACGCCGAACAGCAGGCAGACCACCACGTCGGCCATGGACTTCTTCACGGAATAACTGCCCAGGATGGAGAAGGCAAAAATAAGCGGATACAGAACCGTTTTCGGAATGTCAGATACCCGCACCCACAGCTTGCTGCCGAAAATTCCCACCAGCAGCATGAACGCATTGGCAAAAAACATGGACGCAAACAACGCGTAAACCAGATCGGGCTCGTCCGTAAACAGGGTGGGGCCCGGGGTTAAGTTGTGAATCATCAGCGCCCCGATCAAAACGGCCGCCGTGGAACTTCCCGGAATGCCCAGCGCCAGAAGAGGCACCATGGCCCCGCCTACGGATCCGGAATTGGAGGCTTCCGCCGCCACAACGCCCTCCGGAGCGCCCTTGCCGAACTCTTCCGGGTGCTTGCTCATGCGCTTCTCCACATCGTATGCCAGGAAGGAAGCGATGGTCCCCCCCGCTCCCGGGAAGACGCCGATTAAGCAGCCTACGACGCCGGAACGGAGGATGCTCCATTTCAGCTTCCAGTAATAGCCGATCTTCGGAAACTTATACACCGGCTTTTCGAACTTCTTTTCAGAGCTGTTATAGCTCTCCAGGTTGGCAAATACTTCTCCCAGGGCGAACAGGCCGATAAGCACGGGCACCATGGCCACACCGTCGTACAGCGCGGTAATCCCGAAGGTAAACCGCTTCACGCCCAACACCGGGTCCAGTCCGATCATGTTCAAAAGGAGTCCGAACAGCACGGCGACCAGGGATTTCTGCCACTCCTTGCCCCCCAGTGTCGCTACGGTAGTCAGACCCAGAACGCAGAGTGCAAAATATTCGCTGGGCCAGAATTTTAAGGCAATCCTGGCAAGGGGGACCGCACAGAGCATCAGGATAACGGCGCCGATCAATCCGCCAAACACGGAGGCCCAGAGGGAAATCCCCATGGCTTCGCCGCCTCTTCCCGCTTTGGCCAGAGGATAACCGTCAAAGGAAGTCACCGCCGCGGACGGCGTACCCGGAGTATTGATTGCCACAGCGGTGATGGAACCGCCGTAGTTTGCGCCGATGTAGATGCCCATCAGCATGATAATGCCCTGGGTAGGGGTCATGGAATACGTCATGGGCAGTAAAAGCGCGACTGCCATAGACGGGGAAATCCCGGGAATCGCCCCTCCCAGAATGCCGACACAGACGCCGATGAGAATCAGCAGAAGGGAGGTTACATCTAAAATCTCCCCAAAGCCGCCGGCTGTCAACTGAAAGATTTCAGCCATGATAAACGCTCCTTTCTTCTAAAAAATCGCCTCAAACAGGGCGCCGGCAGGGAGGGCAATGAACAAAAACTTTGCAAATACAAAGTAGGAGAACAATACCCAGCATAGGGGAACCGCCACCAGGGTGACAGGCCTGCGCTCCTCCATGAGCCACATTAACAGAACCAGGAAGACTGCGCTGCTTAAGTAGTAGCCGATATACTTAAACAGGAACACGCTGGCAAAAATTGCCGCAGCTACTGTGATAACCATTTTCCACCGGGGCCCAAACTCCGGGTCCGGCTCATTGGATTTACTTAAGATATTGATCCCGCACAAAACGGCAACCGGTATCAGCAGCACAGCCCATGCCCGGGGCATAGTTGCCGCCGTGGCGCCGGCGGCCATCTTGGAACCTTTGAAAGAAAATGTAATAATAAAGAACAGCAAGGCCATCAGGCAGATAGCGGAGAGTACAAGAAGCTGTCCTCTGACAGGCCTGGTTCTCTGATTCTTACTGAAAACCAGGAACAAGGCAGCCAATATAACAATAAATCCCAGTAAAATCCACCATATGCTCAGTGACGCCAACATTTTAGCAAAAGCCGTCAACTCATGTTACCTCCTTCTACTATATGTACAAACCAGCAGGCGCTTTACAATAAAGAGGGAGACTGTGAACCGTCTCCCCAAGCTTTTGTTCCACTTCTGATCAGCCCTCATAAGAAGCGTCAATCAGTTCAAGACTCTTTAAGATATCGATATAGTTCGTGATGTTATCCCTGATGATGGCTTCGAATTCTTCTGTAGTCTTATTGAATACAACGATGGAGTTGTCGGCAAAGAACTTCTGCCACTCTTCATCGGCTGTCACCTGATCCACCAGATTCTGGAACCATGTGACCATTCCGGCGGGAGTGCCGTCTTTCACGGCAAAGCCACGCCACATATTCAGCTCATCCAGGTCCGGATAGCCGCAGTCGGCGAAGTTTGTCACATCGGGATATTTCTCCAGCTTTTCACCGGTTGCAATGACGATGTTCTTTAAATCCTTGCCTTCCACATCGCCGGGGTTGCCGACGCTTGCGATCCCCTGTCCGCCGATAACCGCCAAGAGAGCGTCCGGTCCGGATTCGAAGGGAACCCAGGTGGCATTTTCAATGCCAAGAGCCCCCCAGAGCTGCAGCGCCGCCAGATGCTTCGCTCCGCCTGTGGAGGGGCCGCACCATACGGTTGCGCCTGCCTTGCACTCTGCCAGCAGATCGTCCAGCGTGTTAATGTCGCTTCCGGAAGGAACCATAACGCTGTATGGGTCTGCCATAATGTCGTCAATCCACTGAAATCCCCAGATATATTTCTCCAGATCCTCCTCATTGGCCACCAGGTAGGCCACATTGGAGACAGTTCCCGCAAAGACGGTGTAGCCGTCCGCCGGCTGGCTTAAAACGTATTCCATAGCGGTCATGCCGCCTGCACCCGGAGTGTTGTCCACAACAAAGGTGGCGTCGGTGTATTTTGCGGCGATCTCTACGAATTTGCGGGTTGCGATGTCCATACCGCCTCCGGCCTTTACGTAGTTCATAATCGTTATTGGCTGGGAGGGCTCCCAGTCGGTATCGGTTCCCGATGTATCTGCTGCCTCTCCTCCGGCTGCCTGTGACGTTTCCACAGTTTTCCCCTCACCGCCGCTGCCGCAGCCGGTCAGAGAAAGAGCCATTGTCAGAGACAGTAAAAGAGCCAAAGCTTTTTTCATGATCTACCTCCTCGAATAGGTGTTTTATTTTGAAAACAGGTCAAAGGCCAGACCGTGGCGCAGACCCCTGTCGCTGATGGTCAGCTGATCCGCGCCCAGGCGCTCCGTGATATCTTTGAGAATGCAGGCGCCTGCCAGGATTACCTCCGCACGCTTGGGCTGAAGGCCGGGAATCTCTCTGCGCTGTTCTATGGTTCTCTCTCTGTACGCCTCAATCTGCTCCGCGATATCGGCCCGGGTCAGTATGGAGCCCTGGATGATATCCGGGTTATACCGTACCATCTTGTGCTTCACGGCGCCCATGCTGGTCACCGTGCCGCCCATGCCCACCAGTTTTACGGGATGTCCCGCAACCCCGGCAGCCCCAAACTCCTCACCGATCTCCTTAAGGGCCGCTTCCACGCTTCCCTCCCTCACCGGATCGTCGGAGAAGAATTTCTCCGTAATGCGGATAGCGCCCAGGTTTACGCTAAAGCGGTTTTTCAGCTCCTTGCCCCTTCCGAAAATAAATTCGGTGGAACCGCCGCCGGTGTCAAAGATCACCAGGTCTCCGTCCGGCACGGGCATGCCCGAAAGAATCGCCAGGTAGGAAAGCCTCGCCTCCTCCTCACCCGGAATAATCCGGACCTCCACGCCGCAGAGCTCCTTAACCCTTTCGGTGAAATCCCCGCTGTTTGCCGCGCTCCTTAAAGCCATGGTTCCGACGCTGACGATTTTGTCCACGCCGTTCTCCTTCGCCTCTGCCGCAAACGCCGCGACCGACTTGGCGTTGCGCTCCAGCGCTTCGTCGCTGATACGGCCGGTCTCCCTTAATCCCTCGCCCAGACGGGCGATGTCGTTTTTGTCAACAATGGTTTTGATCGTTCCGTCCACGCATTTTTCACCCACGAAAAATTTGATGGAATTGGAACCGATATCAATAATTCCGACTCTCCTCATACGGTTCACCTCAATCTAATTTAGTATTTCAGGCCTACGGATTCCTTCATCGCTCTCAGGTAGTTGATATTCTCAAAGCCCTCCAGCCCAAGTTCCCGGACCGTCTTCATCACGTTTTCGGGATCCGCGTGCTCCACACATACCGTTCTGGCCGGCTTATCATTGAATTTCACCTCCGCGATCTCCACGATAGCCATGTTGATGGTGAAGATGCTTCGCTCCTTATACACATCCACCACGCACAGATCCGGCTGTGTGCCGCACAGCTCCAGAAACTCCTCGTATGTATAGGCGCTTTTTAAGTCTTCCGGTACGGCTGCCTTAAAGTAATCCCTGCACAGTTCCTCCACCTTCTCCTTCGCCAGGGGAAATTCTGCCTTCATCACCGGATACCACTGCTCCAGCTTGTCTTCATTCACCTGTCTTAAGGACTTAATGTCCATTAAATCGTCGCGGATCTTGGTATTTTCATTGCTGTTGCGGGATAAGATGTACTTTTCCCGGCTCTTCTTAAAGTTGCCCAAAGGATGGGCTTTGATCCTGTCCTCGGCCTGGCCAAAACTCTCTCCAAATGTACGCCACTCCCATCGCGGAATAATCGTTCCCATAGTTGTTTCCTCCTTAAAAATTGAAATCTCTTTGGTTTCTGTTCGTAAAAAATGCAAAGAAAAAGTTGCGCGAAATATCGTGCAACTTGGATACTAATTCACTATATTTAATTATAAACACAGTTTACCAACGTCGTCACGACATCACTTCCATATTCTGTGTTTTCATAAGACAGCCTAGCGTTTCCCGCTCCTCTTTCTTGATAAAAGAATAACATATCTGCGCTTATTCGTCAAGCCGTTTGTGTCATTTTATTAAAATAATTTGTTGGTTCTCAAAATTTTTCATCAATTTTCACAACAATTTCCTGTCGCCGGCCGTCTCTTCTCAGCCTTTCCTCCCGCTTATCTCCAGAAGCTTAATCCTCAGCTCCTCCTCCAGCCGCCCAAGCTCCGTCTGGGCCTCCTGCCGCTTTATCCTGCCGTCCTCCTGAATCTTCATCACCTCGTCCAGGGTGGAGATCAGATTCTGGTTGACAGCCTTCAGGGTCTCCATGTCCACAATCCCCCGCTCCGACTCCCTGGCAGTCTCCACGGTGGCCATCTTAAGCATCCTGGCATTTTTCCGCAGAAGTTCATTGGTGGCGTCCGTCACCTGTCTCTGGGCCCTGGCCGCTTCCGCCGAATGGTTGAGCCCGACGGTGAGGACCATCTGGGTCTTCCACAGGGGAATGGTGTTTACCAGGGTTGACTGTATCTTCTCCGACATCATGGAATCGTTGTTCTGCACCAGGCGAATCTGGGGCGCCATCTGCAGGGACACCATGCGGGTCAGCTCCAGGTCGTGAAGCTTCTTCTCAAAGCGGCTGCACCGGTTTGCCAGATCGTTGGCCTCCTGGGTATCCTCCGGAAGCCCTGTGAGGCGGGCCTTCTCCACCGCTGCGGGAAGCTCCTGCTCCATGGCTGTCTTTAATTTCCTCCTGCCTGCCAGGATATACATGGAAAGCTCCTTCAAATACGCCAGGTTCATGTCATACATCCTGTCCATGGTGGCAATATCCTTCAAAAGCTGAATCTGGTGGCCCTCCAGAACCTTGCAGATTCGATTCACGTTCACCTGGGCTTTCTCATACTTCGCCTTCATGCCCGCAAGACGGCTGCTCCCTTTTTTGAAAATGGAAAAGATCCCCTTCTCCTCCTCCTCGTCCAGGCCTCTAAGTTCTCCCACCACGTCTGTCAGCATCTGGCCGATCTCCCCCAGATCCTTCGTCTTCATATGCTCCAGGGCCGAATCGGAGAAATCGGCTATCTTTTTCTGAGCTCCCGCCCCGTACTGCAAAATCATGCCTGCATTGCCAAGATCTATCTTCGCGGCAAATTCTTCCACCATCTTCTCCTCGTCAGGAGTCAATATCACCTGCACCGGTTCCGGTTCAGGCTCCTTCTCGCCGGCTGGAAGCTTCCTTTCCACCACCTCTTCGTCCCCGCCGGAAAACGGGTCCAGGGTCAGCACGGGCCCCTCTTCCATGATTGTGTCAAATTCCTTTTCCATAGATATATCCTTTCTCTGAGTTCATCAGACAGCGGCTGTCTGCGCGGTTACGTCATGCCTTCCCTGGACAGCAGGGTCTGCAGCACGGAGGCGTCGGTCATCACGTCGAAGGCCGCATCCTCGTACATATCGTCCAGAAGCTTCTCAAACGCCTGATTGATGGTATCCATCGTCTTCTCGATCTCTTTTTTGGCCTCCCTGATGTTATCCCCGGGAAATTCCACCATGGAAAACTCATGGTAAGTGCTCACCAGCTTCACGGTGGTGGGAAGGTAATAGTCCATAAATTTCTCCAGTTCCGAAAGCTGCTCCGGGTGTTTTCTCAGTGTGTCAAACAGGCTTTCCAGCACTGCGTCCAGGTGCACAAGCTTCTCGCGAAATTCCCTGACATCCTCCCCGTTAAGACAGTCTCTCAGCCTGTCCACGGCGGCAATATACTCCTCTCCCTGCCTTATGGCTTTCTCCACCGGCGTCTCCAGGCCTGTCCCCCGGTCCTCTCCTCCAGATGCCTCCTCCTGTCTCCGGCTCCTGTCTTCCCTGTCATGAAGATTCTTTGTGCGCTCCTTCTGCTCCAGGGATTTTAAGTACAGCTCATACTGACGGCAGGTCTCCTCGTTGAGCAAAAGCCACTGTTCCTTTTCGTCCATCCGCGCATCCGGCAGCATGCCCAGCCGGATGATTCTGCGCAGATCCTTTTTCACAAACCCGGGGCGCCTGGCACAGCTCCTGCTTAAATCCTCTATGCCGCAGTAGGGCCTGTCCCTTCTTCTCAGCTCCTCAACGTACTGTTTCAGGCGATGGAGACGTCCGTTCTGGCTGATCCCCTTTGCCAGCATTCCGCCGAAACCGGCGGCGATAACCCCGCAGACGCCAAATATCCACCATCCCAGCAGATTGTTGGGGGACGCTATGACCACGGCCAGGGGCGCCAGAGCCGTGAGTCCGAAAATTCCCGCTCCGATGCTCCCGAATACGGTAAAGAGAATCCCGGACACTCTCCCCTTTCGGTTCACCCGGATCTCCAGAGGTTTTCTCACACATTCCTCATCACTCCAGACAGTCTGCCTTCTCCACTTTATGTCCTCCATCTTCTCCCTGCACTGCTCCATCTGGAGCCGCGCTTCGTCCAGGGCAGAGCCCACTGTATTCTTAACCGTTTCATTTAACCGGTCCAGTTCCAGAGATTCCACTGTCTCCAAAAAAACGCTGCGCAGCCGCCCTGCAATGTCTTCCATGTTTTGTCTGTTATCATTTTCCATCCCTTTGTAATCCTCCCGCAGAAAATGCCTAAAGTGAGGTGTAAAACAAGAACGCCCCGCAGATGAAAAACAGTATCATGCCGAAATTAAGCCAGACAGCCGCCCTTTTCTTCCCCCCTGACACTCCGTCGTCGGCCGGGCGAAAGGACAGATCTCTCCAGCAGACTGCCAGAAGAATCACCCCGCAGATCACGAACCCGAACATGGTCATCAGGTTGGCAATAGACAGAAATCCGCCTATGACCACATTCTTTTCCAGAACCCACAGAAGCCCCAGAGGCAGAACGCTTCCCCAGAAGTTGATCGCCATGTGGAGCCCTATGGTGTAGCGAAGCTTTCCCGTGTGCAGATACACGTAGGCAAAAATCATCCCCAGCCCGAAGGCATAAAAAAACTGATAAAAGTTGCCGTGGGCAATGCCGAACACCAGCCCGGAAACCACCATGGCCGTCCAGTGGCCGAACCCCGCAATCCGGTCCAGAAGGAACTTCCGGAAAACCAGCTCCTCCATGACGGGCGCCGCAATGACAGCCGACAGTATGATGGTCCAGGGCTCCATGGACATAATCAGCTCCTGCATGCCGTTGATAACTGGCTCCCCTTTTATGACGCCTGCTATTGCCATGAGAATGGTTCCCACTAAATTGCCGGTGTACAAAACCCCCATGGATACCACGAAAATTCCGCACAGCGCTCCCGCTCCCCAGCGCTCCTGCCCTATATTTCCTCGCGCAGGCACCCATCGTACGAAGAGGCCTGTCAGAGGAACCGCCAGCGGATACATGCTGAGCATGGTAATGAGAAGACTTCCGTTGTATCCCAGCCGCTCATCCAGGCCGGCTGCCGCAAGAATCCCGCTGACCCCCAGCTGAGATAAAACGGACACGGCTAAGAAGACAAGGTATACAAGCCCTATCCTTGAAAAACAGCGTCTCGTGTCCTTTATAATCCCGGCCTCATAGTCCGGGTTCCCGTATCCTCCCCAGCTGTTCTCCCTGTAATTGTAATCATGATTTTGGTAATCCATACCCTCACTTCCTTTTTACGGCAGCTTTTGTGAAAAACGGCGCTCCACACCCCCGCTTTTCACAGCGCCAATGCCTCTATTATAACCGTATCGCCGGTGTTTGTCATGTACTTTTTATCCCCGTCGGAACCAGATGCCCGTCGGAGCAGACAGAAACCATTTGTTACCGGGATCAGAGCATATCCCTATCGCCGCAGACGATTTTTATTATGATCCCGCCGACTGATATCGCCTCACTCCCGCTCTCCACATCCCATAGCAGGGGATCACGAAGACGAAGGCCAGAAGGGGCACGAACATCCACCACACCTCCTTTCTCTTCCCCAGAAGAAACAGAAGGGGATAGTGCTGCACCAGCCCGTAAGGCACCACAAAGGTGCACAGCTGCAGGATTCTTTTCCCGTATACTCCTGCCGGATACCTGCCGAACTCCCTGGCCCCGTCCGTGAAGATATTCATGATCTCCAGACTCTCCAGGGTGAAAAAGCATAAGGCCGCTCCCACCAGAAAGATCCCGAAGAACAGGGCTGTCCCTCCCGCCACCATAAACACCACGGTGATCACCCGGGGAACATCCCAGCTGATGCCGCTCTTTCCCACCCCGCAGCCGAACATGACCGCGGCCTGCAGCATCCTTCCGATGCGGGTCAGTTCAAACCGGCTTCCCAGCACCTGGAGCACGGCTCCCCTGGGTCTTACCAGCACCCGGTCAAACTCCCCCTTCCGGACCATGGAGGAAAATGTGTCAAATCCCCTGGCTACGCACTCTGCCAGAGAAAATTCCATAAGAAAGATCCCGAAGCACAGAAGTACCTGGCTGTACGTAAATCCCCCCACCGCCGAAAACCTCTGAAACATAAAAAACATCCCCAGAAACACATTGAAGGACACCAGAAACTGCCCTGTGACCGCCAGAAAAAAGGAACTTTTATACTGCATCATGCTCTTTATATGAATGGACACGTAATGTCCGTACAACCTTAACCCGTCTCTCATCATTTCACCTTCTGTCTGTAATGTTTCATCCGCCCTGTACCGCAAGCTTTCTCTCCGCCCTGGCCATGACCACCTGTCCCAGACCCACAAGCACTGCCAGCCACAGAATCTGCAGGGCCACGGCCTTTAATGCCGCTTCTCCCTGCAGATCCCCGCTGTAGACCCTGAGAGGCACATTCTGCATGGCCGCGAAAGGCAGAACCTCCATAATCGCTCTCATCTTATCCGGAAAAAACGGAATCGGAATAATGGCACCGTTGAAAAAATCCATGGCCGAGGTGACCAGCAGCCTGAGCCCCTCCGGGGAGATCGTATAGAAAGTGATCCCGTAGATCAGCGTTCCGAAGGCCACCGTCACCAGAACTCCCAGCGCCATGGCCGCCAGAAATAAACCTGTCTGTCCCTGTGCCGGCGCTTTCAGCCCGTAAGGCCCCGGAAGCAGGATGGCAAACAGAAGCACCGGCCCGCACCGGAGCGCTGCCCTTGAGACCCGCATGGCCATGGCCCGTACAAAGAGCATGGGATAGAGTTTCATGGGGCGGCACATCTCGTAGACGATATTTCCGTCCCTGATCGATTCGAAAACCTCTCCCTCCAGCATCCACGCCGCAAACAGGGCCAGAAAAGCCTGCTGAAGCCACACATAGCTGACAGCC
>JAAWHK010000065.1 GCA_022795805.1 Hungatella sp. | reverse complement strand
GCCCCTGACAGGTATGAGTATGAAAAAGCTTTGTGATTTCAAGTGGTTTACTTGAAACAAAGGCCCGTTACCCTTTCGGATAACGTACTTAGAGTATATAAGATAATTGTGACCAAAGTGTGTACCCAGGATAAAATAAGGATAAAAAAAATAAAATAAAAAAAAACCTTTAAAAACCCCAGGAGATTGTATATAATAAAACAGACAAAGTGGAATTATATGCATAAAGGCCCTTTTTCGGCGAAAAAAGGAGCTTATCCATAGAATAATAACCCCGGGACAAGCCCGCAGGGGATGATAAAACCAGCTAGACAGGAGGAAGCAGATAATATGTTAATGTCCAATGATATTGGAATCGATTTGGGTACAGCCAGTATTCTCGTATATATTAAAGGAAAAGGCGTGGTGCTGAAGGAACCATCCGTGGTGGCCATTGACCGGGACTCCAACAGGATCATCACATTCGGCGAGGAGGCCCGCCTTATGATCGGAAGAACGCCGGGCAATATTGTGGCTATCAGGCCGCTGAGGCAGGGGGTTATTTCTGACTACACGGTTACAGAGAAGATGCTGAAATATTTCATCACAAAAGCTATGGGAAAGAAGGCTTTAAGAAAACCGCGGATTGCGGTATGTATTCCCAGCGGCGCCACGGAAGTGGAGCGGAAGGCCGTGGAGGATGCCACCTACCAGGCGGGAGCCAGGGACGTTTCGATTATAGAGGAACCGGTGGCGGCGGCCATCGGCGCAGGGATTGATATTTCCAAGGCCTGCGGAAACATGATTGTGGATATCGGCGGGGGCACTGCGGATATTGCGGTGATTTCCCTGGGCGGCCCGGTGGTAAGCACTTCCATCAAGGTGGCCGGAGATGATTTCGACGAGGCCCTTGTGCGCTATATGAGAAAAAAACACAATCTTCTCATCGGGGAGAGGACGGCCGAGGAGATTAAGATCAACATCGGGGCAGCCTACAAGCGGCCGGAAGTCCTCACTATGGAAGTGAGGGGAAGGAATCTGGTGACAGGACTTCCAAAGACGATCGTGGTTACATCTGACGAGACTTTGGAGGCTTTGCGGGAGCCTGCCATGCAGATTGTGGATGCGGTGCACAATGTTCTGGAGAGAACTCCGCCGGAGCTGGCTGCGGATATCTTTGACAGAGGGATCGTTCTTACAGGAGGAGGTTCCCTGCTCAGCGGTCTGGATGCGCTGATAGAGGAGAGGACAGGCATCGGCACGATGATCGCGGAAGATCCCCTCACCGCGGTGGCTGTCGGAACAGGCAAATTCATTGAATATTCTCATGGCGGGGATGCCAAGAGAGACTTTTAAGAGTGGAGTATAATGGCAGCAGTAACCGGTTTTGTAGAAAAAATCAGATATCGCAACGAAGATAACGGCTACAGTGTGCTGGATGTGTCCGCAGGCGGAGAAGATTACGTGCTTGTGGGCACATTTCCATACATAGGCGAGGGCGAAATGATTGAGGCCGCGGGGGTTATGACGGAGCATCCCGTATATGGAGAACAGCTGCAGGTGGAGACATACACCATAAAAGCCCCGGAGGACAGTCAGGCCATGGAGCGGTATCTGGGCTCCGGGGCGATCAAGGGTGTAAAAGCGGCCCTGGCAGCCAGGATTGTGCGCCGTTTTAAAGCAGATACTTTCCGCATCATAGAGGAGGAACCGGAACGTCTTGCAGAGATAAAGGGAATCAGTGAAAAGATGGCCATTTCCATATCCGAGCAGATGGAAGAAAAAAAGGGGATGCGCCAAGCAATGATGTTTCTCCAGCAGTACGGCGTCTCCCTGAACCTGTCCGCCAAAATTTACAGACAGTACGGGGAGAGAGTGTACGGGATTATCAGGGAGAATCCCTACCGGCTGGCAGATGATATTGCCGGCATAGGGTTTAAGATGGCAGATGATATCGCCAGCAAGGTGGGGATCGCCGCTGATTCAGACTGCCGGATTAAGGGCGGGATACTCTACACACTGTTTCAGGCAGCCGCACAGGGGCATACCTACCTTCCCAAGAAGGAGCTCTTTAACCAGGCGTCAGAACTTTTGAAAGTAGATACAGGTCAGATGGAAAAATATCTGGCAGATATGCAGATGGAGAAACGGCTGATCGTAAAGCTTAAGAGTCCCCGGGAGCAGATTGCGGATGGAGGGGAGATGGAGGACAGAGAGGAAGACGGCGGCCTGAATGTGTATGCAGCCGTGTATTACTACATGGAGCTGAGTGTGGCGCGGATGCTTCACGATCTGAATATAAAGGGACACGAGCCGGAGGAGGCCGTACGGGAGAGGCTTTCCCGGATTCAGGAAGAGGAGGAGCTGGAGCTGGATTCTCTCCAGATTCAGGCTGTGGCGGAGGCCGTGAACAGCGGTATTCTCATTATAACCGGAGGCCCGGGCACAGGGAAGACTACCACCATCAATACGATCATCCGCTATTTTGAGGCGGAGGGTATGGAGATAATGCTGGCGGCGCCTACGGGACGGGCGGCAAAACGGATGACCGAGGCTACGGGATACGAGGCCAGGACGATCCACCGGATGCTGGAATTAAGCGGGGATCCCGGCGAGGGAGGAACCGTCAGCAGCCGTTTTCAGCGAAATGAGGAGAATCCTCTGGAAGGCGATATCATTATTATTGATGAAATGTCCATGGTGGATATACACCTGATGCAGTCTCTGCTAAAGGCAGTTACCGTGGGTACAAGGCTGATCCTTGTGGGTGACGTGAACCAGCTGCCTTCCGTGGGACCGGGTAATGTGCTAAAGGATATGATCCGTTCTGGCGTGTTTAACGTGGTGGAACTTACCCGGATCTTCCGTCAGGCGGCGGAGAGCGATATCATCGTCAATGCCCACCGGATCAACGCAGGAGAACAGGTAAATCTGGCGAAGCGCAGCCGGGATTTCCTTTTTATCAGGCAGGAAATTCCTGACAGGATTATAGATGCCATGCTGACTTTGATGACCAGGAAACTTCCCGGGTATGTCAACGCGAAACCGCTGGATATTCAGATTATGACACCCATGCGGAAGGGAGCCCTGGGGGTGGAGCGGCTCAATGGAATCCTTCAGGCGGCCCTGAATCCTGCGGATAAGGAGAAGCCGGAGAAGGAGACGGGGGGAACCGTCTTTAGACTGGGTGATAAGGTGATGCAGATAAAGAATAACTATCAGATCGCCTGGGAGATTCGCAATAAACACGGGATTTCTCTGGAGACGGGTATGGGGGTATTTAACGGCGACACGGGAATTATTCGGGATATAAACCTTTTTGCGGAGACAATGACCGTGGAATTTGACGAGGGGAAGATGGTGGAGTACAGCTTAAAACAGCTGGAGGAGCTGGAGCTGGCCTACGCCATCACCATCCACAAATCCCAGGGAAGCGAGTATCCGGCGGTTATTATTCCGGTACACAGCGGGCCAAGAATGCTGATGACAAAAAATCTTCTTTATACGGCCGTAACCAGAGCCAGGACCTGCGTCTGTCTGGTGGGGCTGCCGGAGACGTTTCAGGCCATGGCGGATAATACATTGGAGCAGCGGCGTTACTGCGGGCTGACAGAGCGGATTCAGGAGATTGTGCCATGAGAGATTTCATCGCAGACCTTCTGTATCCCCGCCGCTGTCCTGTGTGCGGTGATATTGTGCAGCCTTTCGGGGAGCTTATCTGTCCGGGATGTGTGAAAGAGCTTTCACCGGTGCAGAATCCGGTTTGTAAAAGGTGCGGCAAAGAGGTGGAGAGCAGCAGGATGGAGTACTGTTATGACTGCGGGAAGCGTTCCAGAACCTTTGAGCGGAATTTTGCCCTGCTGAATTATAACTCCGCCGCCAGTCGTTCCATGTCTGCTGTCAAATATAAAGGGCGGAGGGAATATCTGGACTTTTACAGCGCAGCCGTATGCCGCAGGTTCGGCAAAGCCATCCAACGGATTTCACCGGAGGCACTGGTTCCGGTTCCGATCCATCCCTCGCGCAGGCGGAGCAGAGGGTTTAACCAGGCGGAACTCCTGGCATGCCGCATAGGGAGTCAGCTGGGAATTCCCGTGTATCCCCACGGACTTAAGAGGGCGAAGAAGACGCTGCCCCAGAAGCAGCTGAACCAGGAGGAGCGGCTGAGGAATCTCCGGCAGGCATTTGTGCCCGGAGATTTGCCGAAAGAGACCGGGACCGTTATCGTGGTAGACGATATCTACACCACGGGGAGTACCATGGAAGCCTGCGCCTGTGCCCTGAAAGCCATGGGCGTGGCCAGAGTATACGGGCTGACCCTGTGTGTGGGCCATAACAGCTGATAAAAAAGCCGGAATTTGATAAAATTGTGCTTGCATAAAGATATATTCTATGTTATACTAAACAAGCTGTTTGAACGACAATACAGGCGGTATATATGCTTTTGCGGCTGCCTTAATAGAATAAAATGAATTTGAGAGGTGAAAAACATGAAAGAAGGTATCCATCCGGCGTACTACCAGGCAAAAGTTACCTGTAACTGCGGCAATGAATTCGTGACAGGCTCTACCAAGAAGGAGATTCACGTAGAGGTTTGTTCCAAGTGCCATTCATTCTATACAGGTCAGCAGAAGACTGCGGCGGCCCGCGGACGTATCGATAAGTTTAACCGTAAGTACGGTGTTAATGCCAGCAAGTAGTCAGAGCATAGGTAAATGGGTGACAGTTGGGTCCGCGCATAATGTGCCGCCCTTTGAAAGAGTGACGGAAGCAGGCATCCGGCTCATTGTGAATTGATTCTCACAGCCGGATGCCTGTGACAGTTTACGATCTTGGACTGTTGCGTAAAAGAGGTTGAGACCTAAGTGGAAACACTTATGCTCAGCCTATTTTTGTTATTACATTGGAATGTGAGTCCTGTGAAACAGTAATGTTCCGCAGCGGGATTCTTTTTTATAGAAGAAAGAGAGGTATTATGAAATATTCCGGAATTGGCGGTCAGGCCGTTATTGAAGGAATTATGATGAAGAATAAACAGGAGTATGCTACGGCGGTGCGGAAACCGGACGGTGAGATCGAAGTAAAGAAAGATACGTATGTCAGTATGACGGAAAAGGTAAAGCTGTTCTCCCTCCCGTTTGTCAGGGGTGTGTTTAATTTTGCGGATTCCATGATACTGGGGATGCGGACGCTGACATTTTCTGCCGGCTTCTTCGAGGATGACGAGGAGACAGAGCCCTCCGCCTTTGAAAAGTGGCTGGACGACCGGTTTGGGGAAAAGCTGGAGAAGGTATTGACGCCGGTTGTGATGACATTTTCCGTCATAGCGGCGGTGGTTATCTTTATGGTGCTGCCTTTGGGGATCAGCAGCCTTCTGCGGCCTTTGGTTTCCTCGGATACTTTGATGGCGTTTTTGGAAGGGCTTCTTCGTCTGGCCATTTTTATCGGATATATCAAAGTGATTTCCAATATGGAGGATATACGCCGCACCTTTATGTATCACGGGGCGGAGCATAAATGCATCAACTGTATCGAACATGGTATGGAGCTGAACACAGAAAATGTACGGGCCAGCTCCAAACAGCACAAGCGGTGCGGAACCAGCTTCCTGATCATTGTGATGATGATCAGCATCGTGTTTTTTATGGTGGTGCGGGTGGAAGGATTTTTGCCGCGGTTAATCAGCAGGATCGTGCTGATACCGGTTATCGCCGGGGTGTCCTACGAGTTTTTGAGAATCGCCGGGAGAAGTGACTGCGGGATCGTCAATTTCTTAAGCAAGCCAGGGCTGTGGATGCAGAATATGACTACCAAGGAGCCGGACGATGGTATGATAGAGGTGGCCATAGCGGCTGTGGAGGCGGTGTTTGACTGGCAGGCCTATCTGAGAGAGAACTTCCCCGACGTATATAAGCGGACCGGAGCAAAAGACGGCCTTGAGAACCATAGCCAGACGGATAAGACTGAAGGAGCCGCCATATGACACTGCATCAGCTGTTAAACGAAGGAACGGACGCTCTCGTGAGGGCAGGTGACCCGGAGGCGAAGCTGGACGCCAGGAGGCTTCTGCTGGAGGCCTTTCATCTGGATACGGTACATTTTCTCATGAACCGGATGCAGCAGCTGGAGCAGACGGAAGCGGTACGGAAGGCGGTTTGCGACTATCACTGCATGATAAAGAAACGGTGCCGGAGAGTTCCCCTTCAGCACATTGTGGGGAATCAGGATTTCATGGGACTGACCTTTAAGGTCAATCGCCATGTGCTGATCCCCAGGCAGGATACGGAGACTCTGGTAGAGACGGTTCTGGAGGAACAAAAGGACAGAAAGAAAAAGGTTCTGGATATCTGCACCGGTTCGGGGTGTATTGCCGTCAGCTTGGCAGTACTGGGGGGATATGAGGATGTGACCGCCACGGATCTGTCGCCGGAAGCCCTGAGACTGGCAAAGGAGAATGCAGAGAGGCTTTTGGACGGGAGCAGGCGTTTTCGTCTGCTGCAGGGGGACCTGTTCGAACCTGTACATGAAACTTACGATATTATAACGGCCAATCCGCCCTACATTCCCACGGAGATCATCAAGGAACTTCAGCCTGAAGTGCGGGACTATGAGCCGGCCATGGCCCTTGACGGGGATGAGGACGGTCTGGGATTCTACCGGAGGATTGTCGGGGAGGCCCAGGCCTACATGAATCCGGGAGGCAGCATCTATCTGGAGATTGGATATGACCAGGGTGAGGCGGTAACCGGGCTTTTGGAGAAAGCCGGATTCAGAAATATAAGGATTATAAAAGATGCCCCCGGTCTGGATCGGGTGGTTCGCGGAGAAGGAGGCTGCTATGTTTGACCGATTAGACGATATACTGATTCACTATGAGGAGCTGATGCTGGAACTGAATAACCCCTCTGTAGCCGAAGACCAGAACCGCTTCCGCAGATTGATGAAAGAGCAGGCGGATCTGGCCCCTGTGGTGGAAGCTTATAAGCAGTACAAACAATCAAAGCAGGATATAGAGGACAGCCTTGCTCTTCTGGAAGAGGAAAACGACGAGGAGATGCGGGAGCTGGCCAAGGAGGAGCTCTCCGATGCCAGGAAGCGGGTGGAGGAACTGGAGCAGGAATTAAAGATTCTTCTTCTTCCCAAGGACCCCAATGACGATAAAAATATTATTCTGGAGATCCGCGCCGGGGCAGGAGGCGATGAGGCGGCTCTGTTTGCGGCAGAGCTTTACCGCATGTATGTAAACTATGCGGAGAGTCACCGCTGGAAGGTGGAGATCATCAATGTCAATGAGAACGGAATCGGCGGTTTTAAGGAAGTCATTGCCATGGTTACGGGAAAAGGCGCCTACTCAAAACTAAAATACGAAAGCGGTGTTCACAGGGTGCAGCGTGTTCCGGAGACAGAGAGCGGAGGCCGTATCCATACCTCAACAGCCACGGTGGCCGTGATGCCCGAGGCGGAAGAGTTGGACGTGCAGATCGACATGAAAGACTGCCGGATTGATGTTATGCGTGCTTCCGGAAATGGCGGGCAGTGCGTCAACACTACGGATTCCGCCGTGCGTCTGACTCACATCCCCACCGGAATCGTAATCTACAGCCAGACGGAGAAATCCCAGCTGCAGAATAAGGAGAAAGCTTTCCGGCTGCTTCGGTCCAAACTGTATGATATGGAGCTGGAAAAACGCCAGAGTTCCGAGGCTGAGGAGCGAAGAAGCCAGATCGGCACAGGTGACCGTTCGGAGAAGATTCGTACCTACAATTTCCCCCAGGGAAGGGTAACCGAACACCGGATCAAGCTGACTCTTTACAAGATTGATTCTGTTATGAACGGAGATATTCAGGAGATCATAGACAGCCTGATTGCGGCGGACCAGGCGGCTAAGCTGGCAAAGATGAGTGACACAGTGTAAACAATCAAGACAAAAAAGCCCTGGAACGGATTCGGCGGATGGTAAGTGCCGGCTGTCAGGGCTTTTAATTTTCGATGGACGGCTGCCAGGAGGAAAATAAAGAGAGATTATATGGAAGGCAGAAACACACAAAAAAGCGGTCTGATACATAAGATGATAGTGGCGCTGCTTACGGTGGCAGCGCTGATAAGCGGATTGGGATTTTTCAGGGGGTATATGGAGAGTCATATATCTCAGAAGGACTATGAGAAACTGGCGCGGATGGTGGATCTGGAGGAAACAGCTGCAGAGACAAGAAAGAGTAGAGAGACGATACAGACGGCGACCGGCGGCGCAGCAGCAAAGGAGCCCTACAGGTCCCCCATTGATTTCGAAAAGCTGTCAGAGATCAATCCCGATGTGGTGGGATGGATTCGTATACCCGATACCAACATTGATTATCCCATTGTTCAGAGCCATGACAATGATGCGTATCTTCACATGAGTTTTGAGGGGGAGGAAAGTTCGGCCGGGAGTATTTTTCTGGATTTTGAGAGTCAGAAAAATTTGCGGGGATATAATACGATTATCTATGGACACAACATGAAAAACGGTTTTATGTTCAGAGACATAAATCTCTATAAAGATGAGACATTTTTTAAGGAGCACCAGTATTTTGAGATCTACACTCCCAGGGAGACCATACATTTGAAGGCCGTGTCCTGCTATTACATAGAGAATACGCCAGAGGTGCGCAGAACCAGATTTCGCAGCAGGGAGGCTTTTGAAGAATTTGTGCAGAAGATGCTGGAGCCGTGTGAATATGGGGAGATTCCGGAGGGGACGATCACAGGACTGTACACGCTGGTCACCTGCAGCTATGAGGTGGATGACGGGCGCACCATACTGTTTGCGGTGGAGACGGACGAGAATACTTGGAAAACAGAATAAATTTGGAAATTGCAAACATGGGGACAGTGTGTTATACTGTACCTTATTATGCAGGATTGTAGTTTGTTATTGATATAAATTCAGTTGGGAGGACAGTATATATGGGAAAATATTTTGGAACCGATGGATTTCGCGGTGAGGCCAACGTGGATCTGACTGTGGAGCATGCATACAAAGTCGGACGTTTTTTGGGATGGTTTTACGGTCAGAAGGAACCGGACACACGCTGTCGGATCGTTATAGGAAAGGATACCAGAAGAAGCAGCTATATGTTTGAGTATTCCCTGGTGGCAGGTCTGACTGCCTCCGGAGCGGATGTGTATCTTCTGCATGTGACCACCACCCCCAGTGTATCCTATGTGGTCAGAACAGAGGGATTCAACTGCGGAATCATGATTTCTGCCAGCCATAATCCTTTTTATGACAACGGCATTAAAGTGATTAACGAGCGCGGCGAAAAGCTGGAGGAATCTGTGATCGAAAAGATAGAGCAGTATCTGGACGGAGAGATGGGAGAGATACCTCTGGCCAGAAAGGATGCTATCGGCCGTACCATAGATTTTGCCGCGGGACGGAACCGCTACATCGGATACCTGATTTCCATTGCCACCCGCTCCTTTAAGAATATGCGGGTAGGCCTGGACTGTGCCAACGGCAGCGCGTCTGCCATTGCCAAGAATGTGTTTGATGCTTTGGGGGCGGATACGTATGTGATCAACAGCGATCCCAATGGTCTGAATATCAATACGGAGTGCGGTTCCACTCACATTCATGTGCTGCAGGAGTATGTAAAGCGCAACCATTTGGATGTAGGTTTTGCATACGACGGGGATGCGGATCGGTGTATCGCCGTGGACGGCGACGGTGAGGTGGTGGACGGAGATAAGATTATGTATATCTGCGGAAAGTACATGAAACAGCAGGGAACCCTGGTGAATAACACGGTCGTAACCACCATTATGTCGAATTTCGGCCTTTACAAGGCGCTGGACAGAGAGGGAATCTCCTACGAGAAGACGGCGGTAGGCGATAAATACGTGTATGAGAATATGTCCTCTTACGGACACTGTCTCGGCGGCGAGCAGTCAGGCCATATTATTTTCAGCAAAAATGCCACTACAGGAGACGGGATCCTCACTTCCCTGAAAGTGATGGAGGTGATTCTGGAGAGAAAGCAGACTCTGGCGAAGCTGGCCTCGGAGATCGAGATCTATCCCCAGGTACTTAAGAATGTAAAAGTAAAGGATAAACTGGCGGCCCAGGAGGATCAGGCCGTAAAAGCGGAAGTTGAAAAAGTGACAGAGGCCCTGGGGGAGGAAGGACGTATTCTGCTGCGCCAGTCAGGTACGGAACCGGTGGTCCGGGTGATGGCGGAGGCAGCCAGCCATGAGACTTGTGAGAAGTATGTGGATCAGGTGATTGAGGTGATGAAGAGCCGGGGACACCTGACAGAGGCATAAAGACAGAGGAAATTGCGGGAGAAGACACCGGAATTACGATTACAAACTAGGAGGAAAGAATATGTTGAATTATCAGCGGTATAAAAGAGTACCTGTTGTGGATTTCCCTGAGAGGAGCTGGCCGTTTAGGCAGATTCAGAAAGCCCCCACATGGTGCAGCGTGGATCTGCGGGACGGCAATCAGGCTCTGGTGGAGCCCATGGTGGTAGAAGAGAAGATGGAGTTCTTTAATATGCTGATCAGGCTGGGATTTAAGGAGATCGAGATCGGTTTTCCGGCTGCATCCCAGATTGAGTATGATTTCCTGCGTCAGCTGGTGGAGCGCCGGATGATTCCCGACGACGTGCGGGTGCAGGTGCTGGTACAGTGCAGGGAACATCTGATAAAGAGGACTTTTGAGGCGATACGCGGAATTCAGAATGTGGTAGTGCATATATATAACTCTACTTCCACGCTGCAGAGGGACGTGGTCTTCAATAAGACCAAGGAGGAGATTATTCAGATTGCCGTTGACGGAACCAACATGGTGAAAAAATATGCGGCCGGCTTTGACGGGAATCTGGTGCTGGAATATTCGCCGGAAAGCTTTACGGGAACGGAGCTGGACTATGCGCTGGAGATCTGTACGGCGGTGCAGGAGACTTGGGGAGCGACACCGGAGAATCCCATCATTATTAATCTTCCGTCCACAGTGGAGATGACGACGCCCAACGTATATGCGGATCAGATTGAATGGATGAACATTCATTTCAAGAACAGGGACAGCATTATCCTCAGCGTGCATCCCCACAATGACAGAGGAACCGGCGTGGCGGCTACGGAACTGGCGATTCTGGCAGGAGCGGAGCGAGTGGAGGGAACGCTGTTTGGCAACGGTGAGCGCACAGGCAATGTGGATATCCTGACACTGGCGTACAATATGTTCTCCCAGGGCATTAATCCCAACCTGGAGATTGAAAATATCCGCAGCATTGCAGAGGTGTACGAGCGGTGCACCAAGATGGATATTCCGGAGCGGCATCCTTATGCGGGCAAACTGGTGTTTACCGCGTTCTCAGGCTCTCACCAGGATGCGATCAATAAGGGGATGAGCGCTCTTCGTGAGAGGAAGGGACAGTATTGGGAAGTACCGTATCTTCCTATTGATCCCAGCGATATCGGAAGAGAGTATGAACCGGTGGTCCGCATCAACAGCCAGTCGGGCAAAGGCGGAGTGGCGTTTATTATGGACACATTCTTCGGATTCAAGCTTCCCAAGGGAATGCACAAGGAATTTGCAGACGTGATTCAGTCGATTTCCGAGAAACAGGGTGAAGTGGTTCCGGAACAGATCATGGAGGAATTCAGAAGCAATTATACGGAGCGCAAGGAGCCTATCCATTTCCGCAGGTGCCAGATTACGGATACGGAGAACGAGAACGGCGATTTTGCAACGCTGGTGAAGGTTACTTATACAAACAACGGCCTTGAGAAAGTGTTTGAAGGCGTAGGCAACGGTCCTATTGACGCTATTCAGAAAGGCCTTGAGAATGAACTGGGTATTGAGATTCGGGTGTTGGATTACAGCGAGCATGCTCTGACTTCCGGTTCGGGCGCCCAGGCTGCCTCCTATATTCATCTGATGGATGTGAAGACAGGCAAGGTGACTTACGGTGTGGGAATCAGTTCCAATATTACCAGAGCCTCCTTCAGAGGTATTTTCAGCGCGGTAAACAGATTGTTTTATTAAATACCATGATGTTGGGGTCGAAAGGTCTTTTGACCCTGGTATCATACCATATAAAAGGACAGTTTCGGATGGGGGATCCGAAGCTGTCCTTTTTGAATGTCTCAGTCCGACAGGAAGTCTAAGTTCAGGAATGGCAGGTAGGCCTGCCGGATATATATCTGCATAGGTGTGTTCGCTGCCAGGTTATACTAATGAGCGCCCGGTCCTCCGGTAAGACCCTCCTTGAGAGAGGAGCCTGAACCGGTTCCGCCAGGAGTCGGAGAGGATGTCTGTGGTCCTCCGGAGGAGGATCCGTATGAACTGCCGCCAGGCCCTCCTGAGTTACTGCTCCCTGAGGAAACGGAGCCGCCGTTCTGGTAGACACCATTGGCGTTAAAGGTGTAGGACGATCCGTTGATGTTCAACGTGGTATTGGCAGCCATCCTGCCTGTGGACGGATCCAGGTAGTAGTAACTGCCGTTTAGAGTGACCCATCCGGTCTGCATGTGACCAGAACCGTTAAAGTAGTACCAGCTGCCGTCGATCTGCTTCCAGTCTCTGGCCATGGTACCGTTGGAAACATCCATATAATACCGGTTGGTGTTATCACTGAGCCATCCGGTCAGCATCCTGCCGTCGGTGCTGAGATAGTAATAGGTATTGTTGAGGTTCAGCCACCCGGTCACCATCTTGGCGTCGGTGCTGAAGTAGTACCAGGAACCGTTAATCTGCTTCCAGCCCATAACGACCTTTCCGGAAGGCTCAAAATAATACCAGGCGTTATCCATCTGCCTCCAGCCTGTGCACATGGCTCCGGTGGATTTCAGGAAGTAATAGTCCTCGCCGATTTTCAGCCATCCGGTTACCATGGTTCCGTCATCCAGAAGATAATAGAACTTCCCTCCGTCGCTGATCCAGCCGTTGGATGCCATGATGCCGTTGGATTTGAAATAGTACCATTTATTGTTAATCTGCTTCCAGCCTATGGTCATCTTACCGCTGGTCAGGTCAAGATAGTAGTATCCGTCCGTGGTCCGGATCCATCCTTTATATAGAGAACCATTATTATCATAGTATACCCAGCTATCACCGCTTCTGCTCCAGCCGGCAGCCAGTGCGTCAGATACCGGGGCCAGAGTCGTAAGCGCCAGAATTCCTGCAAAGACTGCGGCACGAAGGCGTTTTCGATGTATCAAAGCAACTCCTCCTTATCTGTAAGTATTGATACCGCGCACGAGTGCGCTCTTTTAAGTATACCACAAGTGTAACCTGAGGGATAGAGAAAAATAGAAATATTTTTATCTTTAAACATTTTTATCAAACACTGCCGCCGGAAGCAGCCTGAGGCAAAACGGTCTGCATACGGTTATAATAACGTTTGGCGTAACGGTACATGATCAATGTGTATTCGCCGAATTCCTCGCCTATGTGGCTTTTGTACACGGCCCACAGGCTCCACAGGAAACCTCCGAGAGCCACATAAGAGTAGATGACAGCCGCCTCCTGAGCTGTGGGCTTCCGTTCCAGATAGAGATCTATGAGGTGATCCGTCTGTTCCTCATCATAATAGGAATAGATAGCGCACATGGCGACATCAATAAGAGGATCGCACATGCCCGCATATTCCCAGTCAATCAGCCGCAGACTTCCGTCCGCCAGAAATAGGAAATTGTCGGCCACACTGTCAATGTGTGAAAGAGTTTCAGGACGGTTCATGGCATCCAGACGGTCCATGAGATCCGTCATCTTTTCTTTTACGGCATTATAGTCCTCAAAAGGGATTCCTCCGTGGGTCATGCAGAGTTTTTCGTAAAATTCAATTCGTTCCCGGATATTAAACCGGTGTTCAACGTGAATATCTGCCCTGTGAACCTGTCTCAGGAGTGCCATGCATCGGTTTACGTCCTGCCAGCTGCTGGCATCGGAATTACGTGCACCGTCATAATACTCGGAGATTTTATATCCGTTTTCACCGTTAAGGTAAATTACATGCTCGGTTATTCCGAGAGGCTGAACCGCATCATAGACGGCTGCTTCCTGCCGGCGGTTTATGAGAAATTCGGTTCCGGGACCTGGAATTCGGCAGATATACTGTTTGCCGGACACGGAAAACAGGAAGGACTGATTGGTCATTCCGGATTTCAAGCATCGGATGTGCCGTATATCGGCCTCAGGAATGTGAAGAACACGGGAGACGAGTTCCATGGCTTCATTGTCAGAATGATTTTGATATCTGGTATCAAACCGGCGCAGCTCTTCGAGATTTTCGAATTCATACACCTGGCGGCTGTCCTGGCGGTTGATATAGAGTGTCAGTTTCTCCTGTTCCGGCCCGTATTCTTTTAGAGGCCGTCCCTGAAGGTGTGAGAGTCCCGATTCACGAAGCCGCCTCAGCGCCGTGCCGTTTACCAGATCCATATATACATTTTCCCAGTGGAATTGTTCCGTTCCGGGGATGGAATAGTAGGCTTCAAGAACAGGCAAATAGTATTCGGACCATTCTTTCCGGAAGAATGCGGGGCCGTACATAAC
This sequence comes from Hungatella sp., assembly GCA_022795805.1. Taxonomy (GTDB): domain Bacteria; phylum Bacillota; class Clostridia; order Lachnospirales; family Lachnospiraceae; genus UBA3402. Next base: position 1,154 of record JAAWHK010000065.1, on the reverse strand, counting down.
CCATGAATCGCGGCCGCCTATTTCCACGCGGGATATTTTTCCCTTCTTATTAAATGAAAGACACCACTCAGAAGTATCGCCTTCCTGATATACGGATGAATACCAGGAGCAGCATTCATATGCATGATACATGTTTTCACGCATCCAGTTGTCAGAGGCCAGAAGATACATATTGCGGCCTTTAAAGAGTCTGCGGGCGTGGTATATGGTGGCCAGGGTATTCTTTGAGGCGTATTCTCTATTATAGAGAAGCTTTACATTATACTTATCAATAAGGTATTCGAATTTTTCCTTAAGGTAGCCGACCACGATGGTGATGTCAGTGACGCCTGCCTGATGGAGCTGGCGGATCTGCCGCTCTATCATCCGCTCGCCGAAAACCTCCAAAAGCCCCTTGGGAGTCTCGAATGTCAACGGTACAAAACGGGAACCAAAACCTGCTGCGATAATCACGGCCCCGTCTACACGGTACGGTTCCAGGTACTCTCTGCCTTCAGAAGTAATCTCATAGCGGCCGTCAGCCAGGACAACCATGAGATTGCGTTCGAGACACTCTTTTATTAATCGGTTTGTCGACCCGAGAGATATATCCATAGCCTGGGCCAGCTCACGCTGGGTAATCTGCGGGCGCTCCAATATATTTCTGCATATCAATGCATGTCTGTCCATAACAAATTCCTCCGTTCAAAAAACAAATATTACTTATATATATGAACATTATACCATATAACGAGAGAAAAACAAGCAGAGATGTGGGGGGGAGCGTGAGGGGAAGAATGACAGGAAATCGGATGTGGGGAAATGCGCGGATGCTGTCGATATCTGGGATTCAGGCTATTCAGGAGAAAGATTGTATGGATTTCGGTACAATCTAAGAAAAAAAGTGGGTTTTCGTAAACTTTATGTAAGAAAATGCACAGAGAAAAGTTATAGCATTTTTCTTAAAAGTGTATTATACTAACGGTGTGATTGAGGAAAGGATATTTCCTGAGAGATTACAAACCTGATTTATAAAGCATTTATAAAAAAATGTCAAAAAAGTCAAAAAGGTATTGATAATTTCCATTATAGGAAGTATAATTACCTCGTAATGCAAAAGGGGAACTTCGAAAAGAAGGACCAAAAAAGGAAAAAGGAGAGTGCATTCATTATGA
>JAAWHK010000064.1 GCA_022795805.1 Hungatella sp. | reverse complement strand
GGGATACCGCAGCAAGTATGTGGTGCGGGCGGCTAAACGTGTGGTTTCGGGGGAAACGGATTTGGACAGGGTCAGGGAGATGGGGTACCGGGAGGCTAAAGAGGAGCTGCTTAAACTGTATGGAGTGGGAGAGAAGGTGGCGGAGTGTATCTGCCTGTTCGCGCTTCACCATCTGGAGGCATTTCCGGTGGATACCCATATCAGCCAGGCTTTGGGGAGGCATTACAGGAGGGGATTTCCAATAAGGAGGTATGAGGGGATTTTGGGGGTGATGCAGCAGTATATTTTCTATTATGAACTGCATGGGGACAAAGAGGGGCCTGTTTTACGTTTGAAAATGAGGAAGCATATGGATATTTGATAAATCTTTAAAGGGGACATCAGTATAATCTGTGATCCCAACAAACCCTCTCCTGCGAGGGGCCCCCGGGATTATTCCCGGGGGCTGTTTCCCTTGGCAGCAGGTTTCCGGCTCCCAAATCTGACAAAGAACAGCCGGCTTGCTCCCTGTTATTCCAGTCCGCCCATCTGCTTAACTGCTTTAATGGCAAAAGTCAGAGTACGGCCGCACGCAATACCAGGCATCAGGCAGGGATAGTTGTTGGCAAAGAAGCTGCCGGACATATCTCCGGTGACATACAGCCCCTCAATGGGCCTGCGCTCTTCGTCCAGAGCCTGCGTGTTTTCGTTGATGGCGATGCCCTGCTCTGTGGTGAGGAGGGAGGCGCCCAGCCAGCAGCCGTAGAAAGGCGCCTGGCGAATCGCACTTAAACGGGGGGCCATTTTTCCGAAGTCGTCGTCGCTCTGGTTGTCGTACAGTTCGTTGTAGCGCTCCACGGTTGCCAGGAAATTGGCCTTGGCCTCAGCGTCAAATCCCAGCTTGTCAGCCAGCTCTTCCAGCGTGTCGGCCTGGAAAATAAGCCCTTCCTCCACGTACTGAGCGATCTGTCCCTCCATCATGCCGGGGACGTTGCGGGCCATGGCGGAACAGCCGATGGTGTGGAACCGCTTAATGTCCTCCATGTAGTTGGAGTCGTGGATCTGAGCGTACACCCGTCCCGGCTGATTGCCGGCCGCGTAGGAGGTATCGTTGTAGGGGCTTGATTCGTTGGTGAAACGCAGGCCCATGCGGTTTACCTTCAGGAAGGGCTGGGTGCCCGGGTTGTACTGTTTTACCGTGCCGGGGAATGCCTTGCCGCCAAAGGCAGAAGGGCTTTCCACATATCCGCCGTCTACGCCGGGAGCTACCAGACCCCTGTCAAACAGCATGGGAGCGGCTTCCTTATCCAGGGAGGCGCCTGCCCACATGGCGGCACGGATGCCCATGCCCTGGTCGCTGGGGCTGAAGCTGCAGGCTGTGGTGACGCTGGTTCCCAGGGGATCCAGGGCCTCCATCATGTAGGGGTTGCCGGGGTATCCGCCGCAGGCTAAGAGAACCCCTTTTGCCGCGTTGACACGGACGAATTCCCCTGAGCTTTTCTGGGCGATGATGCCGGTGACCCGGCCGTTTGCATCCTTCTCCAGCTTTACAAGGCTGGTGTTAAAATCAATGCTGTATCCAAGGTCTTCTATGTACTGCTGGAACACTTCGTTGCGGGGGATTTCGGAGCCGTGGTAGGTGTGCTCCTGTTCCGGGAACATGTAATCCGGGCTGTCCGGGCTGTCGGGCCAGCGGGCCTCCTCACCGGCGGTAAAGACACAGGTGTAATTGTACGGGTCACTTTCCAGGATACCGGCCACGAAATCGTGCATGGCTGCGGATTCGTTGATCCAGGTGGACACGACTCTCTGGTCGCATTTGCCGGAGGCGTAGCGGCTGATCTCCGCCAGAAGCTTTTTGCGGTTTACAGTGACGCCGGCCTTTTTGGATTCGGAGCTGTCGATGGCGCCGTACCAGTGGCGGGTGTCCTGCACCACGGGATTCTGCTCAATGACACGGAATTTCAGACCCTTCTGGGCGGCGTAGGCGGCTGCACACATGCCGCCGTTTCCGGCTCCCACGATGAGGATGTCCGTATCCCATGTTTCGGCGATGGAGGCGTCGTCAATATTGGGTTCGGTTCCCAGCCAGTCGTCCGCGCTTCCTTTGTCGACGGTGATGATGTCCACAACGGCCTCTCCTCTCGCCTGGGCAAAGCATTTGCCGGCTGCCACGATGACGGCTTGGGAGGTGATGGTAGAGCCGCTTACCCCGTCGATCTCCGTGCTCTGGGCGGTCAGAAGGGCTTCCCTCAGCGCGTCCCCTGCATCCTGGCCGTAGCCTGGTGTTTCACCGGACACGTCAAGGACCACGTCCGTAACATTTTCTTCGTCAAAAGTCATGGTGACGGTGATGGTGCTGTGGATGCCGTCGGCAGTGCCTGTGTAGGTGCCAGGGATGTATTTTCCGCTTCCGGCAGCGGCAGTTGTTTCGGCGGCGGTCGTGGCAGCGGCAGAAGTGGTCTCGGCTGCTGCGCTGGTGGCGGGAGTTTCTTTAGAGGCGCATCCGGTTATGGAGCTGACGGCGGCAACGCCTACGACGCCGGCCACACCTTTCAGGAAATTACGGCGGGTTAATTGTTCTGACATTTTTTTATCCTCCTCATATTATGTGAGGCTATTATATAACCTGAACCAGGATTCAAGTCAAGAAAGGCGGGGAAAACAGGAATTTATTTGCATGGCAACAGAGAAATGGCAGAAAAATGAGGGATTGCGCAATTGTGAGGGGATTGGAAATATGGTAAAATCAAAAGAAGTATGGAGTTATGAAAAGTATTCGGCGCAGGGCAGGACCGGGTTAGGACTACAGGCGGTTTGATCCGTAGCGCAAAAGGGCAGAGAGAGGGAGGGATTCTGGATGGGCAGGCATTATAAAATCGGCGAATTTGCCAAAAACCTGGGAGTAAGTGCCGGGTTTTTGAAGCACCATGAGAAGTACGGGCTGCTGAAACCTCATGTGGCGGAGTCGGGGTACCGGTACTATGAGTTTCATCAGGCCATGCTGGTGGTACAGTGTATCCGTCTGCAGAATATGGGATTTACCAGCAGGGAGATTGCGGATATTTTGAATCACACGGCTTCGGCGGATATGGCGGCGTTGTTTGAGGAGAAGAGGGGACTGATCGCCGGAAAGTGCCGGCTGTATCAGGAGATACTTGCGTACATGGACCAGATGTCCGGGCCGGGTAAGACCGATAAGGGCGGAGACTGGAGCGTCTTGAGGCCGGAACCTTTTTACTATGTGGAAAATGCTTGTGAAGGGCAGTTTGAGGGCAGCGAAGGACGGTATGAGGCGGCCCTCAAGTGGAATGACTACATGCCTGTGGTGGAGACCTGCTCCCGGTTTGAAAGGCTGGATTCCAGGCCTGAGATAAAGTCGGTGGGACGGTGGTATATGGGGCTGCGGATCGGGAAGGCAGCGGCCGACCGGCTGGGAATATTCATCAACGGGGAGGTCAGGCTCATAGAGCCGGAAAAATGCCTGGTTTACCATGTGCGGGAGAGGAGGAAGCGGAGTCTGAACAGCCCTCAGAGAGCGGTGGAACTGATCTTGGAGGAGCCGTTGGGGATCTGTGCCCGACATGGGTTTACGGTGGAAGGAGATATTTTTTCGGTTCAAAGGTTCTGTTCCACGGCTCAGGATGAAAATTATATGGAGGAGATGGTCCTGGTCCCGGTGGAGGGGTAGTGTGTGTTTGGAGTCTCTTTGCGCCTCTGAAAGTATCTGGCGGGGAAAGGGGGATTCTATTTTCAGATGTTACGGCATATCTTTTTCTTATAAAGCCTTGTCTTAAAAGGCCTGATTCGGAGAAGGGTAAGAGGGAAAGAGTATGCGTGATAATCGTCCGCCGAAATTTATCAATCTGGTCATATCTTTGGAATGCGTCCTTTTGGCCGCATTTCTTATATTATTGTCCCCTGTGGGAACGGTGATTTCCGACAGCATCGCGGTAAGCGGCCAGGTGTCAGAAAAAACCGGAAAAAACGGGAATGAGGAGTCCAGGGAGGATGGAAGTTCAGGGAACTCAAAGAGCAAAAAGCAGGACTTTATCAAGTGGGTGGATTTCCAGGTGACCAAAGAGGCTATGCAGCAGGCGTTTCGGTATGATGTGGATACATGTCAGTCAGACATCCATCTTAACTGGATTGAGCTGCTGGCTTATCTGGGGGCCCGCTACGGAGGGGATTTTTCCAGATATAAGGCGGCGGACATGAAGACTGTGGCAGACCGGGTCATGGGCGGAGAGAAGATGGAGGATATCACAAAAGATATGAAATATTATTCATACTATCTGGAAGCTTACGGGGCAGTGCTGGGCGGTATGGTGGGAGAGTTTCGGGTGCAGATTCCGGCTGCGGAGGCCCCGGAGTTTGCCCTTGAGGAGCACAGGGAAGACGGAAAACAGCAGGCAGGAGACGGCGAAAACGGGGGAGAGAATCCGAATATGGAGGACGGGAAGCCGCAGGAGAAAAACGGGGACGACGGCAAAGTGTGGGTGACAAAGTACGGACTGAAGGCCTTCTCTCCCATTGCCAGGAATTACCCTTATAACGACTATGACGATTTCGGTGCTGCCAGAAGCTACGGATTTAAGCGGCAGCATCTGGGCCACGACATGATGGGACAGGTGGGAACGCCGGTGATTGCGGTGGAGTCCGGGTATGTGGAGGCTATTGGCTGGAACCAGTACGGCGGGTGGCGGCTGGGTATCCGCAGCTTCGATGGAAAACGGTACTACTATTACGCTCACCTGCGCAAGAACTTTCCGTACCACAAATCTCTCCGGGAAGGGAGTGTGGTCCAGGCGGGAGACGTGATCGGATATCTTGGGAGGACCGGATACAGTAGGACAGAGAATACCAACAATATTGATGAACCTCATCTTCACTTCGGGATTCAGCTGATTTTTGACGAGTCGCAGAAGGACGGGAATAATGAGATATGGATCGACTGTTACGAGATTACCAGATTTTTGGCCGTGAACCGGTCTGAGACGGTGAAGAAACAGGAGACGAAGGAGTACTACCGGGTGTATCAGATGGCTGACCCGGCGATACCGGGCGGACCGGTGGAGCAGAGACTGCCGGAGGATGAAGGTAACGACGGCGAACCGGGCGAATCAGGCGAATCGGCGGAGCAGAAGGCACCGGGGGATGAAGGTAACGTTGGCAAATCGGGCGAATCGGCGGAGCAGAGACTGCCGGAGGATGGACATAACGTCGGCAAACCGGGCAAACCGGGCGAATCAGCGCAGCAGAGGCTGCCCGGAGAATGACGGGGCAGCCATGAATGCGGAAGATTACCGAAGTTCAATCACGGTTCCATCCTCCGGCACATACAGATTGCCGGAAAAGTAAGATTTTCCCTCCTCCATATAAAGGGCCTGCCGTCTCCGGATATTTTTGTCTTCCGTGTGCCACAGAATCAGATTTTCGATTCCCAGTTTTTCCCCCAGCTCGCAGGCGTCCTTCACCGTGCTGTGGTGCTTTTCATAGGGCTTGAACAGATCCCTCTGGCTGTAAAGACAGAACGCCTCATGGGTAAGCCAGCAGCTGTCCTTTACGTATTCCAGGCAGTCCTGGTTAAAAGGCTCGTCACCGCAGCAGGTGAACCGCTGTCCGTTCTCCAGAACGGCCGTGAACCCGTACTGTCTGGCCTTGGTCGAGTGAATATCAAAAAACGTCACCGGATAATCCAGAATCCGGACCGTCTCTTTGTCATGGACAGAAACCAGATGGATCCTGTCGCCGATCATTTCGAAGAATTTTCCCTCAACCGTGAGACGGCAGATGGTCGCGATGGTCTCCGTAAGATCCGTATGACCGTAAATATTCAGATCTCCGTCATACTGTCCGTTTCTCATCCTCGTGGCGATAACCCGGATAAGCCACACAATGCCAAGGATGTGATCCGTATGTTCATGGGTAATAAAAATGTGGTGAATCCGTGACAGCTCCATATCCATATCCTGCAGGATCCGCAGGATACCGTTGCCGCCGCCGGCATCCACAAGAAAAAACTGTTTCTGTGTATTTCTGATCGCAAAGCATGTGTTGTAGCAGCGGGTCACGGTGGCATTACCCGTGCCCAAAACATACAGCTGTTCCATCGTGATTCTCCTTCTTGGGATTCCCTTTTATGTACTGATTTATGTACTGGTGAATCTTTCCAGTTTATGTTACTATAGCAGTAAGAAAAATGCAAGGAGCAGGAGGAAAATACATTGAGGGATTTAGCGTATCTGAAGCTTTTGGCCAGGGAGTATCCCACCATCAAGGCTGCGTCCAGTGAGATTATCAACCTGACTGCTATACGGGGGCTGCCCAAAGGTACGGAATACTTTTTCAGCGATCTTCACGGGGAACATGAGGCGTTTATCCATCTTCTGAGAAGCTCGTCGGGGATTATCCGGGAAAAGATCAAGGAAACCTTCGGTTATGTGATCCCGGAGGAGGACCAGGAAGCGCTGGCCAATCTGATCTATTATCCGGACAAGGCTCTGCGGGAGCAGGATTCGGCCGGGAAGGCAACGGATGAGTGGAAGCGGATCAACATCTACCGCCTGGTGGAGATCTGCAAGGTGGTGTCCTCCAAGTATACCCGCTCCAAGGTGCGCAAGAAGCTCCCCGAAGAGTTTGCCTATATTATTGATGAGCTTCTGCATGTGGATTACAAGGGGGAGAACAAGAGGGTTTATTACAGTGAGATTATCCGTTCCATCATAGACATACATACCGCGGACAAGTTCATCATCGCCCTGTGCCGCCTGATTCAGAACCTGACCATTGACAACCTTCATATTATAGGGGATATTTTTGACAGGGGTCCAAGGGCGGATCTGATTATGAATGAGCTGATGCAGTTTCACGATGTGGATATCCAGTGGGGCAACCATGATGTCTCCTGGATGGGAGCGGCCACGGGCAATCTGGCCTGCATCTGCAATGTGCTGCGCATCGCCATCAGCTACAACAGCTTTGACGTGCTGGAGGACGGTTACGGTATCAACCTGCGGCCGCTGTCCATGTTTGCGGCCAGTGTGTATAAGAACGATCCATGCATTCGGTTTGTGCCTCATATTTTGGACGAGAATATCTATGATATCGTGGACCCGGGGCTGGTGGCTAAGATGCATAAGGCGGTGGCTGTCATGCAGTTTAAGATTGAGGGACAGATCATAAGACGCCATCCTGAGTATCAGATGGAGGGACGGAGGCTTCTGGAACAGGTGGATTTTGAGCATGGAACCGTGACCGTGGAGGGGAAGACCTATGAGATGCTGGACATGTCGTTTCCCACCGTGGATCCCGGGGATCCTCTGAAACTGACTTCGGAGGAGGAGGAACTTCTCCACACGCTGCGCATGTCCTTCACCCACAGCCAGCTTCTCCATAAACACGTAAAATTTCTTTACTCTCATGGGGCCATGTACAAATCGTCTAATCAGAACCTGCTCTACCACGGATGCATTCCCATGAAAAAGGACGGAAGTTTTGACACTATGGAACTTTACGGCATTTCCTACAGCGGAAAAGGGCTTATGGATATGGTGGACAAGATGGTACAGAGCGCGTATTTCCTCCCGGAGAGCAATCCTGATAAGGCCGCGGCCAGAGATTTTATGTGGTATCTGTGGTGCGGGGAAAAATCTCCGGTGTACGGCAAGGATAAGATGACCACTTTTGAGCATTATTTTATAGGGGACAAACGGACTCACAGGGAGGTTATGAATCCCTACTATCAGCTGAGCATCCGGGAGGAGTGCTGTGATAAGATTCTGAGAGAATTCGGGCTTCCTATCAAGGGTTCCCACATAATCAACGGTCATGTGCCAGTGAAGATTAAGGATGGGGAGACGCCGGTAAAGGCAGGCGGAAAGCTCTACATCATAGATGGAGGGCTGTCCAAGGCGTATCAGAGCAAGACCGGAATCGCCGGGTATACGCTGATCCACAATTCACGTCATCTGGCCCTGGCGGAGCATAAGCCCTTCTGCCGGGGAAAGGAGAACACCCCGAAGGTGACGATTGTGGAAAAGATGAAGCGGCGGGTTATGGTGGGGGACACGGATCTGGGGGCAGAGCTGATGGAGACCATTTCGGATCTGAAAGAACTGGTCAACGCTTACAGGGAAGGCGTGCTGAAGGAGAAGGTGTTCTGAGAGGGAGAATGCCTCTGATCGAAACAGAATTTACTATTTCTTTAGGATTATTTAAGAATGTTAGCATTTACGGCCGTAGAGAATCATGGTACACTAGATCAAATATGTGAGAAGCATGTCAGAAGATTCAAGATTTGGAAGATTAATCAAGGGAGAATTGCATGAGAAAAGAGGAATTTCTTCAGATACTGCGCCGGGCCCTCACAGGGGATGTGCCGCCGGGGGTGGTGGAAGAAAATATACGGTATTATGACGGATACATTGCAGACGAGGTCCGCAAGGGGCGAACGGAGGAAGAGGTGATCGCAGAGATAGGAGATCCCCGGCTCATAGCCAGGACCATTGAGGACACTACCGACGGGGCGGGGAACAGCAGATATCAGTCGGGAAGCGGGTACGAATACGACAGCGGCCCCGACATGGGGCGGGACGAAGGCGGATACGCCCGCAGCCCCTTTGACACCGGCCGGTCATTTCACATATTCGCCATGGATAAGTGGTATGGAAAACTTTTGGCAGCGCTGGTGGTATTTGGGGTTATCTATCTGGTGTTTACGATTATCGGTGGGATTTTTGCGTTGCTGATGCCTTTTATCGGTCCGCTTTTCATGATCTGGCTTATTGTGACCATTATCAGAAACAGCGGCAGGCGACGGTAAAATTATTACGAATGTTTTAAATTAAATATGGATTTATCCCGTAAAAACGGCTTCAAAACTGGAGTGTAACAGTTTTGAAGCCGTTTTTGCTTGACAAAGTAATAAATATGACATATAATTATTAAAAAGTTAACATTTACGTAACAAATGAAGAGAAAAAATGAAATATATAGTAAGGAGTTAAAATATGAAAAACAGTAGGATCAGATACAGAATTTGCGCCATGGCGCTGTGCGGTACACTGTCATGGGGAGGCGCTATGGAGACCTGGGCAGCATACGGTATGGCGAAGGGACCGGGAGCTCATCTTCAGGATTACATAGTGACCATCGAGGCAGGAAGTCATCCTGTCTACACATCCATAGATTCGGAGGATACTTTAAAGCAGGCGTCAGAGGGTGATGTTTATGAAGTCCTTTCCGACCAGGGAGACGGCTGGGTGGAAGTCCAGGTGGGAGAGAGCACAGGCTATATCCTCACAGAGGAAGACGGGGTAATTGTAAAGGAACTTAAGGAGGAGGATGCGGACAGGTTATCCATGGAAGCTCAGCAGCAGGCGGATTTGTCGGAGACCCGAAGGCAGGAGCTGGTGAATTATGCTCTCCAGTTCGTAGGAGGCAGGTACAGGGCCGGGGGCAACGACCCGCACACAGGGGCTGACTGCTCAGGTTTCAGCAGTTATGTGCTGCTTCACGGTGCAGGGGTGTCCATAGCCCGCAGTTCCGGCGCCCAGGCACAGCAGGGGGTGGACGTAAGCGCTGACCAGATGCGGCCCGGAGATCTGATTTTTTACGGAAACGGAAGCAGGATCAACCATGTAGCTATGTATATCGGCAACGGACAAGTAGTCCATGCGTCTACGGAAAGGACGGGAATCAAGACTTCCCCGTGGAATTACAGGACGCCGGCACGAATTAAGAACGTGCTGGGAGATTAAGGATTAAAAGAACAGAATAAGGAACAAAAAAGAAGTCCGGCAGGGGGTGCCGGACTTTTTTGAGGGGAGTATCAATCTCTTCATAAGGATCTTGCGGGTTTAAGGGAAACCCTTACTCCTCCTATATTATAATATAATTATGAAAAAAATGCAATCACAAGTATAAATCTTAAGAAGAAAGCCATACTACTCCTGTAATAAAAATCATTTTTCAGGAGGTACAATACCATGGCAAGAAATAATTATAGTGATATGGAAGATGCCAGAAACTGCAGAAATAACAACCAGAACAACAACCAGAACAACAGTCAGAACAACAATCAGAACAGCAGCCGCAACAACAGCCAGAACAGCAGCCGCAACAGCAGCCAGAATAACAGCCAGAACAGCAGCCGGTAGTATACAGGACCCGGCACAGGCCGCCCCATCTTTGGGACGGCTTTTTTCTGCGTGACGGACTGCCAGTGACGGGCTGCCCGATTTTACATATACTGATAATAACAATAAGGACAGGTGATAGTGTATGAGGTATCCGACTATCAGCATGCGGGAACTGGACTGCTGGATAACCTGCAACAGGCCCATGGAACTGATTGACCTGCGCAGCAGGGATGCGTACAGATATTCTCACTTAAAGGATGCTGTGAATATTCCCTATGAGGAGATGGAGGAGATGATAGAGGACGAAGAGCTTTTCGAGTACCAGGAGGGCATACCGCTGGTGCTGTACTGCACAAGAGGGGGTCAGAGCATGCTGGTGTGCAACCAGCTGGCCGCGCGAGGATACCCTGTAGTGAATGTGGCGGGAGGAATGGCGGCTTACCGGGGAATGTGGCTTATACGTTCATAGAACCGGTTGACAGATACCATAGGAAAGCTTTAAAATAGTACTGTTGATTCAGAGAAATATCAGGAGGATATGTGATGAAATATATGTTTGCGTCTGACATTCACGGGTCGGCTTATTACTGCCAAAAGACGCTGGAGAAGTACAAAGAGTCCGGGGCAGAGCGGCTGATTCTGCTGGGTGATCTTTTATACCACGGCCCGCGCAATGATCTGCCCAGAGACTACGACCCCAAACAGGTTATTGTCATGCTCAACAAGTATAAAAACCGGATCTGTGGAGTGAGAGGCAACTGCGATTCAGAGGTTGACCAGATGGTGCTTGAGTTCCCTATGATGGCGGATTACGGTCTGCTGGTTTTAAACGGAAAGACCATCTATGCCACTCACGGCCATATATATAATGAGGAGACCCTGCCGCCTATGAGACAGGGGGACGCACTGATACACGGTCATACTCATCTGCCTGCTGCACAGGCCATGGGGGACTGCTTTCTCCTGAATCCGGGATCGGTATCTCTTCCCAAAGGCGGGAATCCCGGCAGTTACGGAATGCTGGATGGAAGCATATTTACAATCTATGATTTTGACGGAAATAAATTAAAAGAAATCACATTATAACAGAGGAGATGCCTGTGAAAAAGACGTATGAACTGATAGCTCCCTGCCATTTTGGCATGGAGGCGGTGCTGAAAAAGGAGATTGTGGACCTGGGGTATGAGATCAGCCAGGTAGAAGACGGGAGAGTCACGTTTACAGGTGATGATGAGGCCATATGCAGAGCCAACGTGTTTCTCCGCACCGCAGAGCGGATACTCTTAAAGACAGGAAGCTTCCGGGCGGAATCTTTTGAGGAGCTGTTTCAGAATACAAAAGCCATTGCCTGGGAGGAGTTTATCCCCCGGGACGGAAAATTCTGGGTGACCAAGGCATCTTCCATCAAGAGCAGGCTGTTCAGCCCGTCGGACATACAGAGGATCATGAAAAAGGCCATGGTGGAGCGGATGAAAACCGCTTACAGGACGGAAGTTTTTCCGGAGAACGGAAGCAGTTACCCGCTTCGAGTGTTTCTCTATAAGGATCAGGTAACCGTGGGGATCGACACATCAGGGGAATCTCTGCACAGGCGGGGATACAGGACGCTGAGCAGCAGGGCGCCTATTACGGAGACACTGGCGGCGGCCCTGATTCTTCTGACGCCCTGGAAGCGGGACCGGATTCTGGTGGATCCTTTTTGCGGGAGCGGGACATTTCCCATTGAGGCGGCCATGATGGCGGCCAATATGGCTCCGGGGATGAACCGGTCTTTTCTGGCGGAAGACTGGAAGAACCTGATTGCCCGAAAGTGCTGGTATGAGGCCATGGACGAGGCGGCGGATCTGGTGGATTCCGATGTGGAAGTGGATATTCAGGGGTATGATATTGACGGGGATATTGTGAAGGCGGCAAGAGCCAACGCTCAGGCGGCAGGGGTGGATCACATGATCCATTTTCAGCAGCGGCCTGTAAGCGCGCTGAGCCACCCTAAAAAATACGGGTTTTTGATCGCGAATCCGCCTTACGGTGAGAGACTCGAGGATAAGGAGAACCTTCCGGGGCTGTACAGGGAGCTGGGGGAACGGATAGGGGCCCTGGATTCCTGGTCGGCTTATATTATCACGGCATATGAGGACGCGGAGAAGTATATCGGAAGGAAGGCGGACAAAAACAGGAAGATTTATAACGGAATGATGAAGACGTATTTCTATCAGTTTTTAGGTCCTAAACCTCCTGCCCGTAACAGGGACAGGGGTTGAGGAACGTGAGACATCTCCTGCGTCCTCTGGCAGCCGTCTGCGCAGCGGCGGCAGTGGTTTCGTGGCTTGCGTGCAGCGGGGATTGGGCAGGCCGGGGACCCGGTTCCGGCGATATGGGGGGAGAGAAGCGCCTGTTTTCGGAGAGCGGCAGGGACAAGGGACGCACAGGGGAGATGGAAGACGCAAAGAAGTCAGACCCTGCACAGGGGATTGGGCTGCAAAAGGGGCTGCAGCGGCTGTTGGTGGGTGCGCGGATTTTTTTGGAAGCGGAGGACAGAATCTGTGAGGCTGCGGCAGCGGGGGACGGTTCCGCAGAATTGCTGGCGCCGGAAGAATTTATTGAGCAGGTTCTCGGGATCAGTGTGTTGAGATACCCGGATTCCACCATTGTCCTGTGCCGGGGCGATACCTGCGTTGTACTGGAAAACAGCGGCCGCAGGATGGCCATGGGACTTGAGAAAGTTTCCCCGGAGACGAAGCCTTTCACAGAGGACGGAATCCTGTATGTGCCCCTGACGGCAGTCTGCAGAGGATTCGGATATGAGCTCAGTGTACGGCCGGGGGACGTTAGGGTCTGTCTGGAGAAGGGCGGGTCCTGTAAAAGCCGGAAACTTCCCAGATCTTACGACTACCGGAAAACGGGACGCAGCACCAAGGTAAGAAATCAGGGGAGCTATGGAACGTGCTGGTCGTTTGCGTCGCTGTCGGCTCTGGAGACCGCGCTGCTTCCGGAGATCTCCGGGGAGTTTTCGGCCGATCACATGTCGCTGCACAACAGTTTTTCGCTGGATCAGAAGGACGGAGGAGAATTTGCCATGTCCATGGCGTATCTCCTGGCGTGGCAGGGGCCGGTGACGGAGGAGGAGGACCCTTACGGGGACGGCGTTTCGCCGGACGGGCTGAAACCGGCGGTGCATGTACAGGAGATTCAGATTCTGCCGTCCAGGGATTTTAAGGCCATTAAGCAGGCCGTGTTTTTATACGGAGGCGTTCAGAGCTCTCTGTACACATCTCTCACAGGCTCTGACAGCCGGTCGGCTTTTTATAATGAGGAGAACAGTTCCTACTGCTATCAGGGAGACGAGATCTTTAACCATGATGTGGTGATCGTGGGATGGGACGATGAGTACCCGAAGGAGAATTTTCAGATGGTGCCGGAAGGCGACGGCGCTTTTTTGTGTGTCAGCAGCTGGGGGGAGGAATTTGGAGACGATGGCTATTTTTATGTCTCCTATTATGACAGCAATATCGGCAGGAACGGCCTGGTCTACACGGGAATCGAACCCCCGGACAATTACGACAGTATTTATCAGAGCGACCTGTGCGGATGGGTGGGACAGGTGGGATATGGGGAGGAGACGGCCTACGGGGCCGCCGTTTATGAGGCGGAGAAGGGAGAGTTTCTCAGAGCGGCAGGCTTCTATGCCACGGGAGACGGCACCTCCTACGAGATTTCGGTGGTTCACCATATGGAGGGGGAGGAAAGTCTGCAGAACCGAAAAAAGGTGGCCGGCGGAACGGTACCCTACAGCGGCTTTTACACGGTTCCTTTGAGAGAGCCGGAATGGCTGGAGGAGGGGGAGCGTTTTGCTCTGGTGCTGAAAGTCAGTACGCCTGAAACAGTTCATCCCATTGCGGTGGAATACCAGGCAGACGACGCCACAGCCGCGGTAGATGTGACGGACGGGGAAAGCTATATCAGCCTGGACGGCAGCAGGTGGGAGCCTTTGGAGGAGCGGTATCAGTGCAATCTGTGCCTGAAAGGGTATGGGGACGCGTCGCCGGAAAGCAGAAAAAATATATGGATACGGTAGAGATGAGAGGACAGGATTATGGAGCAGACGATCATATTTGCAACAGGCAATGAGGGAAAAATGCGGGAAGTGCGGCTGATTCTGGCGGATCTCGGTATGGAGATTATGTCGATGAAGGAGGCCGGTGTGAGCTGTGACGCGGAAGAGAACGGCAGGACTTTCCGTGAAAATGCGGAGATTAAGGCGAGGGCCGTGTGGGAGCAGACGGGACATATTGTCCTGGCCGACGATTCAGGACTGGTAGTGGACTATCTGGGAGGGGAACCGGGGATCTATTCGGCCCGGTATATGGGGGAGGAGACTTCCTATGAGATAAAGAATCAGGCGATTATTGACCGGGTGAAAGACGCGAAGGAGAATGAGAGGACGGCCAGGTTTGTCAGCGCCATCGCGGCCGTGCTTCCCGACGGAACGATCCTTCACACGGAGGGAACCGTGGAGGGGCTCATCGCCAGCGAACCGGCGGGAACGGGGGGATTCGGGTACGATCCGATTTTTTATTTGCCGGAATATGGGATGACATCCGCAGAGATTCCCATTGAGAAGAAAAATGAGATCAGCCACAGGGGAAAGGCCCTGGAAGCCATGAAGGTGAAACTGAAAAGTCTGTTTAGCGGGGAGGAAGACCGATGAAGATTCTGGTTGTCAGCGACACACACCGAAAAGACGATAATCTGCAGTTTGTGATAGAGCAGGAGAAACCTTTTGATATGCTGATACATCTGGGGGACGCGGAGGGCAGTGAACAGTGGATTCCGGAGTGGGCCGGAGCAGGCTGCAAGATGGCCATGGTTCTGGGCAACAACGATTTCTTTTCCCGGCTTGAGAGGGAGCTTGAGATGGAGATAGGGCCCCACAGGGTACTTTTAACCCACGGCCATTACTACGGTGTGTCCATGGGGCCGGAAGGGCTGGCTGAGGAGGCTAAAAGCAGGGGCTGCGATATCGCCATGTACGGACACACGCACAGGCCGTTTTTGGATAAAATCTGCGGCGTTACGGTGCTGAACCCTGGCAGTCTCTCCTATCCCCGCCAAGAGGGCCGCCGTCCCTCCTACATGATCATAACAGCAGATAAAGACGGCCGCATGGACTATGACCAGAGGTATCTTTAGCCGGCGGGGGCGAGGGAGAAGGCTGTTTTATGGGCAAAAGAACAAAAGTCGTTATTGAAAACGGAAAATTCTTCTGCGACAATCCAAACTACGGATTCACTATTTTGGCAGAGCGTTTCGATTTCCTGGCACAGAAAGGGAAAAAGATAAAACGCCCGATCGAAAAAATCATGGATGTTTCCCTGAATACAAGCTCCACCACTGCTTCAAGGACGCTGAAAAACGGAATTGCAGATGTTGGCAAAAATGGTAGACATTGACACGCACCGGATCATTGACCTGCTGGCGTCCCGGGAAGTCAGCAGGTCAGTGACCGTTTTCACTTGCTGAAGGGGCTTACGGACGCAGCAAAGAAATTTTTGTCACGTCTTTTGGAAAGTGTTTTGGAAAGATTCAAAAAGTGGTTGACAAGAAAAAGTGATTAGTATATAATAATCCTTGCGTTGTTAAACGGCACTTATTGTGCATATCGGGGTGTGGCTCAGTTTGGCTAGAGCGCCTGGTTTGGGACCAGGAAGTCGCAGGTTCGAATCCTGTCACCCCGATTGTACTGAATGAATAGTGCGGGTGTAGTTCAATGGTAGAACACCAGCCTTCCAAGCTGGATACGTGGGTTCGATTCCCATCACCCGCTTACGAGTCTGTAGCTCAGCTGGATAGAG
>JAAWHK010000063.1 GCA_022795805.1 Hungatella sp. | reverse complement strand
CTCATGGGCCCCATCGCCGTGGCGGCATACTCCTACATGGCCCTTGTGCCCATTATCCAGCCGCCTATTATGAAATTATTTACCACGGAGAAGGAGCGCAGGATCAAGATGGAGCAGCTTCGCCCTGTCTCCAAGCTGGAGAAGATTCTGTTCCCCATTATCGTTACCATCGTGGTATGTCTGATTCTGCCTTCCACGGCTCCTCTCGTGGGCATGCTGATGCTTGGCAACCTGTTTAAGGAGTCCGGTGTTGTGGGTCAGCTGGCTGAGACCGCATCCAACGCCATGATGTATATCGTGGTTATCCTTCTGGGAACTTCCGTAGGCGCCACCACCAGCGCGGAGGCATTCATTAACTGGGATACCATCAAGATCGTGGCCCTGGGCCTTATTGCATTTGCCGTGGGAACCATGGCAGGCGTGCTGTTCGGCAAACTGATGTGCAAGGTCACAGGCGGTAAGGTGAATCCGCTCATCGGTTCTGCCGGCGTGTCGGCAGTGCCTATGGCGGCCCGTGTATCCCAGAAGGTAGGCGCGGAGGCGGATCCCACCAACTTCCTTCTGATGCACGCCATGGGACCCAATGTAGCAGGCGTTATCGGCACCGCTGTGGCAGCCGGTACTTTCATGGCCATCTTTGGCGTAAAATAAAAATATTTTGGAGGTAATATAATGGCAGTGACAGAAAAGAAACCGGTCAAGATTGTAGAGACAGTCCTCCGCGACGCTCATCAGTCTTTAATCGCCACCAGAATGAGCACGGAACAGATGCTGCCCATCGTCGAGAAGATGGACAAGATAGGTTACTATGCCGTGGAGTGCTGGGGCGGCGCCACTTTTGACGCGTCCCTCCGCTTTCTGAAAGAAGACCCGTGGGTAAGGCTTCGAAAGTTAAGGGACGGCTTTAAGAATACTAAACTGCAGATGCTGTTCAGAGGACAGAACATTCTGGGGTATAATCACTATGCGGACGACGTGGTGGAATACTTTGTCCAGAAATCCGCGGCCAACGGCATTGACATTATCCGTATTTTTGACTGCTTAAACGATCTTCGCAACCTTGAGACTGCCGTGAAGGCGGCCAACAAGGAGAAAGCACATGCCCAGATCGCGCTGTGCTATACCCTGGGCGACGCCTACACCATGGATTACTGGAAGGATATCGCCAAGAGGATCGAGAACATGGGCGCCGATTCCATCTGTATCAAGGACATGGCAGGTCTTCTGACACCCTACGCGGCGGAGGAGCTGGTAACCGTACTGAAGAGTTCCACCCACCTTCCCATTGACCTGCACACTCACTATACCTCCGGAGTGGCTTCCATGACGTACTTAAAGGCAGTGGAGGCAGGCTGCGATATTATCGACACAGCCATGTCGCCTCTGGCTCTGGGTACCAGCCAGCCGGCCACAGAGGTTATGGTGGAGACTTTTAAGGGGACGGTCTATGACACAGGCTACGATCAGATAAAGCTGGCGGAGATCGCCGACTACTTCGCGCCTTTGCGGGAGGAGGCCTTAAAGAGCGGCCTGTTAAACCCCAAGGTTCTGGGCGTCAACATCAAGACTCTCCAGTATCAGGTTCCCGGAGGCATGCTGTCCAACCTGGTTTCCCAGTTAAAGGAAGCCGGCCAGGAGGACAAATACCGGGAAGTTCTGGAGGAGATCCCCAGAGTGAGAAAAGACTTCGGAGAGCCGCCTCTTGTAACCCCGTCCTCACAGATCGTGGGAACCCAGGCGGTTATGAACGTTATCGGAGGCGAGCGCTACAAGATGGTGCCCAAGGAGTCCAAGAAGATTATGCTGGGTGAGTTCGGCCAGACCGTGAAACCTTTTAACCCGGAAGTGCAGAAGAAGATTATCGGCGACGAGACCCCGATTACCTGTCGTCCTGCCGATCTGATTCCTCCCCAGCTGCCCCGCTTTGAGAAGGAGTGCGCTCAGTGGAAGCAGCAGGATGAGGATGTACTTTCCTACGCCCTCTTCCCCAAGGTGGCAGAGGAGTTCTTCAGATACAGGGAGGCTCAGCAGACCAAAATCGATTCCGCTGTTGCCGATACTGCCAGCAAGGCGTATCCGGTGTAAAGATTAAAAAGGTTATACTTCGGGGGCAGAAAGAAACCAGGATCAGCGTTTCTTTCTGCCCCCGGCTTTGCGGATTTATTTAATTTTTACTTACAATTCAGCTTCAAACCTTTGAACTTTTTGTGTTGTGGTTGACATATGACCTGAAATATCCTTATAATGGCAGTGATGTCTGCTCGAGGATAAGGTTATAGGAGAAGAACCAATGAGAAAACGAAAATTCAGACAGGGACTGGCAGCCGTGCTGGTCCTGTTTATGACTATAAACTACGCCGGGAATTATCTGGGCCGTTCCCCTTCGGTGAGTTACGCCGACACGGCTACGGTAAAGGCTACCAGCCTGAATGTGAGAAGCGGGCCGGGGACAGGCAATCAGGCCGTGGGGAAGCTGGCCTACGGGGCCTCTGTCAACGTAGTGGGGCAGACCACAGGCAGTGACGGGAAGGTATGGTACCAGATTCAGTTTACAAAGAACGGTTCCCAGTCTACAGGGTATGTCCGTTCGGACTACATCAAATTTCCCACATCCTACCAGTCAGACGGCAATTTTGAACAGTATCTGTCCAGCCAGGGCTTTCCGGAGAGCTACAAGGCGGGGTTGCGGCAGCTTCACGCGGAGTACCCCAACTGGGTGTTTACGGCCCAGCATACGAATCTGGACTGGAGCGACGTGATTAACAACGAGAGCGTGGTGGGACGGAACCTGGTTCCGGGCAGCAGTCCCACCTCCTGGAAGTCTATGGAGACGGGAGCTTACAACTGGGAGACCAACACATGGCCTTCCTTTGACAGCGGATCCTGGGTGGCGGCTTCCAGGGAGATTGTCAGCTACTATATGGATCCCAGAAACTTTTTGAACGAAAAATATGTATTTCAGTTTCTGCGCCACAAATATAACAGCAGCATTCACACCATTGACGGTATAAGAAGCATGGTTAAGGGAACCTTCCTGGACAATTCCGTCAATACAGGGACTTCGTCGGGCGTAAGCGGCGGACCCGGAGCATCGTCCAATACGACGTCCCCATCGTCCGGTGTAAACGGCGGTCCCGGCGTGGCTGGTTCGGGCACCAACGGTCCCTCCGGCAGCGGCGGACCGGGCACGTCCTCAGGCTCCGGTCAGAACCGGGTTCAGCCGGGAGTCAGTCCAGGCAGCGGCGGTACAAGCCAGGGGACGTCCGGGGCTCCGCAGAGCACGGGAGGAAGTACAGGCAGCGGTACCGTAAACAGCCAGGGGCCGGGAGCAGGCACAGGTACGGGAGCGCCGAAGGGCAACGGCAACTCCAACGTGAGCCTGCAGGCGCCGGGGGCGTCCGTGGACAAGAGAGATACGATCCGGGTGGGGACCTCCGTCGGTCCCGGCATGACAGCGGGTCCGGGCACGGGGACAGGGACGACAGGTTCCTACACGGCTCCCACTGCGTCCTATGCGGAGATTATTATGAATGCGGCGTCGCGATCAGGGGTAAATCCCTATGTGCTGACCGCCATGATTCTTCAGGAACAGGGGACACAGGGAAGCAGAGGCATATCGGGTACGGTGGCCGGCTATGAGGGCTACTACAACTTTTTTAATATAGAAGCTTACAAGTCGGGTTCCATGGAGGCGGTGGAGAGAGGGCTGTGGTTCGCCTCCCAGTCCGGAAGTTATGAGCGTCCATGGAACAGCGTGGACCGGGCTATCTTAGGCGGCGCCATGTACTACGGAACCAACTATGTGGATGCGGGACAGGATACATTTTATTTGAAAAAGTTCAATGTCCAGGGGAACAATCTCTATAAGCACCAGTATATGACCAATGTTCAGGCAGCGGCTTCCGAAGGGGCGAAACTGGAGGAGGCCTACAGCGCGCAGTTAAAGCAGCTGGCACTGGAATTTAAGATCCCCGTATATAAGAATATGCCGGATACCCCGTGTCAGCAGCCCACTTCCAACAGCAGTTCCAACAATAAGCTTTCCGGCCTCAGCGTGGACGGATACAGCCTTACCCCCAGTTTCAGTCGGGATGTGACATCATACAGTGTGATTGTAGGACCGTCCGTTTCGACAGTCAATGTGCGGGCAGCGGCGCTGGATTCCAATGCCTCTGTCAGCGGTACCGGCAATATTCAGCTGCAGAGCGGCAATACGGATATTACGATCCAGGTGAAAGCCCAGAACGGAACGGTATCTTACTATGTGATTCACATAGTGCGCCAAAACAGCGGCCAGAGCGGCAGCTTGGGCGGCGGTCCGGGGGCTGTGGGCACCGGCGGGGCAGGACCCGGCAGCGGATCGGGCCAGCCTTCAGGCGGGGACGTTTCCATTGAGATCATAACCGGGGGCCCTGAACAGAGCACCAGCGGAACCGGAAGCGGCCACACAGGTCCGGGTGGAAGCAACGTAACGATAATCCGATAAGGAAGAGACAGGAGACAGTATGAACAGATTGAAAAAAATCCTAGGAGGAGCCGCGGCGGTTTCCCTGATAAGTTTGGCAGTATCTTTTCAGGCCTTTGCGGCCAGGATTGCATTTTCCGACCCTTCGGCGGAGGCCGGAAGCGAAGTGACAGTAAATATGAAGATTTCCGCTACGGGAGACGAGACCATTAACAGCTCCAATGTGATGCTTTCCTATGATGCGTCGTCCCTGCAGTTTATTGAGGGAACCGGCGCCACAGGGGATGCAGGCTCCATCCGGGTAGCGGGAGAGGCGCAGGGAGGCAACTACACAGAGCTTGCGTTTTCGCTTAAATTTAAGGCGCTGAAGCCGGGCACCACTACCATTGCCGTCAGCACCCAGGAGGTGTACGACAAAAACGGTCAGCTGGTCAACATCGCCCAGGAGGGCAGTTCGGCCGTTACAATCACGGGAGACGCGGCGGCCGCAGGAGGCGCTCTTTTGTCGGATCTGCAGATTTCTCCGGGATCCCTGTCCCCGGCCTTTTCACCGGATACGGAGAATTACACCGCAGTTGTGGGCGGCGATGTGGACACGGTGACCGTCAGCGCCCCGGCAGCGGATGAAGGTTCCAGCGTATCCGTGTCAGGCAATGAGGGGCTTCAGCTGGGAGAGAACGAGATCGTATGTACGGTAACCTCTGCCGACGGGCAGACCAGAACGTATCGGATTGTGGTCACAAAGGTTGAAGGAGAGGCGGGGGACGGCGCTCCCATGGCAGCCCAGGTATCCCTGAAGACGTACGAGAGAGATATCACGGTGGTTTCTGGCCAGGAGGGAATGGACATTCCCGAGGGCTTCGTCCAGTGCTCGGTTACCATCGACGGTCAGGCAGTGCAGGGATGGATATGGGGCGACGACCCCAATCCGGAATACTGCATCTTCTACGCCATCAATGAGGACGGGGAGAGCGGGTTCTATCGGTACGACCTGACGGAGAAGACGCTTCAGCGGTATTTCCACGACCCGGCAGGCGGCGGAGAGTTTGAGGAGAAATACAACACAACAGCCCTGGAATACAATTCACTGCTTCACGACTATGAGATCCGCTTCTGGATTATCATCGGGCTGATCGCCCTGGCAGCCATACTGCTGATTGTCATCATCGTCCTCATAGCAGGAAGAGGGCAGAGGGATGATTTCATGGAGAAGAGGGACGACGGGGACGACGGCTGGGATCCGGAACCCAGAGAAAGACGTTCCAGGATGACCAGGGAGGAACGGTATCTGAGAGGCCTGGAAGAGGAAGAGGAGGAAGCCGAGAGGGAGGACGACCTGGCATTTATCAGGAAGGTTCAGGCTGAGGAGGGTGCCAGAGGGTATCAGCAAAGAGGCGGAGCCTATCAGCCTGAGGGCACCGGCCCCAGGGGAGCCGGGCAGATGAACGGCGTGTCCTCCAGGGAAAACGGCCGCATCGGCGCGGATGTCAGAGGAAATACCGGTCAGAGAAACGGCCAGCAGCCGGGACAGAACTCCAGAGGGAACGCCAGAGGCGGCACAGCCCCAAGAACAGCGGGCAGAACGGACCATACATCCGCAGGCCGCGGACCGGCGGGAGGAACCCGGGCAGTTCCCGTCAGCGAGGTGCGGGGAGCCGCAGGGGCCAACACTTCCAGAGGCAGAGCGGAAAACATGAGAGGGACAGACCGGATGTCTCAGCCGGGAAGAGGGCAGGCAAAACCTGCGACGGAAGCGGACGATGATTTTGAGGTAATTGATCTGGAGTAATATGTGCGCAGGGGCGGTCAGGAAAGGGGACGGCCCCTGTGCTGTGCCATGACGCCCGAAAGGCAGCCAGAGATTTCTTCTTGACGAAAGGAGCAGGATGTTATAAGATAGCTATAACAGATATAACGAAAGATGGTGGGGACATGATTCTTAGCATTGATTTTAACAGCGATGAAGCTTTTTATATACAGCTTCGCAACCAGATTATCATCGGAATCGCCACGGGCCGGATACGGGAGGGGGATTCTCTGCCCTCTGTACGTCAGCTGGCGGATAATATCAGCATTAACATGCATACAGTAAATAAGGCCTATTCCGTGTTAAAGCAGGAAGGATTCGTGAAGCTGGACCGGAGGAGAGGGGCCATCATCTCCCTGGATGTGGATAAGCAGAGAGTGCTGGAAGAGATGAAGGAGGAGATAGCCGTAGCCATGGCCAAGGGAATATGCAAGGGTATCAGGCGGGAGGAGGTTCACCGGGTGGTGGATGAGATTTATGAGCTGTTTGCCAACTGGGGGGAGAGCTGAGATTTTAGACAGAGATGGAGGATTATTATGTTATGTGAAAGGTGTAAGATCCGCGAGGCCAATATTCAGTATACAGAAGTGATCAACGGAGTGAAGACGGAGCACAATTTCTGTGCCCAGTGCGCCAAGGAGATGGATTTCGGGCCGTATTCCGCCATTTTTGACGGGGAATTTCCCCTGGCGCAGCTTTTGTCGGGGCTTCTGGGCGGCGAGATGCCGTCGCAGAAGAAAGACCGGCTCTCCCAGGTGACCTGTCCGGTCTGCGGCACATCCTATGAGGAGTTTGTGAAGAACAGCTGCTTTGGATGCGCGGACTGCTACACGGTCTTTGACCCGCTGATCCATGATAATATCAAGCAGCTCCAGGGCAGTGACTGTCACAAGGGAAAACGGCCGGTCTGCCAGACGCAGCCGGAGGAAAGCCATGCCCTGGCGACGGAAGTGGCGGACCAGGAGGTCACACAGAATAAGAGCACGGTGCAGCAGCAGCTGCGGGCATGGGACCGAAAGCTTAAGGAAGCCCTGAGGGAGGAAGACTATGAGAACGCGGCGGTGCTGCGGGATAAGATACGGGCGCTTAAGGAGGCGAAGGAAGCCGATGCTTAAATGGTTTGAACAGGTACAGGATAAGAACAGCAACATTATATGCTGCAAGGTGCGTCTGGCCCGCAACTGGTCAGAGTACGTGTTTCCCTCCAAACTGTCCGACGAGGACGGCAGGGAGATGATAGATCGTCTCAATGAGGGACTTAGGGATCTGGGGGAGACGGACGGGAGAGACTATGAGTCCGCTTACCTGGATGAGCTGAGCGAGCTGGACAGGAGAGCCCTGAAAGAGCGGCGCGTCTTCAACTCCTCGATTCTGGAGAGAAAGGCACCCATGTCTGTTCTGGTTACCAGGGAGGAGGACATAAGCCTGGTGTTCAACGGATCGGACCATATACGGATACAGGTGTGGCAGCCGGGGCTTTGCCTGGCGGAGGCTTTGGGGACGGCCGACCGGATTGATGATTATATTAACGCCAGATTCTCCTACGCCTTCGATGAGAAGTACGGCTATCTCACGTCCTTCCCCACCAATGTGGGTACGGGGCTGCGGGCTGCGGCCATTGTCCATCTTCCCACCCTGTCTATGGGCAAGAAATTTCCGTCCATGCTTAATGATATGGGCCGGATCGGCGTGTCTGTCAGGGGAGTTTACGGGGAGGGACGGGAAAATTACGGTTCCCTCTACGAGATATCCAACCAGAAGACCATGGGGAGAACGGAGAAGGAGCTTACAGATCTGGTGACCAAGGTTGCGGTGCAGCTGGACGAACAGGAAAGGCAGATCAGGGAGATGAGCTTGGCCAGCCACAGGCTGGAGCGGGAAGACGAGGTGTATAAGTCTTACGGCGTGTTAAAGTACGCCAGAAGGCTGAGCATGAAGGATGCCATGACGTTTCTGTCTCAGATCATGAGCGGCATGTCCGACGGGCTGGTGAAGTTCGATGAGCCGTGTCCGGTGTTCAGGCTGATGCTGGGCATTCAGACGGCCAACCTTCAGAAACTGTCCGACAGGCCTCTTGATAAAGGGGAATTGGATGTGGCCAGGGCGGCTTACCTTCGCAGCGAGCTGCCGATGCTGATATAGGGCAGGAGGACAGAATAGGCTGCGGTTCGCTGGGGATCAGTGAACCGTGATCGGAATGGAAAATTTGAGGAGGAACATGATATGATAGATCGTTTCACTGCAAAAGCCAGGGAGGCTATCGGCCTGGCGGTTGATGCGGCGGAGACACTGGGCCACAATTACGTGGGCACGGAACATTTGCTTATAGGCCTTTTACAGGAGGGAACCGGGGTAGCGGCCCGGGTTCTGGATGAGTGCGGGGTGAAGGTGGATAAGGTGACGGAACTGGTGAGCCAGCTGATTACCCCCAACCAGACGGTGCGCACGGCGGAGCAGAATACCTATACTCCCAGTGCCAGGAGGGTGATTGAGAACAGCTACAGGGAGGCGGTGAGATTCAAGGCGCCTCTTATCGGCACGGAGCACATCCTCATCGCGATTATCCGGGAGAACGACTGTGTGGCGTCCAGGCTGCTGAATACCATGGGAATCAGCATCCAGCGCCTCTATGTGGATCTTCTGGCGGCTATGGGGGAGGACGCGGCCCCCGGCCGGGAGGACATTCAGGCGGGAAAGGGCATAAAGGGGAAGGCAGCCACCCCGACGCTGGACCGATACAGCCGGGATCTGACGGCCCTGGCCGGGGAGGGAAAACTGGACCCGGTGATTGGAAGGGAGACGGAAATCCAGAGAGTGATTCAGATCCTGAGCCGCCGCACCAAGAACAATCCCTGCCTTATAGGGGAACCGGGAGTGGGGAAGACGGCGGTGGTGGAGGGGCTGGCGCAGATGATTGCCGCAGGCAGCGTGCCGGAGACCATCGCGGATAAGCGGGTGGTAACCTTGGATCTGTCGGGCATGGTGGCAGGTTCCAAATACAGGGGAGAATTTGAGGAGAGAATCAAGCGGGTACTCTCCGAGGTGATGGAGGATAAAGGCGTCCTTTTGTTTATCGACGAGCTGCACACCATCATCGGGGCCGGCGGCGCGGAGGGCGCCCTGGATGCATCCAACATCTTAAAGCCGTCCCTGGCCAGAGGCGAACTGCAGCTTATCGGAGCCACCACCATAGAGGAGTACCGCAAATATATCGAGAAAGATTCGGCTCTGGAGCGGCGGTTCCAGCCCGTGACCGTGGAGGAGCCCATGGAGGATGAGACCTTTGAGATCCTGAAGGGGCTGAGGGGCCACTATGAGAGGCACCACAATGTGAAAATTACCGACGAGGCTTTGAAAGCTGCGGTCAAGCTGTCGGCCCGCTATATTAACGATCGGTTTTTGCCGGATAAAGCCATTGACCTGATTGACGAGGCGTCGTCCAAGCTGCGGCTGACCAACTTCGTGGAGCCGGCTCAGATCAAGGAGCTGGAGGGAGAGATAGCGGCTCTGGAGAAGCAGAAGGAGGCAGCTATAAAGGCGGAAGCCTATGAGAAGGCCGGGGAAATAAAGAAGAAGCAGCAGAAGAAGCGGGAAAAGATCGAGAAGGTCAGAGACAGATGGCAGAAGGAGAAGACAAACCGGAAGCTTGTGGTGGGTGAGAACGAGATTGCCGACGTGGTATCCGGCTGGACCAAGATTCCGGTGAAGAAGCTGGAGGAGGAGGAGTCGGAGAGGCTTAAGAGGCTGGAATCCATCCTTCATGAGCGGGTGGTGGGCCAGGATGAGGCCGTGACGGCGGTGGCCAAGGCCATCCGCAGAGGCAGGGTGGGGTTAAAGGATCCCCGGCGCCCCATCGGTTCCTTCCTGTTTCTGGGCCCCACAGGCGTGGGAAAGACAGAGCTGTGCAAGGCTCTGGCGGAGGCCATGTTCGGCACGGAAAGCGCCCTCATACGGGTGGACATGTCGGAGTATATGGAGAAGCACAGCGTGTCCAAGATGATCGGGTCGCCTCCGGGATACGTGGGATACGACGAGGGAGGCCAGCTGAGCGAGAAGGTGAGGCGAAACCCGTACTCAGTCATCCTCTTTGACGAGATCGAGAAGGCCCACCCGGATGTGTTCAACATCCTTCTCCAGGTGCTGGACGACGGCCACGTAACGGATGCCCAGGGCAGGAAGATCGACTTTAAGAACACGATTCTTATTATGACATCCAACGCGGGGGCGGAGAACATCGTCTCACCCAAGCGCCTGGGATTTACGTCCGTGGACGATGAGAAAGAGAATTACCGCTTCATGAAGGACAGAGTTATGGACGAGGTCAAAAGAATATTCAAGCCGGAGTTTATCAACCGAATCGACGAGATTATGGTGTTCCATCCCCTGAACAAGGACAATATGAAGGAGATAGTCTCCATCATGCTGAAAGCTATCAACAGGCGGACCCGCCAGCAGATGGGAATCAGCCTTCACGTGACGGAGGAGAGCCGGGAATACCTGATCGAGAAGGGATATGACGCCAAGTACGGAGCCAGACCTCTGCGCAGAACTATACAGAATATGGTGGAGGATAAGCTGGCGGAGGAGATTTTGGAAGGAACCGTGAAAGAGGGCGACGAGATAGAGGTAGCCAGAGGAGAAGAGGGACTGTTATTTGCCGTACGGCAGTTGCAAGAGCAGTAAAGAGAAATGCATCACTAAAATACCAGGAGGAAAAGTCATGTCAGTGATCGAAGAGTTAATCCGTTCAGAGGAAAACGGAGCCATCAGTTTTGGAAATCACAGGTTGGAGAAAAAGGCAAAACTGGACAATTTTGAGCACCAGGGGGATCTGTACAAGGTGAAGACTTTCCATGAAATCACCAAGCTGGAGCGCAACGGCATGTTTGTGTACGAGTCGGTTCCGGGGACTGCTGTTTCCTGCTTTAAGGCGGCGGACTGGGGCGTGGAGTTTCAGGTGGAGGGCGACAAGGATGTACAGATTACGGTTCAGCTGGAGGACGATGCCCAGTACAGCGTAACCGTGGACGGCGCGTCTGCCGGCGACATGACGACCAATATGGGAGGTAAGCTGATTGTCAGTGTGGAGCTGAATAAAGACAGTGCCGTCCAGGTCCGTATTGAAAAGAAATAGGCAGGTTACAGCAAACGGTAACAAAAGACAATGAGGGGACCCGAAAAAGCGGTCCCCTTCATGAGTCTGGTCTGATGCACCTGTTTTATGAGGGGAAAGAAGGAGTGCGTATGAGTAAAAGCGACAGGTATCTGACGGTACTGGACGAGAGAGGTTTATTTGAGAATTCTGAGCACAGAACTCGCTTTAAGGAACTTGTGGACTGTTACGGAGAGTATCCGTTTTTTACGAAAGGACTCTGCAAATGCATGTATCTGTCGGCCTGGGACCAGGAGCATTTTGCGATTATTCTGCAGGTGCTGTCAGATCTGGCTATCGGGAGGGAGAGGGATACGGAGGAGATGCGCATCCAGGGGGATGCCCTCGCGGAGAGGGAAAACGGCGGGGAGTACTATGTCTATCAGTTGTCCAACGCGTTTCTGGACGGGGAGGTTTTTGTTCTGGAGGAAGGAGCGGAGCTTTCGGATGCCTACATGTACATAATCCGCCGCGCATTGGAGGCGGAGAAGGCTATTGACGAAGCAGAGGCATAAAATCGGAGGGCGGATGCCCGGGTGGCGGCTGAGGGCCGAGGTGTCCCGGGAGGGATAAAGACGGCGTCAGCGGCAGGGAGGAAAAATTTGTAAGAAATCTTCATGGTTCTTTAATAGCCATTATCGTTTATATAGGATATAATGACACTGCGTTTAACGAAAATGCAATTTAAGAATCTGAGAATATAAGGAGATTAACGTTATGAGAAAAAGATATTTGGCATTGGCAGCAGCAACAGCGGTTATGATGATGGTATCCGGATGTTCCGGCAAGGCACAGGACCCGGGTTCCGAAACCACACAGACCGGGACCCAGCAGACAGAAGCTTCCGGGGACAGCCAGAGCGTGGAGACGCAGCCGGAGGAGGAAGGAGAACAGATGGGGCCTTTGAGAGTGTGGGGAACCATTACGGAAGTGGGGGAAGACAGGATCGTGGCAAACTGTGAGTCGGATTCCGCCAATATGGGAGAGGTTGTTCTGCTGATTGATCCGGACAACACATATGTTCTGGGTGCCGTGGATGGATTGCCTGTGGATCTTAAAGATGTAGAGATCGGCAATTTTGAGGCGTACCTGAGCCCGGCCATGACCATGTCGCTGCCGCCTCAGAACACACCTTATGCGGTGATCGTGAATATTCCGGAAGATATGCAGGCACCTCAGTATGTGGTCGCTGCCGGGCCGGTGGATGATACGAACGGCGCAGGCATCCTCACAGGGATTGACGAGACGGAGTACACACTGGCCCGCAGCGTGAACATTCAGCCGTTCCTCACGAAGAATATCGTGGCTCTGAAGGATATTGAACGCGAATCACGGTGCCTGGTGTGGATGAACGATGAGGGCGATGTGGACAGGATTGTGCTGTTCGGAGAATAAAGCCCGGAAAGGGAGGTCTTGAGATTATGGATAAGCCTTTGGAGTTGGAAGTGCAGGAGCTGGTGTCTGACATTCTGGAGGATTACAAGGGAAACAGGGCGATTGACCGGATGGAGGATTTTTTCAATCAGCCGGACAAGGAAGTGATCATTGACATTGTAAATAAGATGCTGCGGATTCTGTTTCCCGGATATTACCGTGACAAGTCATACCGGGTGTACAACGCGGCCAGCCAGCTGTCCATGCAGATCGAGGACGTGATGTATTACCTGAGCAAGGAGATTGTGAAGGTTCTTAAGTACAGCCCAAAGTATGGCGGGGAGAGCGAGGAGGAAAACCGGAAGAATGCGGAGAGGATTACCATCGAGTTTCTGAAAAAGATCCCCCGGATCAGGGAGTATCTGGAGACGGATCTGGAAGCGTTTTTCGACGGGGATCCGGCGGCGGAGAGCAAGGATGAAATCATCCTGTCCTACCCTGGAATGCTGGCTATTACGGTGTACCGCATCGCCCACGAACTGCTGCTTTTGTCGGTTCCCCTGATTCCCAGGACCATGACGGAGTATGCTCACAGTGTGACGGGGATCGACATTCATCCCGGAGCAACGATTGGAAAGCACTTTTTTATCGATCACGGAACCGGGATCGTAGTGGGTGAGACCACGGTTATCGGGGAACATGTGAAGGTTTATCAGGGGGTTACCCTGGGAGCCTTGTCCACCAGCGGAGGACAGAAGTTAAAGAACACGAGACGTCATCCGACTATCGAGGACTATGTGACCATCTACTCAGGGGCCTCTATACTGGGGGGAGAGACGGTTATCGGCCGGGGCAGCGTCATCGGGGGCAACGCCTTTATCACCAGATCCGTGGAGGCCGGAGGCCGGGTCAGCATTAAGGATAACTAAGTCTTAAACCTGCAGGAGGAGAGATCATGATGGATGAGCGATGGGTGATGTATGAGAACACGGCTCCCATGACGGTAGCTGAGGGAGTTGTGCGCCGGATTTTGGCATATAATAAAGACGTGATGTGTGTGGAGAACACGTTTGAGAAAGGGGCTGTGGGCGCGCTTCACAGCCATCCCCACACGCAGATTACCTATGTGGTCAGCGGAGTGTTTGAGTTTGAGATTGATGGAGAGAAAAGAACCGTGAAGACCGGAGATACGCTGCTGAAAACGGACGGGGTAGAACACGGATGTGTCTGCCTGGAGGCGGGAGTACTTCTGGATATTTTCACTCCCATGAGGGAGGACTTTGTGGGGTGAGGAAGGTCTGGGAAGCCGTCTGCCTGGAGGCAGGGTGAAGCCCCTGTATATCTGTAAATGAAAGATTTAGGAAAGCCGGAGATGATATAGCAGACAGTTCTATATCAGAATCCGGCTTTTTGTGTGGAAGACTATCTGGGATATCATCATTTTCCCCAAAAAACAGCTTGCATAATCTGTGCAAATGCGCTAAACTGTACTAGTACGGTTAATACAGACAATTGAAAAAAATTTTGAAGAAAAGGAAACCGGTATGTCGTTATAGTAAGATGAAAACCGGTGATTGTAAAAGCAGACAGAGAGCAAAGGGGGATTAAGATGGACAGGAACAGACCGGAAGAGAAGATGGAATCCAGTCAGGCACAGCAGTACCAGGATGGAATAGAGGAGATGAACCGGAAGAACGAACAGTCGGATCAGTCGGAAGGACAGCCGATTCAGGCAGAGGAACAGCAGGACTGGACGGAGGCGGAGGCGGATCAATCGGAAGGACAGTCGGATCAGGCGGAGCATTATCTGACTTTGGAGGAGGAACAGCTGGCCCGGGAGGAGCAGCAGTTTGAAGCGGAGCTGGCGGAGCTGATGAAGACGGATCCGGCGGATAAGAAGGGAAGAAAGAAGAAGAAAAAGAAATCGGGGAAGGAAAGGAAACCGAGAAAGCCCTGGAGCAGGAAGAAGAAGATCATCGCGGCTGCGGTTGCGGCTGCTGTTCTGCTGGCGGCGTTTAAGGCCTGCGGCGGGAAGAAGGATCAGGGGATCATGGTGAACACGGCGCCTCTGACAAAAGGGACCATACAACAGGAACTGACCATCAGCGGGCCGGTCAGCGGCACGGACAGCGTGGACGTAGTGTCCAGCCTTCATGCGGAGGTCACGGATATCCAGGTGAAAGAGGGAGACCATGTGGAGCAGGGACAGCTTCTGGCGGTTATCGACGACAGCGATGTGAGGAAGGAACTGGACATGGCTCAGAACGCCTATGACCTGGCTGTTTCTACATATAATGAGCAGCAGATTCTGGCGGAGAACGGTTATGCCAAGGCTGTGCAGGAGCGGGATGCGGCCAGAAGGGATTTCGACAGGATCAGCGTGCTGTATCAGGCGGGAAGCGTGGCTCAGCAGGAGTGGGAGGTAGCTCAGAACCGGCTGAGGGATGCCGAGCGGGAGATCAGGACCTTCACTCTCCAGGACGGGAAGGCGGTGGCCAACGAATCCTATACCCTCCAGATCAAGAACGCGGAGTTTGAGCTGGAGAAGAAGAAAGAGCAGCTTGCGGATACCCAGGTAACGGCGCCTATCGCCGGTACGGTGGTGAGGGTTAACGCCAAGGTGGGGCGTTTTGCCGACAAGATCGAGGATGACAGGCCAATGTTCATTATAGAGAATCTGGACATTCTGGAGATGAAGGTCAGTGTCAGTGAGTACTCCATCGGACAGATTCAGGTGGGACAGGAAGCCGTCATTTCGGCGGATATCCTCAATGGGGAGTCCGTGCAGGGCCAGGTCACGGCCATATCGCCCACAGGCGAGGAGAAGGGAAGCGGCTCTACGGAGCGTGTTATCCCCACCACCATCCGGATTATGGAAGACAACAGCAGGCTGATCGCGGGAATAACGGCGAGAGCCAGGATTATCCTCAATGAGGCTGAGAACGTGTGGATCGTCCCGATCTCGGCGGTCCTGGAGACGGAGGAAGGTCTCTTTGTGATGACGGTAGACCAGGGCGCAGTGAAGCGGATTGCCGTGGAAAAGGGAGTGGAGAGCGACATTCAGGTGGAAGTGATCCCTGTGAATGAGGCCGATTTTGCGGAGGGAATGGGGATTATCACCGCGCCGTCGCCGATGCTGACCGACGGCATGAAGGTGACGGAAAACGGGACCGGCAATTAGGAGGTAGCTTATGGCAGAGGAACTGATTCGGTTAAAAGATCTGGTGAAGATCTATGATACGGG
>JAAWHK010000062.1 GCA_022795805.1 Hungatella sp. | reverse complement strand
AATAAACCATGGTTTATTACCAATGATAAGAGTCCGGGCTCAAAGTCCCACTTGTTTGTGCCTTGAGCGAAGCGAAAGGAATGACTAAAAATATGAAATATTTGAAATTAGTATATTTGCGAAAAGTTTATCAGTTTATTTGTGAGTGGATTATTGATCATTGTATAAGTCCTATATTTGGTTTGCTACCTGTCAAGAATACGATTTTACTGGAGAGCAGTCCGGATTTATCAGACAGCACTAAAGCAGTATTTGATGAAATGATAAGAAGGAAAATGAATGAGAAATATAAATTTGTATGGTATCTACATCATAATATTGTAAATCCGCCACAAATAAAAAACGTTGATTATCTATGTAACAAAAGAGGAAGACTGGTATTTAAATATTTTGAATACACATCAATTTGTCTTATATCCAGCAATATGTTTTTGGGGGCACATTCAAAAGGACAAAAGGCATTTTATATAAATCATGGGTCTCCATTTAAATCTGTAAAAGGATATTATAGTGTTCCGGATAATGTGGATTACTTACTGACAGCATCGAAAATTATGGGAGAGCTGCTTACCTATGAAATGGATACAGACATAAAAAAAGAGGTGCACTTGGGACTACCAAGGAATGATGCGTTTGGAAGGGAAAGAAGTGAGATAGAAAAACTATTTACTATATCTTATAAAAAAATAATAGCATGGTTTCCAACATATAGGCAACATAAAACGGGGCATCGCACCGCTTCTTCAAATGCACTGCCCATTATTCATGACAGAAAGGCTGCTGTTCGATTAAATGATTTTGTAAAAGAAAGAGATGTTTTGATTGTATTAAAGCCTCACTTTGCACAGGATCTAGAATATATAAAGGATATGTATTTAAGCAACATAATTTTGATAGATGATTTGTTTTTTGAAAAAAATGGTCTTTCATCGTATGAGTTTTTAAATTCAGTCGATGCTTTGGTATCAGATTATTCATCTGTTTATTACGATTATCTTTTATGTGACAGGCCTGTTGCGCTTATATGGGAGGATATTGAAGAATACAGATCTGATCCGGGATTTGCGCTTGATATAGATTACTTCAGCAAAGGAGCATATAAAATATATACAGTTTCTGAATTTGAAAATTTTATTTTGGATGTTGTAAATAATAATGATACTTTTTCCCAAGAACGCAAAGAAATATGTGATATAGCTAATTATTCAAGGGATAGAAAGAATAGTAAAAGGGTTGTGGATTTTATTTGTCAAAAAGCAAATTTATAATGTATATCTTAATCAAATAGAGGTGTTTATGAAAAGTAAGGAGCAGGAAAAACTATTAGATGCACTAAAGTTTTATCACGAAATATGTTGTGAGAATAATTTACGGTATTATATAATTGGAGGAACTTTTTTGGGAGCAATACGACATGGAGGTTTTATTCCATGGGATGATGATATAGACGTTGGCATGCCAAGAACAGACTATCGTAAATTCCAAAAAATTATGGAGCATCCTATAGGAAATTATATTCTGGAGACTCCACAATCTAAGGCAAGGGATTATATTTATAATATCTCAAAACTGTATGATATAAGGACAACTGCGGTAGAGCTGAATAAATTCAAAACTAAAAGAGGTATATATTTGGATGTCTTGCCATTAGATGGTATTGGAAATACCAGGAAGGAAGTTAGAAAAAATTTTGCTCCTATTTATTGGCTCAATATGTTTACAGCAACAAGGACATCTGTTCCCAGAAAGGGAAGAAAATGGTATAAAAATATAGCTATTTATCTTTCAGGGCTTATACCAGAGAGGGCAGTAAATACAAAGA
Source organism: Hungatella sp. (assembly GCA_022795805.1). GTDB lineage: Bacteria > Bacillota > Clostridia > Lachnospirales > Lachnospiraceae > UBA3402. Next base: position 14,262 of record JAAWHK010000062.1, on the reverse strand, counting down.
AGCTGATTGTAAGATTAGATAATATGTGTGAGCAACTTGACTTTGATGAATGCAAATATGGAGGTGTATTATTAGGGGGGTATGGAAAAAAAGATATACTGAGGAGAGAATTATTTGGAGATCCTAAGGAATATCGGTTTGAAGATATAATGGTTTATGGACCGGAAAAGGCAGACGAGTACTTAACTCATATTTATAGTGAGTGGAGAAAATATCCGCCGATTGAGAAGAGAAATTCTGGACATGATTTCATTTACATTGATTTGAATCATTCATATTTAGAGAATAGAAAGTGAAAGTGATAAAATAAAAGGAGATTAAAAAGGATAAGATTTATGAATATTGTACTTATTATGTCAGGCGGAATAGGAAATCGTTTTGGTGCAGTGATACCGAAACAATACAGTTTGATAGTAGGAAGGCCGGTTATCGATTATGTTATTGATGCAATCGAAGATTCACGCTACACAGATAAAGTTGTTGTTGCAATTGATAGACAATGGATTGATTATTCGGATAAGTTAAAAAGTTCAGGATATGATATAGTACCAAATGGTGAGAGTAGACTACAGTCTATGAAGAATGGGCTTAGCCATATTCGGAAGAATTATGACTGCAGCAAAGTTGTTATTGTTGATTCAGTTGCTCCATTTTTAACAGCAGATATTATAGATGATTATTTTGAAAAATTAGACCAATATGATGCTGTAATAACTGCCCAGAAAATAACAGGAGGACTGACAGATATTTATAACACGTCATTAGATAGGGAAATGTTTATAGTAACACAATCTCCGGAAGGCTTTAGATTTCCTCTTCTATATAATTACTTTGATGTGGATTTTCCATTTCAGGAGACGGCATGCATGCTTCCCAAAGAATGTACAAGATATTATAATTATGGATTTAAAAACAATCTGAAATTGACTTATGATTTTGAGTTGAAATATGCTGAATATATGATGCGGGAATTTGGAAGAGATAAGGTAAATAAAAGTCTGGCATTTTTTGATAAAAATTTATTATATACATCTGGAATAAAAGAAAATCTGTTAAGAAATGATACAAAGAGAACAAACAACTGGATAGACATGATATATGCTTCACTTCCTGAACTGATTCAAAGATGGGAGGTAACATCATTTCTGCCATTTCAATCATCGCGATTTGGATTGGCTCTTTCTGCAGATTCCCAAAAGTATGGAAATGTTGTTCTAAAGTTTATACCTGATTTTGTAGAACGTTACGAAAGAGAACTGGAATGTTTTAAGAGACTGTCCACAGGATATATGGTAAAACTAATTGATTATGTAGATGAACAGAATGTGTTACTGTTACAAAGAGTTAGTAAGGCTAAGTATGCAAGTTATGAAAATAATCTGCGGTTAATGGATTTCTACAAAAAGGTTATAGATGAAGCAGTTGTTTATGATGGAAGCAAGCCGGTAAAATATATAATGGATTATTATAAAGAATTAAAAGACAGGCTTGATAGTGCTGATACTATGCCTTATATGAAAGAAGAAATAACGCCTGAACTTAGAAATGCGTGCAGAATATATCAGGATATATTTGGAGAAAGTCAAAAAGTGATTGCACATATGGATCTTCACTCACAAAATCTTTTAGATGATGGAGAGTGTATGTATGGGATAGATCCATATGGAGTTATTGCACCGATCGAATTCGAATTTGTCAGATTTATAAGGAATGATATGAAGGAGCATATCGCATTTGGATATGAAAATAGATTTGATATATTGCTACACAGTTTTTCAAAATTAGGTGATATTAGAAGAATAGTATATGCCTTCTATATAGATATGGCTTTTTGTACATATAATAGCACATTCGAGCACGAAGAGGAGGAAGACGCCAGAATTGATTTAGAGTTAATAGAGATTGCTAAAAAATGGCTTAAGGAGAAAGGGTAAGAGGATTTATGCTTTTTAATTCCTATATCTTTGTACTAGTATTTCTTCCAGTTTGCATTATTGGATATTTTTTATTAAATCATTTTGCAGAACCTTATGCGGGTAAACTGTTTCTTCTGGGAATGTCATTGTGGTTTTATGGATACTTTAATATCGTGTATCTTCCAATTATACTTGTTAGTATGATTGTGAATTATATGGTATATGTATTGTTAAAATCTCTATGGAAACCTAGAGTCAGAATGGTACTTTTGATACTGGCCATAATAATTGATATAGGAATACTGTTTTATTTCAAATATTATGGTTTTTTTGCGGAAAATATAAACACTGTTTTTCGATGCGATTTAACAGCCAAAGATCTGGTTCTTCCTTTGGGAATCAGCTTCTTCACCTTTCAGCAACTGTCATTTGTCATTGATGCATATAGAAGAGAAATATCAGACTATCATTGGCTGGAATACGGATTGTTTGTTACATATTTTCCCCAATTGATCGCAGGTCCTATTGTGACACATGATCAGTTGATTTCCCAGTTTATAGATAGAGATCGAGGGAAAATAAATTGGAATAATATGGCAAGCGGTTTGTATTTATTTGCTTTAGGAATGGCTAAAAAGGTGCTAATAGCTGATACTTTTGGCAATGCAGCTAACTGGGGATTTTCAAATATAGGCCAATTGGACAGTTTAAGCGCTTTTGTAACAATGCTGTCTTATACTTTCCAGATTTATTTTGATTTTAGCGGATACTGCGATATGGCCCTTGGGATGGCAAGAATGATGAATATTGACCTGCCTATTAATTTTAATTCACCATATAAATCTCTGACAATTTTAGAGTTTTGGAATAGATGGCATATAACGTTGACTCGCTTTTTTACGAAATATGTATATATCCCTCTCGGCGGGAATAGAAGAGGAAAAGGGCGGACTTATATAAATATAATGATTGTATTTATTGCTAGTGGCTTTTGGCATGGAGCTAACTGGACTTTTCTTTTATGGGGAATGATGCATGGAATTTTTTCAGTGATTACCAAAATGCAGAGATCGTTTTTTGAGAGATTACCCCCGTTTTTTAGTTGGTTTCTTACTTTTGGGTTTATTAATGGATCTTGGATCTTTTTTCGGGCAGACTCTGTTAGGGATGGATTGAGGTTGGGATGGAAAATTGTTAATTTGAAAGTTACAGGAATCGCCGGAAATCTGACCGACTGCTTTAATTTAGCAGAATTTCGTTTTTTGAACCGTATTCTTGCAAACATGACAGGAATCGATATACTCGAACAATTTCCTTATTTTTATCTGGGACTTTTTCTGGTTGGAGCAGCAGTGTGTACATTAGGGAAGAAAAATGCATATGAAAGAATGATGGATTTTTCTCCGACAGGCGGAAGCCTGATAATTACAGTGACGCTTTTATTGTGGAGTATCTGTTCTTTTTCCGGAATCAGTACATTTTTATATTTTAATTTTTAGGGGGAGTTTATATGGAATTGGAACGGAAATGGGTTCTGTCCTGTGTTTTGACATTGGTTTTTGGCCTTGTGTTGGTCAGCTTGATTACGGTCATCATTGATCCATTTTTTCATTTTCACAGCCCTATTAAAGGATTGCAGTATCCTATTGATAACGAACGCTATCAAAATGATGGGATTGTCAGACATTTTTCTTATAATGCCATTGTTACTGGGACATCCATGACAGAAAATTTTAAAACTACACAAATTGACAAGATTTTTGATGTGAGTTGTGTGAAAGTACCGTTTTCGGGGGGGGCGGTATAAAGAAATTAATGATAATCTAAAGCGTGCTATAAGTGCAAATCCGAATATACGCTGTATTATCCGTTCACTTGATTGTAATAGATTGTTATGTGATAAAGATGAAAAAAGGACAGATGTATCTTACCCGGACTATTTATACGATAACATATGGTTGAATGATGTTTTTTATGTTCTTAATAAAGATGTTCTATTTGATAATTCCTTAAGAGTTCTTTTTTATACGCAAAATGGTGGCAGGACCACATCTTTTGATGAATATGCACGATGGAATGATGATAACGTTTTTGGAAAGGAGGCTGTGGACAAAGTCTATAATCGTCCGAAATGGTGTGCTGAAAGGAATAAGAAGTTTACCCAAGAGGAGAGAGTAATTCTGGAGGGTAACATTTTTCAGAATGTTACTTCTCTGGCAAAAGAAAATCCTCAGATTACATTCTATCTGTTTTTTACACCTTACAGTATTTATTATTGGGACTCGTTGAATCAGGAAGGGAATCTTAATAGACAATTAAAGATAGAAGAGGAGACAATCAGGATGCTTTTGGAATATGATAATATCCTCCTGTTTTCTTTTAATGACCAGTTTGATATGATTTGTGATTTGAATAATTACAAGGATACCGTACATTATGGGGAGAAAATAAACTCAAAAATGTTGGAGTGGATGTATGAAAGAAAACATTTACTGACAAAAGATAATTATATTGAATACTGCAATAAGGTTAGAAATTTTTATACTTCTTTTGAGTATAATAGCCTTTTTGTCATATCAGAATCAAAACATTAGGACTTTGACTCAGAATACAGCGGAATATGAAAATACAGAAATTAATGAGGGGATTCCCCCCCTCATGTCTGCTGCATAATTTAAGCTTTTAAGTCTTTGATGCCACTATCAATCAAATTAGGAAAATAATCAGATACTTTATCAATGTTTATCTTTCCTGATTTTAAAAACCTGTGGTCATTTTCTTTGTTTCTTCATAACATTCACTTTTAATAAATGGCTTCGTAATCGTCACAATGTTCCTTTTCATATTAAGTAAATATCGCTTTAATATATTCCTGTCCCTGCATATGAGATTATTTCTGTAACCGATTTTTGTGTGATTTCATACGGTTTTATCTGTTCATTAAAAATTTACAGAAAATAAGACAGTTTCTGGGTATAACATGATTTTGTGTAACCCTATCTCCGTTGAATATGCCAGAAAGTGCTTTTCTTGACCCTTCGGAGTATCTGGATGAGTATTTGCCACGCGATATCTGTTTGGTTTGTTGATTAAAGCAAATCCACACGACCAAGCAGCAGGTCTATGAGATTGCAGTAGAAAATTCCGTTGTGATCATAGAAGTTATGAGGAATATCCATGCGCACAAGGACTTTTTTGAAAACCGCCGTTTTCCTTATGGATAACCTTCTTGGTAAGCTGAACCTCGTCGATGAAAAGATAAAATTTCTCTTCTTTCTGTTTTGCAACAAGGGCCTCGACATATTCACAAAGGATTATAGGATTTCGGAACTTATAGTAACGCCTCTGGTCCAATTCGATTTTTATGATGTGGTCTTCCTTAATTCCCTGTGTGAGAAGATACTCATAAAACAACTCAAATCCTCTCCATTCCACATATTGTGTATCATATGATTTAGATAAAAATCACGTTTTATCACACAGTTCACCTCATACTTACGACAGATACGTCGTTACTTTGTGATATTATATACCACTTTTTTAAAAAATTATCAATAATACTGCAGAAAATTCATAATAAAGTTACGACATTTGTGCCAAAAGTTTAAGGTCACATCTTTTTAGCTGACGGTCGGATTCCGTTCGGAATGATACACAGAAATCTTTTCTGTCACGAAAATCTCTTGAAGCCAATTCCCATGTAGAATATAATAGGACACATCAGAACTCAGCAAAACTTAGTTTCAGACTGAGAAGACACACAGAAAAACGAGGTAATATGCCATGTCTCTCCAATTTATCCTGGGAGCCTCAGGCTCAGGGAAAACCAGGTATCTGTATGAAACGATCATACACGAATCTATTGAGAACCCTTCTGTCCGGTACATAGCCATCGTGCCGGAACAGTTTACCATGCAGACGCAGAAGGATATCGTGACGCTCCACCCGGATCACGGCACCATGAACATTGACATTGTCAGCTTCGAGCGCCTGGCCTGGAGGGTGTTTGAGGAACTGGCGGTGGTTCACCCGGAGGTTCTGGACGATATGGGAAAATCCATGGTCCTTCGAAAGGTGGCTGCGGAGCAGAGGAAGAGTCTGGGGATATTTTCCGGCCATCTGAACCAGACCGGATTTATCAACCAGCTGAAATCCATGCTGTCGGAGCTGTATCAGTACGGAATCAGCCCTGACGGGCTTCGGGAGGCGCTCAGGGAAGCAAAGAGCCCTCTTTTGAGGGAGAAGCTGAAAGATCTTCTGGTGATCTATGAAGCGTTTCAGAAGGAGATTTCAGACAGGTACATCACGGCGGAGGAGATCCTGGACGTACTGTGCCGGGTGATCCCCAATTCGGAGCTGATAAAGAACAGTGTGGTGACACTGGACGGCTACACCGGGTTTACGCCGGTGCAGTACCGGCTTCTGGAGCTTATGATGCGCTGTGCCAGGAAGGTCATGGTTACCGTGACCATTGACCCGGCGGAGGACCCTTACCGGCAGGGCAGGATACAGAACCTGTTCTACATGAGCAAGGATATGGTGTGCCGCCTTGTCAGGCTGGCAGACAGGCAGGGGACGGTTAGGGAGAAGGACGTGGTGGTGGGCGGAAACGGAAGCTCAAACCGGTATAGGGATGCCGGTCAGAAAACAGGCGGAAGAGACGGGGGAGGGAAAAAATCGGCCGCCGCGGCTGCCGCAGGCCAGGCAGACACGGGCAAAAGTCCAAAGCTTCCGCCCATGCCCGGCCGATTCGCCCACAGCCCGTCCATAGCGTTTATCGAGAAACATCTCTACCGGTTTACATCCGCGTCCTTTCCCGGAAAGCCGGGGGAGATCGAGATTTTTCAGGCCGCGACCCCTGCACAGGAGATTGAGGGCATTGCCTCACGGATCCACGGGCTGGTGCGGAATGAACATGTTCGATACCGGGATGTCGCAGTGATTACAGGGGACCTGTCCGGGTACGGGTATGAGATCGTCAACCGCTTCCAGGCGGAGGGGATACCCTATTTTATGGACAACAAAAAGAGCATTCTGGAAAATGTCATGGTGGAGTTTATTCGTGCGGCCCTGGAGATAGGGGAGACGGATTTTTCCTATGAGAGCGTGTTCCGCTTTCTCAAAACCGGGCTGGTGTCGGGGCAGCAGGAGAAGATCGACCGGCTGGAGAATTATGTGAAGGCGCTGGGAATCCGAGGATTTAAGCGGTGGAGTGAGCCTTGGGAACACACGTACCGGGGCGGAGGGAATCTGAATCTTGAGGAATTGAACGTGTTCAGAGAAGAGGTTCTCCGAAAGGTACAGCCCCTGCGGGAGACCGGGGCCAGCAGGCAGAAGACGGTGAGGACCATGACGGCGGCGGTGGTGGAATGTCTTGAGCTGTGCCGGGTGCAGCGGAAGCTGGAGGAGTACTGCGTCTGCTTTGAGGAGAGAGGGGAGTACAGTCTGGCCAAAGAGTACGAGCAGGTGTATGAGCTGGTTATGGGGATGTTTGACCGGCTGGTGCACCTTCTGGGGGATGAAGAGGTCAGCAGGAAGGAGTACGCCCGGATACTGGATGCCGGATTTGGGGAGATTACCGTGGGCGTGATTCCCGCCACTGTGGACCGGGTGGTGGTGGGAGACATAACCAGAACCCGTCTGGACCAGATTAAGTATCTGTTCTTTATCGGTGTCAACGAGGGGATTGTGCCGTCCAGGAAGGACAGCGCCGGGATTCTCACGGATATGGACCGGGAATTTTTAAAGGAGATGTCCCTTGAACTGGCGCCCACTTCCAGGGAGGACAGTTTCCGCCAGAGATTTTATCTCTACCTCCTGATGACCAAGCCGTCCATGGGTCTTACGGTTTCCTACGCGGCTTTTAGTCAGGCGGGAAAAGCGCAGAGGCCCTCCTCCCTCATCGGGGAGTTAAAGAAGATGTTCCCCGGGCTGGCGGTGGAGGAGTTCGGCGACAGGGAGAAGACCGTATCCTCCCTGGCTGAGGCGGTGGACAGGCTGATCGAAGGGCTGAGGGACTATGAGGGAAACAGGGAGAATCCCCGGTTCCTGGAGCTTTACCGGTATTTTGCTTCCAGCCCGGACTACGGGGAGACGGCTGCGAATCTGAGGAAGGCGGCATTTTACAGCTATACGGATCGGGGAATCAGCCGGGCGGCGGCCAGGGCGCTGTACGGCAATGTTCTGGAGGGGAGCGTTACGCGCCTGGAACAGTACGCCTCCTGCGCCTGTGCTCATTTCCTGAGTTATGGAATGGAGCTGATGGAGCGGCAGGAGTATCAGCTGGGGGCTGTGGATATGGGCAATCTGTTCCATGGGGCCATTGATATGTATTTTAAGGAGCTGAGCAGGCAGGGAAAAAGCGCGGCGGACTTAACGGACGGGGAGCGGAAGGAGCTGGTGAAAGCCTGTGTTTCGCAGGTGACCTCCGCGTACGGCAACACCATCCTGAACAGCAGCGCCAGAAACCAGTATCTGACGGGCCGCATCCAGCGGATGACGGAGCGCACGGTGTGGGCTTTGGGGGAACAGCTTAAGAAGGGAGACTTTTACCCTGCGGGGTTCGAGGTCTCGTTTTCCGCCATAGACAATCTTGAGGCCATGAAGATCCGGTTGTCAAAGGAGGAGGAAATGCACCTGAGAGGCCGCATCGACCGGCTGGATCTGTGCGAGGACGAGACCCACGTGTATGTGAAGATCATTGACTACAAATCCGGTTCCACGCGGTTTGATCTGGCGGCTGTCTACTACGGCCTGCAGCTGCAGCTGGTGGTGTATATGGACGCGGTGACGGAGCTGGAGAGAAGGCGGTTTCCCGCCAAGGATGTGGTGCCCGCCGGAATTTTTTACTATAACATCAAGGACCCGGTGGTGGACCAGGAGGATGTGGATGTGCCGGAGGACATTGACAGGCTGATTCTGGAGCAGCTTCGCATGAACGGGCTTGCCAACAGCGACCCGGAGGTGATAAGCCGCATGGACCGGGAGATCCGGTCAAAGTCCGACGTGATTCCGGTGGCCGTGAAAGACGGCCTGATTCAGGAGCGGTATTCCAGCGTGGCGGGAAGCAGGCATTTTGAGGCCCTGAAAATGTATGTGCGGCAGAAGGTGAAGGAGGACGGCCTGGAGATCCTGGCGGGGAAGACCGCGGCTGTACCCTACAAGCAGGGGGGAAGGTCGGCCTGCGATTACTGTCCCTACCACGGGGTGTGCGGGTTCGACTTAAAAGTTTCCGGGTACCGGTTCAGACGGTTTCCGGCCATGAAGGCGGCGGATGTGTGGGAAGAGATTCTGGAAGGAGAAAATGAGGATGAAGTGGACACAGAGACAGCAGGAAGTAATTGATGCCAGGGGATGCAATCTGCTGGTGTCGGCGGCTGCGGGCAGCGGCAAGACGGCTGTGCTGGTGGAACGGATTATAGGGCTCATCTGTGATGAAGAGAATCCCGTGGATATTGACAGGCTTCTGGTGATGACCTTTACCAATGCCGCAGCCGCCCAGATGCGGGAGAGGATCGCCCAGGCCATTGACAGAAAGCTGGAGGAGGAGCCGGGGCGGGAGCATCTGCAGGTGCAGGCGGCTCTGGTACACCGGGCGCAGATCACCACTATAGACAGCTTCTGCCTCAGCCTCATAAGGGATCATTTTAACCTTCTGGACCTTGACCCGGCTTTCCGTATCGGGGACGAGGGGGAGCTGATGCTCCTTCGGGCGGACGTGATGGAGGCCATGCTGGAGGAGTATTACCAGAAGGACGACCCGGTGTTCGGTGCGTTTGTGGAGACGTACGCCACGGGCAAGTCCGACAGCGGCATAGAAGACTATATTATGCAGGTTTACACATTTTCCCAGAGCAGCCCTTTTCCGGGGGAGTGGATTGAGGCGTGCAGGCAGGAGATTTGGGGCATAGAGGAGGGGAATCTGGCCGAAACGCCCTGGATGGCTTTTCTCATGGAAGATGTGCGCAGACAGACGCGGGAGCTGGCCGGGCAGCTGGAGGCTGCCATGGATGTGTGCCGGCAGGAGGGCGGCCCCCATATGTATCTGCCGGCCCTCCAGGCTGATCTTGAGACGGTAAGAGGGATCGGAACGGCGGAGGATTATGGGACTCTCTATGACAGGCTGCAGGCGGCGTCCTTCAAAAGGATGGCGGCCGCCAGGGGCAAGGACATTGATCCGGCCAAGAAGGAGTACGCATCCGCCTCCAGAGACCGGGTGAAGAAGGCGGTGAAAGGCCTGAAGGAGATGTACGGCCAGAGTCTGGAGGAGGCCGTGGAACATATGGCGGGCGCCAGAGATGCGTCTTTAAAGCTTCTGGAGCTGGCAGAGGAATTCCACAGAAGATATCAGGAGATAAAGAAAGATAAAAATATCGTGGATTTCAACGACCTGGAACACGAGGCTTTGAGAATCCTGGTGGAGAAAGAAGACGGGAAGCTTTGCTTTACGAATGTGGCAGACGAGCTCAGCGGCAGATACGCGGAGATTCTGGTGGACGAGTACCAGGACAGCAACGACGTGCAGGAGATGCTGATACGCAGCCTGTCGGCGGAGCGGTTCGGCCGTCCCAATGTGTTTATGGTAGGGGACGTGAAGCAGAGTATCTACAAGTTCCGTCTGGCCCGTCCGGAGCTGTTTATGAGGAAATATGAACGGTATGAGGAGTATGGGGCGGACGGTTCCGGGTGTGAGGCTAAAGGGGAACGCGATGATAAGATGACGGCCCCCTGCGGGAGGGCTCCAAAAGACAGGACGGGAGACCGAGAGGCTGCCAGTGGGGAAAACGGAAAGAAGATTGAGCTTCGGCAGAATTTCCGGAGCCGGGCCTCGGTCCTGGACAGTATTAACGCTCTCTTCTTCCAGATCATGACCAGGGAGCTGGGCGGTATTGAGTACAGCGAAAAGATTGCCCTCCACCCGGGAGCGATCTTTGAGGAGACGAAGGACAGGGCGGGAACCCCCACGGAGCTGCTGATGGCGGACACGGGCACAAAGGTCCTGGGGCCGGCAGACGAGGAGCTGGAGGAGTACACCAGCCGGGAGATAGAAGCCAGGATGATCGCATCCTCCATCCGTGATATGATGAATCCTGAGAAGGGGCTTTCGGTGTGGGACAGTGAGAGAGGCGGTTACCGACGGGTGCAGTACGGCGACATCGTGATCCTTCTGCGGAGCCTTACAGGATGGACGGATTCCTTCCTAAATGTGCTGACGCAGGAGGATATTCCGGCTTTTGCGGAGACGGGAACCGGATATTTTAACACCATCGAGGTGGAGACGGTTCTGGCCATGCTGGCGGTGATCGACAATCCCATCCAGGATATTCCCCTGGCCGCGGTCCTGAAATCTCCCATGGTGGGTATGGACGACGAGGACATGGCGTGGCTCATGGCCGTGTGGAAGCAAAGGGCCAAAAAGGGGCAGGACAGGGGGATCTATGGAGCCCTGCGCCTGGCGCTTCTCGGTGAAGAGCAGGAGATGTGGCAGGAGGGGGACGAGTGGGAAAAGCAGGAGACGTGGCAGGAACAAAAGTGGGAAGAGGGAGAAAACGACAGCCCTGAACAAGACACAGAGTGGGAGGATAACGAAAAAAATACGGATATAAAAGATATAAAGTGGGAAAATATTGATTCCTGTATCGGAGAATCGAGAGAAAAGTGGGAACAGATCGCGGATTCTGCCGGTGTTCCCGCCTCCATGGCCCGGGAGATTCACAGAAAAGCGGCTGCATTTGCCTCCCTTCTTGGCGGGCTGAGGCAGGAGGCGGTGTACCTGCCCATCCATGAACTGATTCACCGGATGTATTTACGGACCGGGTATTACGATTATGTGTCGGCCATGCCTGCGGGGGAGGTGCGCAAAGCCAACCTTGACATGCTCATTGAGAAAGCCTCCGCCTACGAAAAGACCAGCTACAGGGGGCTGTTCCATTTCATTCGCTACATCGAAAAACTGAAAAAATACGACACGGATTTCGGCGAGGCAGCAGGGGCCGGCCAGTCCCGGCAGATGGTGCGGATCATGAGCATCCACAAGAGCAAGGGCCTGGAATTTCCCGTGGTGTTTCTGGCCGGGATGGGGAAGAACTTTAACAAGCAGGACATCCGGGGCAAGCTGGTGATTGATGGGGACCTGGGTATTGGGACCGACTATCTCAATGTGGAGACCCGGGTGAAGACCAGCACCTTAAAGAAAAATGTGCTGAAGCGGAAAATGGATCTGGATAACCTGGGGGAGGAGCTGCGGGTGCTGTACGTGGCCATGACCAGGGCCAAGGAGAAGCTGATCATGACGGGCACGGACCGTTATCTGGGGAAGAAGCTGGAGCGGTGGCAGGAGAGGACCTGGGATTCGTCCCCCATTCCCGGCACGATCCTTTCCGGGGCAGGGTCCTATCTGGACTGGGTGCTTATGTGCCGGCCCTGGAAAAATCCGCTGTTCTATGTGGAGGAGATTCCCGTAGAGAGCCTGGTGGGAGAGGCGGTGGCTCGAAAGGTCAGGAAGGATGTGTCGGAGGAGGAACTGAGAAGTCTGGATCTGTCCCGAACCTATGATGAGGCGACCCGGCAGCTTCTTCGGCAGAACCTTTCCTACCGTTACCCCCACGAGGGTGATATCGACCTGCATACGAAGATCTCCGTGTCGGAGTTAAAGAAGCAGGGGCAGGACATTGATGACAGAAACAGCCTGTTCCAGCCCCTGATTCCGGAGTTTTTGAAAAAAGCGGACCACGGGGAGACGGCCCCTGAGGATGGGGAGAAACAGGTAAAAGAGGCAAAACCGGAAGGCGGAGGCGCCGTCAGGGGAAGTTCCTATCACCGGGTGCTGGAGCTTCTGGATTTTGAGGCCATAACAGAGAGGAAAGACGTGGAGATCTGGATGAAGAAAGCCTGTGAAGAGGGCCGGCTTACCGGCGATACGGCGTCCATGGTCAACCCCGACAAAATCTGGCGGTTTCTGCAGACCTCCATGGGAAAGCGCATGAGGACCGCCCAGAGGGAGGGAAGGCTTTACAGGGAGCAGCAGTTTGTCATGGGAATTCCGGCCAGGGAAATGGGGCTGGCAGAGTCGGAGGAACTGGTGCTGATTCAGGGCATCATCGACGCCTGGATGGAGGAGGACGACGGCCTGGTGCTTGTGGATTACAAGACGGACCGCGTGAGCCGTGGCCAGGAAGAGATTCTGGCACAGAGATACAGGGTGCAGCTGGATTATTACAAGAGGGCTTTGGAGCAGATGGTGAAAAAGCCTGTGAAGGAGAGGGTTATCTATTCCCTCACCCTGCAAAAAGAGGTGCGGATATAGAAAGGCCTGACAAGAAGTTCAGACGGAGACGCCGTGTGCGTGAGGAAATGTGCCATCGGCTGGGCAGGGGAGACACGGTCTTCCCTGCCCGATTGTCAGGACTGTGTTTGGGTTAACGGCTTCACAAACTCCAGCATCCTCTCCCCATATGTTTTCACATAGAGATCCAGATACTCCTCAAACGTGACCTGGGTCTTGTTGCTGAGCATTTCCATGGTGACGCCGAAGAGAACTGCCTCAAATCCCAGATCCGTCATGCCGTTTTTGTGGTAAAAGTGTTTTCGGCGCAGCCGTTCTTCAAAATTCCCCGCCTCCCGGGGCCGGGTTGTGGATTCGATCTCCAGAATCATCCTGCGCCCGTCATACCGCTCCATGAGTGCGGCGAGGGCTGCGGAGCCGTAACCTTTCCCCCGCTTCGCGTCGTCCATGGCAAAATAGTCCAGAAGGACCTTGTCCTGGTAGTTGATGGTTATGGCCAGGCCTAAAAATTCTCCGTTCACTCCAAAAGGCTTCCGCTCATTTTTGGGAAAAGCCCGAAGGTAAAGCTGTTCAATCCGTTTCAGTCTCAAAGCGTCGTCCGCGCAAATTAAATCCATGGGTTGCAGAGCCTCCGTTTCTTTTGTGAATGCACTCTCTAAATCTCTCTTGCAATCAGGCACAAAGAGACTCCGAGAGGACATTTGTGATGTAAATAAGTGAGATCCATTACGGCTATTATACCTGCTGTGCCGGGATTGTACAAGGGACAAAATTTGCCTCTGCGGAGGCGAAGGCTCAGAAGCTATGGAAAGGCATCTGCCCGGGCGGCAGAAAAAAGAAGTTGCATTTCCCGGAGAATATGGTATGCTGTAAGCGTAACGAAAAATAAAATAAGACAAGCAGAGTAGGCCCGCGCGCGTTAAGTGCCGGCTGGACGGGGAGTTGCCAGCCGGACGAAAAGAATTTTCTTGCGGTGCGCAGGCCGCATCCCGCTGCAATGGAAGATAGGATTATCTCCTGTTGTGGTAAGAGGTCTGCAAAGGAGGTAATTTTTTTATGAAA
>JAAWHK010000061.1 GCA_022795805.1 Hungatella sp. | reverse complement strand
ACCTTCACTTGATAGATACAGTATATCACAGCGGGAGGAAAATAGTGTGTTTGTGTAAAATTTTCAAGGTACTATAGGGACTTTTGACCCCAACATCATGAGAATGACAGCGACACAAAGGAACTTCTGGAACAGATCATCCGGTTTTCCCACGCCATGAGTCTGTGTGATGTAAGGGATGTGGACGAGATCATGGATGAATTGTGCATCAGCCTTGACCGGTTTGACTCAAAAGAAGATAAAGGAAGTTTCTTTTCTGTCATGTTCGGAGATTTTACTTCGATTATCAGGGAAAAACTGTTCATAGAGAAGGGCAGATCCTACTCCTATCCCAGACTGATCAAGTGGTGCCTGGACAACAATATGGTGCAGCAGGCTTTGACGCTGTATATTGAAAAGATGCCGGAATTTTATTGCAATGAAGGTATTTTGGACTTTTCTGAGGAGATGAGGGAGGAGAACGGCAGCGGTAATCCGGGACAGAGCTGGAGGACCGAATTTTTTTATAGAGCGTTTTATGATCAGTTTGTGGGAAACGCTGAAAAACAGGATGTAATGCCGGAACTGAAACGCTTTGAGGAAAAGCTGAAAACGGGAATCAACGATATGAAGGAGAAGAATCCCGCTGTGATAAATCAGTTTACAGCAAAAAAATTCCGGCAGCTTAAAAACTATATGACCACGCCGGAGGAGAGAGCGGCGGTGGAACGGCTGGCAGGCTTTTTAAAGGAATTTTATGGACCTGTACCCAGGGATATCGTATTTCCTTACAGCAAAAAAAGCGTAGATAACCGTCCCAAATGCGCAATTACATTTATAAATTATGCATTAGTCCAAAAAGAATGGATGATATATTTCTTCTATGACAGCGAGGAGAAATACCATGAGTACGAGGGCAGCAAGAAGAGTTTGAAATACGAGAAATATGAAAAAAAGGTATATGCCCTTAGTCAGGTAAGGACGTATAAAGGGGAGATATCAGGGGCCGGAAGATGCGGCAGGGCCCTCCTGTATGATATTATGAAGTATTATCTTGCACTAAAGATGCTCCGCAACCGAATCAACCATGCCAGCGAGCTGGAGGTTGAGGAGAACGAGAGAAGAGCGATGGAGCAGCTTGAGAAGCAGCATGGGATCTGTATGAGAATCGAGTTCGAGAACGTCAAATCATTAATACAGGAAGGCATAAACTTATGTGGATTAAATTAACTACGAAAGGGGAAAAAAGCAATGAGTTACTTGATGATTCTGGAAGTATCCCAGAAACAGGCATATATTTTTTCCAGCAATAAGCTGAAGGATAACATCCGCCATTCCGAAAATATATGCCGGGTAACGGATCCGGAGTATTTTGAAGCGGTCGCGGCCAGTGAGGGGATGGCATTTTCGCAGAAGGACAATGTGGTGTACTCCGGAGGCGGGCATACGGTTCTGGAATTTCAGCGGGAGGAGCAGGCCAAATCATTTGCCTATGTGGTTTCCAAGACCGTAAAGCGGGATTTTCCGGGGCTGGAGCTGTTTATAAAAACAGAACCGTACGATGAGAAAGAGCCGCCGGGAGAGAATCTGAAAAAACTGTCAGAGGCGCTGGAAGTAAAAAAGTCCGTCCGCAGGGCGTCATTCGGCCAGGGGACTTTTGGGGTGGAGAAGATGGACGCTTCATCCAGAAAGGCGAAACCGCTGGCAAAGCCGGAGGAGGGACACGGGCAGAACAGACGGGAGTATGTGCCTGACGGGTACAGGACGGCCTCCAGATTCGAAGACCTGGGCAATTCAAAGCATACGTCCAGCTTTATCGCTGTGGTACATATTGACGGCAATGCCATGGGCAAACGGGTGGAGCGGCTGAGACAGGAGCACAGGAATGAAGCGTGGGAACCGTATAAGGCAGCGCTGAAGCGTTTCAGTGACAGCATAGACAGGGACTTTAAGAATTCATACAGGGAAATGGCAGACAGGGTCGCAGAGAGTCTGAGAAAGGGAGCAGGAGAAAAATTAGACTTAAAGGAGAATTACTTCCCTGTGCGTCAGATTATTCTGGCGGGAGACGACGTGTGTTTCGTGACAGAGGGAAGAATCGGTCTGGAAGCCGCCAGAATCTTCATCGAGCAGCTGGCCCAAAAGCGCAACCAACAGGACCGGGCAGCGTACACAGCCTGTGCAGGGGTGGCTGTCGTCCATCAGAAATATCCGTTTTATAAAGCTTATGAACTGGCGGAGATGCTCTGTTCCAACGCCAAAAGAACCATTGCGGAATATGGGGCAGAGGGCAATGCCTGCGCCATAGACTGGCATATTGAATTTGGCGAGCTTGAGGATTCCATAGAGGCTCTCAGAAGAAATTATATTACGTCCGATAACTGTCATCTGGAACTGCGTCCATACATTCTCTCAGCGGAGCCTGACCTGCTTGAAAAGGAGCCGGTTCGCAGGTATGAGAATTTTAAGAAATTTGTATCCGTGATTCAGCAGGAGAAGATGTCCTGCGCCAGAGGAAAGTTGAAGGAGCTGCGGGAGGCTCTCAGGGAAGGGGAGACAGCCTCAGAGTATTATCTGAAAAGCAGTCTGTTAGGGATTCTGTCTGTGACCGGGTACGAAGGCGTCTACAAAGATGTGAGCATGGACAGGCTGTTCTCCGGAAAAGGACTGGACAGAAAGACATTTATAAAAACCGGCGACAACAAAAAACGTTCTCTGTTTTTCGACGGGATTGAAATCATAGATACATTTGTGGCGTTGGATTAATGGCAGGGCAAAATGCCTGAAAGGTGCAAAGGAGGATCGGTATGCAGTTGGCCGTGCATATGAAACTGGAGTCGGATGCGATATTTGGTAACGGAATGAGCGTTCCGGGGGGAGAGGACATCTCTGTCCAGACGGATGTTCAGGGGTTTCCGTTTCTGAAAGGCAGTACGTTTAAGGGGATTTTCAGGGAAGAACTGATTAATTATCTGGCATGGGAGAAAAAAACAGGGGAGGAAGCAGAAGCGATCGTAGAACGCCTTATGGGCGTCAGCGGTTCTCATGATTTGGAGAGCCCCGGAAAAATGATCGTTTCTGATCTGTGCCTCCATCCGGATTTAATAAAGCAGATTCAGGAAGAGGAGGAACTCTCCCCCCGGGAGATTACAGAGATGTTTACGTACCTGAGAACCTTCACAAGTCTGGAAGGAGGGCTGGCAAAGGAGGGCTCTCTGCGTTCTGCCAGATGTATTAAAAAGGGATTGAATTTTTACGGGATTTGTGTCTGTCAGGAGGAAGATGCAGCCATGATAAAGGATGTGCTGGGGCTTATAAAATGGGTGGGAACCATGAGAAGCCGGGGATTCGGAAAAGTAAACGTCACAGGGGAGGAGGTTTTGCTATGAAGTACCTTGAACTGGAGTTTTATAATACAGCGCCTCTCAGGATCGGCAACGACGATACCAGTCAGCAGGGCCAGACCAATACCCTGCTGTATATCCCCGGGAGCACGGTCAGAGGGCTTGTGATTAACAGACTTTGCAGAGAAGAGCAGGAATTTGAGAGCATGAAGAAGCTGCTTTTTTCGGATCACATACACTTTATGAACGCCTATGTAAAACAGAACGGAAAGGGATTGATTCCTTCTTTAAAGGGGTTTTACGAAGATAAGAAAGCATGCGAGGGCAAAAAGAAGATTGAAAATGTAGTGGTGGATGAAGGCATCACTCCGGGAAGCAAGAGAGCCGCTCTGGGTCATTACTGCTGCCCGGAGGGGGACTGCATGATATACGGCAGCGTGATGCTGGGGGAAACCATGAACATCAACAGGGGAAGAGAAGGGGAAAAGACGGTTTTTCGAAGCCAGTATATCCGGCAGGGCCAGTATTTTACAGGGTATATAACCTTTGACGGCTGTGTAAAAGAAGATATTATAGAGAAAATACGCAAAGTATTCTCCGATGTGGTTTATATCGGAAACAGCAGGTACGGAGGCTGCGGGGCCTGTCAGTGTGCCGCAGCGGTAAAGGAAGGGATTCCGTACCCGGAGTTAAGGAAAAAGGCGGACAGAGATAAATTCTATCTGGTTCTTTTGTCCAATATGACGATGCGCAGCAGCAGCGGGCAGCCGACAGGTCTGGATCTGGATATCCTGGCAGAAAAGCTGGGGTGCGGTTCCCTTAAACTGGTAAAATGCGCCACTTCCGTGACGGAGGTGATGGGGTATAACCGGTCATGGAAGGGTGCGGTTCCCAGCGCGGTTATGTACGAGGCGGGAAGTGTGTTCTGCTTAAAGACGAAGGATGGAAAGGCAATTTCCGCCGAAAAGTTTGCCGCCCTGGAGGAGGAGGGGATCGGCATCAGAAGAAATGAGGGATTCGGTCAGATCCTGTTTTTTGACGGGTATGAAATGCTTAAATATAAGCAGGCTGCGGATACGGTTCAGACCCAATCCGGGGCGGACCGGATCCTGCCGGCGGGATGCAAAAAAGAGCCGGAAGATGTCCGAATCGCCGCCAGAGGGCTTCTGTCCAGACGCATGGAGAGGGCCATGGAACGCTATATCGTGGAGGAGCGCCTGAACCTGGATGGGATCTCCAACAGTAAGAAGGGAGTCATACAGTCTCTCTGCACGGAGCTGCAGTATGTTCCCGGTGAAGCCAGGGCGTGTCTGACGGAGTATATGAATCATTCTGAGGTCAAGGATTCCCGGAGAAAAGACCACGGACAGACAAAGAGGCAGGACAAGCTGCGTACCTATGTCAGAGGGATGCTGGAAAGGCAGCTGACAGATATCCTTAAGGATACGGACACGAAATGGGAGGCTCTGGGACTTGGTATTGCCGATGTCTTTTCGGAGGAGGAGCTGATGCGTTTTAAACTGCAGCTGATGATTCGCCAGATCCGATACGCCAACAGGGAGGGGAGAGAGAATGAGGATTGATTTGGATCAGATGTGTGTGTATGACAAAGTGGCAAAGTACATAATTGAAGCGGAGTGCAGGGAGCCGCTGCATATAGGAACGGGAAACGGGGAGAACGGAGAAGTACTGATTCACCCGGAGGAGAATCGGCCGTTTGTCCAGGCAGCGGGAATCGCGGGGGCATTTCGGGAATTTTATCAGTACGATGAGGCATTGCAGACCAGACTGTTCGGTTCCCCCTACCGGGGCAGTGAGGAGAAGGGGAGCAGAGTATTTTTTACGGACGGATTTTTTGGGGAATCTTCCGTATACACGGAGATCCGCCCCAGACTCCGCATCGACAGGAGGACCGCCACCGGGCAGTCGGTGAGAACAAAAGGAAGCGACAGAAGAAGCGGACAGAAATTCGAGATAGAGTCTGTAGCCGCCGGTTCACGTTTTTCATTTGCCGTTTACCTGTATCAGAAAGAGGAAAAACTGGAGAAGGAGCTGGAACGGGGCCTGAAAGCGCTGCAGGAGGGACGTATTCAGCTGGGCGGACAGAAGAGCAACGGCTGCGGATATGTAAGTCTGCACTCCGTAAAAAAGGCCGTGTACAATTTTTACAGTGCAGAGGACAGGAAGCTGTGGGCAGGGGAAACGAAAGATACGGAAGAGATACTGCCAGAGATTCTGGAGTCGGGAGAATCAGGGGAAGAACGGCTGTGCTTTGAGCTGACAGGGCACACGGAAGGCGGAATCCTGGTAAAATCCATTGCCGTGACGGAGTATGGAGAGAACGTGCCGGACGCGGTCAATATCCGCAATCATCAGAGAGCGTACATTTTGCCGGCCAGCTCTGTGAAAGGGGTGCTCCGAAGCCAGATCGAGAAGATTGCCGCCTACAAAAACACTGTGAGTGCGGTGTCTGACCTGTTTGGACAGGAACATGGCGACAGTCAGGAGGGCAGGGCAGGAAAGATCCGGTGTTTTGACTGTGTGATCGGAGACGAAAAAGCAAATGATCAGGCGCCGGTGCAGTGCAGGATTCATATTGATAAGTTCACCGGCGGCGTCATGTACGGCGGGCTGTTCAGCGAGAAGCCTGCCTACGGTAAATTGACCGTCCGGGTGGAACTGGACGGCGGCTGTGACAGAGAGAGCGGCCTGGTGCTGATGGCCCTTCGGGATCTGGCCATAGGGATTGTGCCCATGGGAAGCGGGAGCAGCATAGGACGGGGATTTCTGAAGGGAGAAAAACTTACGGTGAAAAGAGGAAGCCGTGTGCTGGCTGTCATAGATTGCGAAAATGGCAGAACAGAGGATGGCTCCCAATATATGGAACAATGTCTCAAAGCGCTTGAACAGGCAGGGGAGGGATGAGAATGGATGCCAGACAGATAGCCGATCATTTATATATGGAAAAGGTAGATTTGAACCAGGCAAAAACCATGGTAGACCGATATGATTACGTCATTGCCCACATGATCAGCCAGCTTCGGTTCGGGACACCGGATCAGGTGGATATAAACTGGGAGGAGCTTCAGGAGCTCCATGCCTTTGACTTAAAAGGAGAGCTGCATGTATTTGAAATGCAGGGAGAACTGGAAGCGGTAAAGGTGGAAGAGGAAGAGGGATGTACGGAGTTTCTGGAAAAAAGCTATCTTATGAGAAATCAGAGTATTCTTAAGGTGAGAGAATATCTGGCGGCTGACGACGACGGACAGGCGACAGGAGTGTACACCAGGCCGGCTGCCGTGGTGAAGGAGGCGTGATATGGAAGAATATAAAGGCTATGTAGGTGCTCCCTACAATTTTGTCGGGATCAGTAAAAAGGTCAACTGGAAGGATAAGGATCAACTGCAGCCCCATAATGTGATTGACTTAGACTTAAAGTCAGGAACGATCCGCTATGAGATCGAGGCCGTTACCCCTGTCTTCGTGTCAGAGGGTAAGAGAGAAGGCGGGAAGGCAGAGGCGTTTTATAAAAACTGTTACGGGCACTATGCCATTCCCGGCAGCACCGTGCGGGGACTGGTGCGAAGCAACGTACAGATTTTAAGCGGTTCCTCTGTGAAGGATGATATTCAGGACGGCCGGCTGATGTATCGGAATGTGGCTAATGGAAAAGAGCGGATCGCATATAACGATATTCTGGGAAACAAGCCTAAGCAGGTCGGAGGGAAATCACTGTCAGTGCTGAAACATGTAAAGGCTGGTTATATCACCAGAAGAGACGGAAAGTATATGATTCTGCCTTCCGTAATCGACAGGATCAGCAGAGACACAGGGGAGATGAACTATTATATTGTCAGCGAACGAAAGATTATGGAAGGGCGGTATAAAGGGTTCGAGGAACTTAGGGGGATGGAACTGCAGCACCTGGATGTGCCTGTGGATAAAAAAACGGGCAGTCCGTTTATAAAGGAGATAAGAAAGGGAAGAGTGCACTATAAAGGAAAACCGAATACGGCATACAAGCCATATAATCGTGAGGTGTACTATCTTTTAAAGGGGGAAAGCCAGATTGAGGCAATCCGTCTTGTAAAGGACAAAACAGAGGGGTATGAGGAGAAAGGGTTTAAAAAGGGATATCTTCTTTCATCAGGCTATATGAATGAGAAAAAAGTCATCTATGTGATCCCGCAAAAAGATGAAAACGGAGAACCAATACCGATTCCCCAAGAAGATATTGACAGTTATCAGAGAGATTATGAAGGGAAAAAGAATCAGATCGAAAATATAGATACAGACTTTTACCGTCTGCCTCAGGAGGGAGACACAAAACCGGTGTTTTATATCCGTCTGGGCGGCAGGATGTACTTTGGATTTACTCCCAGACTTCGGCTGTTTTATGATAAGAGCATCCTGGACGGCTTGTCCGGGGAACAGAAAAAAGAAGGGGTGGATTACGCCAAAAGCCTGTTTGGATACAGCAATGACAGGGAAAGCTATAAATCGCGGCTGTCCTTTATGGATGCAGAACTGAAGCGGGATAAAGGCAAAACGGATAAAGACGCATTCCTGATTCTGAGCGGGCCCAAACCAACCAGCTATCTGGACTATCTCAAGGGAGCGAAAGGGGGCGCGGTTTCCTATAATCAGGATTTTGAGCTGAGAGGAATCAAGCAGTACTGGCTGAGGGCGGAAGCTGAAAAAGGAAAAAATACAGGAAATAACGAGAATGTAGCCAGTCGGTTTCAGCCTTACAACGAGGGAACCGTGTTTGAGGGAGAGATTCGGTTTACAAATCTGACCGGAGAGGAACTGGGATTAATTCTCTGGGGGCTTCTGTTAGAGAAGGGAAGCAATCAAAACATCGGCAAGGGTAAGGCTTATGGGTATGGAAGGGTCGAAGTGCGTCTTACGGGGCTGGAAATTCTGGATCAGAAGGCTCTTTATGGAGGGCACACCCTGTGTATGAATCCTTATAGGGATGAAACAGACAAAAAGGATGCCTACATATCTGAAATTAAGGAGGAATTAAGCCGGCGTCTGGGAAGAGATATTATGGGAGAACCGGGCATAAGAGACTTTTTCCTTATGAAAGATACGGCAAAGATTCCCAACAGTGATCGCACGCGATATATGGAACTGGGCGAATACCAGAGCCGGGTACGTGATCTTGTCTGTCTTCCGGGAGTTGAGGATGTAATAGAGGGGAAACCGGCAGTGTCTCAGAAAAGCAATAAAGGCAGCTTCGAAAGGAAACAGAATCCCAATACTTCCGGGGGGAACGGGAAGTTCCAGGGAGGCGGTAAAAATCAGAGGAGAGAAAACGGTGGAAAGGCCGGAGGAAGAAGCTACAGTTCAGGGGGAAGCGCCGGCACTTCTCTGGGCGATTTGATGAAGGGGTTTAAACAGATATAAACCCGTCGGCTTTACAGGAAAAATATTACAGGGCTATCCCCGAAGGGAGAGCCCTGTAATGCGTTCGAGACTCAAAACCACACCGATCGAAATGTCCTTGCTGCCATGATAGGGGATTACCACAGATTCGGCACAACCGGCCTTGCTATACTGATAATGTGACCCGCAAATCCGAACAAGAACCCAACCGTCTGCTTTGATTTTTTTCTCGATTTTCCGAAAGCTCATATGTATTCCTCCTTTACGCTAATCAATAATAGTTACATTCAACTAGTACCATACAACGTAAAGAACATACGAACTTGTGTATAGTATAATTGAAAAGATAATTTATAGCAAGGGGTTTTGCAAATATTACCGTTAATATTTTGTGTCTCTAACGAAATACAGCTTGCATAAAGATGGGAGTTATGGTACTATAAAAACAAGTAAAATATGAACAAATTGTAAACATGCCATTTTTTGTGGGTAAAACCTTAATTTTCAGAATATTCTGTGAAATACCCTCTGAAATCGTGCCTGGAAATGCCGGTTTTATCGGGGTTTGAGAGGGGATACCGTAGAAATGGGATGAGCCCGTGGTAGGGCATTGAAACGAGAACGTGCCTCCTCCCTCGCCGACCTATATTCATGTAGAAATGGGATGAGCCCGTGGTAGGGCATTGAAACACCAAAGGAGTTACATACACTATGGTGTCTTGGTCTAGTAGAAATGGGATGAGCCCGTGGTAGGGCATTGAAACAATATTTGCCCGGTGCTCATAAAACTCCATCATTTTGTAGAAATGGGATGAGCCCGTGGTAGGGCATTGAAACCTAAAGCTAAAGTTAAAATAATGAGTTTTTGTATAGGGTAGAAATGGGATGAGCCCGTGGTAGGGCATTGAAACCCAGTCCAACACAAATTAAGCCTATTACAGCAAAAACGTAGAAATGGGATGAGCCCGTGGTAGGGCATTGAAACAATATAAACTCTACAGCAGAAGAAAGAGATGAGAAGGTAGAAATGGGATGAGCCCGTGGTAGGGCATTGAAACATCCCGCTGATATAAGAGATAACTGTCTCATAAGTCGTAGAAATGGGATGAACCCGTAGAAGGGCATTGAAACGAATTTGGGAATTTTGAGCTGTTTACACGGTTGGTGTAGAAATGCGATGAGCCTGTAAAAGGGTATTGAAATAATTCTTTCATTTTTGTACAATTCTTACCGGATTTTTGTAAAATTGAGATAAATCCGCATTAAGGTATTGAGACAATCACACAGCAATCTGCAGCGAAAACAATTCCAGTCGAAAAAGTCAAAGCATTATTAAATCTGTCGCACCAGTGATAAGGCATCACAGGCGGCAGATTTCTTTTTGTCTCAAAATATTGTAAGTTATTGAATAATAGCAGGTATTTAGATGCGTACATATTTATGTGCTTACATTTGATATCTGACAGCCATTTCGTTAAGGAATTAGTGAACTAGCGAAACGATGAACAAAGATGCTTTGATAAAATTATCAGAGATATACCCAGAGGGCATACCGTAATACATGCTCCTTCGGAGCAGGGACACTTCATGTCACAAGGTATAATAAAAACCGTTAGCTTGCCGATTCGAATGGTAAAAAATATTCTAAAAAATAATTAAAAAGTAGTTGACAAACAAATTAATATGCATTATAATACGTATTATAAGAAACACATCAAAAAACACGGAGGTAAAATATGTCAGATTTTAAAGAGAAATGCGGAGATGTATTATTAGGAGGTTCAGTAGGCGCAGCAGCCGGAGGAAGTATTGGAGCGGCAATAGGTTTGTTTGGAGGACCGATAACATCAGCAGTTGGAGCAAAAGTAGGAGGCGCCATTGGAACCGTAATAGCAACATTCTGGGAAGAGTGGTAAATGTAAAGGAGGTGGTTACGATTTTGAAAACTTATAAAACGTGAATGGAGGTGAAGCAGATATGTTATCAGGTGTTTTATTTGCAGCAGCGGTTATATTGGAAGCTTTAGGTGAATAGTCGAAGGAGGTGAGAATCATGGAATGCGGATGTTTGTTTTGTCCATTGAAAGCAGTATGTATGGTATCCGGAGGGAGCATGTGTAAGTAGGAGGCGTTGAGTATGTGGTACAGTAAATGTTGGGGATGTCCGATTAAAAGTTTGTGTTTAATAGTTGATGGTCGTATGTGTGGATAGGGAGAGCCCCGGTAAGAGAACCGGCGAGCGGAAAAGGAGGTGAGAGGAGTATGGCAATGGTTGAAATCTACGATGTAGTAGGGGTATGTGGAGCAGAGGGAAGTATTTTTTAGAAAGTCCAGGACACACAGGAGGTGAGAGATATGGAGAATGGATGCCGGTCATGTCCATCAGAAACATTGGGTACATTGTTCCTGAAAAATAAATCGTTTATAAAAATATGCGGATCCTGCAGAAGTATTTTGGGAGATGCATATTTTTTGTTTTCAATGTGTTTCAGAAAGAAAAAGCGTTTGAAATACTAAAAAAAATAATGTAGAATGGAAGCAGAATTCAGAAAAATATGGGAGGCATCATTATGGGAATTCACTTTATTACTGTACTTGGTACCAGCCTTTACACAAACTGTATTTATGAGATACAGGAAGAGAATTTTCAGTGGAATACATCCTATGCCCAGCTGGCGGTTTTAAAGTATATTGAATCGACAGGCGGCAAGTGTGACAGAATAACCGTATTTGTAACTGAGAAATCAGAAAAACAGAATTGGGTTACAAGGGAATATACAAAAAGTGACCAGAGAATACTGGAAAAGAGACAGGTAGAAGTTAAAGAGGGTGAAGTTAAGACCGGACTGTATGAGATGATGAGAGCAGAATTTCCGGATGCTGACATAAAAGGTGTGAGGATCAAAGAAGGACGGAACGCAGAAGAGATAAACGAAATTTTTGAGGCTATGTACAATGCCATACTCCCTGAGGAGACTATTTACTTTGATTTTACCCATGGACTCCGCAATATACCTATGCAGGCGCTGACCGTGATTCATTATGCGAAGACGCTGAAGAATATTCTGGTTGGCGGCATGTATTATGGGGCATTTGAATTAGGCGAAACGAAAGAAGACGGGATACTGCATGTGAATCTTTTAGATATGTCAGCCTGCAGCGGGATTTTGGACTGGACAGGTGCGGCAGAGTCATTTATAAAGAGCGGAAGCAGTAATCAGATCAGAACACTGTATAAAAACAGGGTTAGACCGGGAAGAGAGCAGCAATACTCTACAAAGACCTTAGATCGCCTTTGTGATCTGACTAACTGCCTGAATACTTCCAGAGGAAAGGTTGGGGGAAGCGCAAAGGGAAGTATTCAAACAGCATACGATTATTTTAAGTCAAACTATGATAAGATGCGCAGCTGTGATCATCAGATTTCGGAAATGCCTCTGCTGAGACTTTTTGATAAGATTGAAGCGGATGTGAATATGTTCGGGAGAGTGTGCTGCCAGGTTAAAGAGGATAAAAAGATAGTCATGAAGAATACGGCGGCGGGAATGGCAGCAGTTGAATGGGCAATCCTCAAGGGACTGACTCAGCAGGGATTTACAGCTTTGGAAGAAACCATCAAAACGTATATCTGTGAGGCGTACGAGACACCGGTGGAGGAAGAACTGGTCAGAGATACGATTGTTGGAAGAACGATAAAATTTATGGCGGCCCAATACAATGATGCCAGGAGAAAACAGCGAAAATCAGCAGAATCCGAAAGACTTCTGCCAGACATAGAAAAACTGATAAAAGGGCGCAGAGAGGAGCTTGAGACGGATACATGGTTTAAGAAACTGGAGGATCATGAGAGAGAGTTCTATCTGCAAAAAGTGGAGGAGCTGATCATCAGCTTACCCATGGAACTGGCAAATCTGACGTCGGATGTGGTCAGATATCGAAATACACTGAATCATTTCGGATTTCAGAAGGATGAGATTGATTACAATAAACTTCAAGAACAGCTTCATGAATTATATGAGAAATTGAGGGAAATTATGGAAAAAGGACAGGTGGTGTGGGAGTGATCTGTCACCGCTTTGCTCAATAAGAGAGGCAAAAACCAGTAGGGAGGAACGATGGACAGACGGCAGTTAGAGCAGGCGCTTAAGATTCGATATGTAAAACTGCATTTTAAAATTCGGCTACGGGAGGATACCAGGCTTCCTATGAATAAAGTATCGGCGATTCGGGGAGGGATCGGGGAGATGCTGCTGCGGGCCAACTGTATCCGGAATCGGAAGTGCGATGCGTGTGATTTTGAGGAAGAATGCATAGTGAGAAGGACCATGTATTCCCGATTTGACAAAGACAAAAAACCCCCTTTCGTGACGACGGGGGAGAGTGTGGGATATGTGCTGGAATGTGAAAACTATGAGGAAGAGTTTTTCGCCGGCGATATACTGGAGTTTCAGCTTGTGCTGTTTGGCAGGACAATCGTATATTTCAGCCAATTTTTGCAGGCGATTTTTCAACTGGGCCAAGCAGGGCTTGGAAAAGAACATTCTACATATGATATTGTCTCTGTGACCAATACGCAGAAGAGAGAGATACTCAAAGGTCAGGATATTCATATGGAACATTATGAGGTGAAGACCATAGGCGGCTATGTCAAGTACCGCTTAAACAGAAGAGGGATATGGGAAAATCGAATTCGTTTTAAGACTCCGGTTACATTGAAATACCAGGGAGAATTTCAGGACAAACTGATCCTGGAGGCAATAATACCGGCCATATTCCGGCGAATTTATATTTTGGACTGTTTTGAGGGGATGGACTGCGGTGAGCTGGGATGGCAGGGAGACTGGCCGGAGACCGTGGAGTCCGTATCCCGCATGATGACCGTCTACCGGTATTCGGGCACCCAGGACAAAAAAGTTGCTCTGCGGGGAGTAAAGGGAGATATGGTGCTATCGGATATTCCGGAAGACCTGCTGCCGGTTCTGCTGGCAGGCGAGGTGATGCATATCGGTAAGAATACAAGTTTTGGATTTGGACGGTATCATGTCAGCTGAGGAGTTTGGTGATCTGGGGGAGACGGTACGTAACATACGGAACAGACCACAAGCCGGAGAAAGAAAAGCCAAAGAGGAGATAATAGCGGAGCGGGAGAGACTGGGAAGGGAATTTGAAGAGAGACACAGCGATTTTCTGACCGCCCTGCGGCAGATGCCCAAGGGGTCCAGGGAAGAGAAGGAGCAGAGATGGGATTTTTTTCAGTCATATCTTCAGCGTGAAATTTTTCTGATTGATCTGATGGACGTATATAAGCCGGGCATCACTGCAAAATATGAGTCTCGCAGAAATATGAACGGAAACCACAGCCCGGATTGGGATCTGGCTTCTTTCAGAAACAGGGGCGTGTTTGATTCCTGTGTTTTTATGGAAACGGTTCAGGAGTCTATATTTAATTTCACCGGGTTTAAGAAGGATGGAAGCAGCTATGGATTTCTGGCATGTATAGGAACTATATACGGGCAGAAAGCGGGAAGAGCGGCAGCCAATAATGAATTGGGACGGCTGGGTATATCAGATACAGGGATACCGGAGAAAGAGCGTTTGAGCATTATGAAGCTGGCTCAAAAAGTAAATGACATATGTGCGTGCAGTCCCCATACAGGCTCTCCGGAGGATGTACTTGACCGACTTTTAAAAGAGCGCCGGACGCATTATACGAAAAGAGAGTCAGAGCTGGCGCGGCGCCTGATTTTTAACAGGGGTATCGTATCTCTGGATGAGCGGTATGAAGATGAAGACGGCAACGGCATGTCTCTGATGGAGAAGATAGAGGACGGGAAAGCGGATATATCAGATATTGAAGGGATACCGTTTCTGGAGACTTTTTGCCGGCACGTGGAGGAGAACTGGGAGACAATCGCGGCAGGTATTACGCTGAAAAAGCAGGAATACATCAGGATATTTTTTACAAAGGACATTTTAAGCATATTGAAGCTTGACGGAAACGGAAAGCCATATCCCAGGGAACCTGCCGGAAACAGGGAAATCTATCAGAGCCTGGAACCATGTGGAGCGACATTGTACAAAAAAGTGTTCTGTGAAAAGTATCTGTGGAGAGCATTTATAGAAAGACCGGGAGATTTCTACGAAGTTTATGTGAAGCTTCTGCGGAATGATTTCGATTTTTCTCATAAGATTATTGCACAGGTATTGGGAAAAGATAAGACGTCTGTCTCAAGAGGCGGTAAGGCCTACCGGGAGGTGATGAAGGCGTTTTATGCGTATTATATAAATTCAATATAGAGAAGCTGTCTGCTATGGCAGATGAGGGATAGGATATGAGGCAGTGCAGGGTTGGGGAAGGGAGATTTATGAGGGAAGGCGGCGGTCAGGGATAGGAATCATAGAAAAAATGGGCTTGCCCTGGGGACGGAAATATGGTATCATTATTAATGAAAATATGAACAAATTGTAAACATGCCATTTTTAGGGTGGAAAATTGTAATTTTCAGAATATTCTGTGAAATACCCCTTGAAATCGGGGCTGAAAACGTCGATTCTATCGGGGTTTGAGGGATGGTACCGTAGAAATGGGATGAGCCCGATGTAGGGCATTGAAACACCACTGCTTCATACTTTTTATTCATAATGGTACCGTAGAAATGGGATGAGCCCGATGTAGGGCATTGAAACAATCTAGCATCGGAATATCTATTCAACTTAGTAATGTGTAGAAATGGGATGAGCCCGATGTAGGGCATTGAAACAATAATGTTTTCCGGGGAGACACTTCTCCTCTTTGGTGTAGAAATGGGATGAGCCCGATGTAGGGCATTGAAACTTTTTTTAACATCTCCCACTCATCGATGCTAGCATAGTAGAAATGGGATGAGCCCGATGTAGGGCATTGAAACCTTATAATTATCATACATCTCAACTTCGTTTCCAGACGTAGAAATGGGATGAGCCCGATGTAGGGCATTGAAACACAATTTCATCTCGTGTCCATGCTCCTCCTCTTATATGTAGAAATGGGATGAGCCCGATGTAGGGCATTGAAACACTTTGTCTTTTACTATAGCCTCTTCCTGCGCCTCGTAGAAATGGGATGAGCCCGATGTAGGGCATTGAAACTACTACAGGATGTTCAATCCACCGCATCAAAGTCAAGTAGAAATGGAATGAGCCCGAAGCAGGGCACTGAAACAACCTGCATCTCGAGTCTCTTGTTTCTGACATCATCACGTAGAAATGAACCCAATAAAAGCGATTGAACCAAACCACATCATTTCAATACTTGCTGACAGATACAGAAGCGATAAAGTCCATCCCAGAGGGCAGGAGAGAGACTGTAATCCATCTCTTCCCCACGGCAAAGAAAAAGTTCTCCGGCTGGACCGCAACATACTCAAAAGAAGAGGTCAAACGCCCCAAAAATTAAATATTTGTCTCTGAAGAAAAACTTCCCTGCGGCCAGCCCGCAAGGAAGTTTTTTGTAGGAAGACAGACACAAAAAGTCTGCAAAAATGCTTTCTTCGTAAACGCTTAATTTTCGACCGTCACTAAAATAAAAATGCCCCAGTCGTTTCCAGCAACTGAAGCACATTGACAATTCACATGCGATTTATTCATTCCT
>JAAWHK010000060.1 GCA_022795805.1 Hungatella sp. | reverse complement strand
GAATTGTACGCACATGAACATACGGCACATGACCATCATGCCGTCTGCCATACACATATGCATCATCATGGACTTTGAATTGTACATTGCAGCTCCTCCGCTTTTCCCGTCCACGGAATCCGTGAGACATTTTCTATGTGTGGTATTCTACTCCCTTTAGGTGCGCTTGTCAAGATTTTTCTTTTGAAATTATCTGAAATTATCTGATTTTTTCTTCCGGCCGGGATTCCAGAAACGCCTGCAGCTCCTCCATCCCATCCCCGGTGACGGCGCTGACCTCCAGTATGGGGGAGGCCCCCGCCAGTAAAAGAAGCTCCCGCGCGTTATGGATCTGCCGTTCGGAGGCAATGTCGATCTTGCTGACCACGCCTGCCACCGGCATGGAGAAGGCGCCGGCCTGTCCCGGGGCAAAATAGTAGGGATCCCGGCTGGCGTCCTGGACGAAGATCACCTGCTCCGCCTCCGTGGCCGTGATCATCAGTGACCGGAACAGCCCTTTATTCTCCAGATACTCTCCCGGCGTGTCTATGGTCGACTGGAATACCTCTATGGCCTGAGTTTTTTTGTACTGCAGTTTAAAGTCGTTGAGGCGCTGCATGAGGGTCGTCTTCCCGCATGCCACACTGCCGATCAATATGATTTTTTTCATGTCTTCGTCACCACCGTCGGGGTAAACTGCATGACATGCTCAAGAACGTCCATCACATCCCTGACGGCAGATTCCACGTCGGCCACGCTGCCGTTTAGGATCAGTGCGCCGTTGAATCGGTCCACAAAGACCAGCTCCACATTGGCCGCCTTGGAGGCGATGTCCGCGCCGATGATGGCGCCCTCCCCCGGAGTGATGGTCAGGATCCCCAGGGCCCCGCTGCGCTCGCCGATAACTCCCAGTTTTTTATACAGCTCCGGCTCCGGATTGGCGATTACGTGGGCCAGAGTCACCTGTTTTCCCGGTACAAACTCTTGAATAATCCGCTGTTTCTCCTCCGCCATGCAGGACGGTTCACCTCCTTTTTTTCTACATCAGAGACTCGAAGATCTCTTTTCGCGGGTTGGGGATAACCACGCTGGATACCACCATGCCCTCTGCGTTCTCCGTGTGGATGCCCGCCTCCACGGACGCCTTCACTGCCGCCACCTCACCGGTCAGGACCACGAAGGATTTGCCCCCGATTCCGGTACCCAGCCTGACGTCCAGAAGCTCCACGTCAGCGGCCTTCACCGCCGCGTCGGCGCCGTAGACGGAGGCCGTGACGCTGAAAAACTCCATGACGCCGATGGCCCCGGCCTGCTGCGGCATTCCCGACTGGTTAATGGCCCGGATAACCTGAGGGTGCACCCGGGGGATCAGGCAGCAGTCCACCGTGTGGCTCATTCCCGTTTCGGCTCCTGCCTTCAGGGCCGCCTCAACCGCCGCCACCTCACCGCAGACCAGGATATAGTACTTTCCCGGGCATCCCGCCCTGGCAAAGATCAGTTCAACCTGAGCGGTCTTCAAAATAATATCCGCCGCCTCCACGCCTTTGGCGATGCTGTTTAACTCTAAAAAACCAATGGTCTCAAACATATCTCTCCGCCTTTACCCTGAAATTATGATCGAATCGTCTCTGAGCTGTACCGTCCCGCCGATGCCTGCGCAGATATTGGCACCCAGCTGTCCCCGGGGGCACCTGGCAATCAGCTGCCCCGCCTCAACGCGGTCGCCGGAAGCCACCACCGGTTCCGACGGGACCCCAATGTGCATTTTCAGCGGTATCTCCACCTGCGGTGGGCAGTCCTCCACACAGTCGCAGATATCGCAGTCAAAATATTTCAGCACGCCGGCTCTGGCTGCCAGGCGCTTTGCTGGCACCTTCCTGAGAGAACGGCTGGGATCCGGTCTCAAGTCCTCTTTGATGCCCTCACGGCGAATCTTCGTCCGCCCCAGCTCCTGCTTTAGCAGGCTGTTGACGGTGCGGGGCAAAAGCCCCATGGGGCAGGCATACAATTCGCACACGCCGCACTCGCAGCAGAGGGCGGCCTGGCGTATATCCTCATCCTCCAGAAGCCTGGAAAAATCCCTGTACATGGACATCTTCCGCATGATTTTGTGGGGGCGGATGGGATGGCCCAGCATATGGCGGGGGCACATCTGGGTGCAGAAGCTGCATTGAATGCATGCGGACGCGGCGCGGCTCAGCATACGGTCCACGCCGGTGTTATAAGCCCCGTCGCCGGAAGGAAGCACCAGGATGCCGGACGTGGTCTTTGTCACATGCTGCCTTAATCCCTCCTCCTTATCCATATACCGCCCCATGGCCGGGCCGCCGGACACGATGACACAGTCCTCCAAATCCGTGCCCCCCGCCAGGGCGATACACCGGTCAAAGCCGGTGCCCACCGGCACGCGAAGGATCACCGGGCGCTTTACTTCCCCGGTGACCGTCAGATATTTGTGGGTGAAAGGCCGGCCCTCCAGGGCATCCGCCACGGCCAGAACCGTGGCCACATTGTCCACCACCGCGCCCACGGCCAGGGGGATTCCTCCCGGCGGCACCACTCTGCGGGTGACCTCATAGACGACGATCTGCTCGTCTCCGGCGGGATAAAAGCTGTCCATCAGGTGAAGCTCAATCCCGGAACCTGCCTTTCGGATTGCCCTGCCCAGTGCCTCCCTCTCCCGGCGGTAGTGGGCTTTCAGGGCGATGACCCTTTTGGGGATCTTTCTGCCGTCGCAGATGGCGTCCACTCCGGCCACGATCCGATCGGCCATATTGGTCATAATATACCGGTCCGTCCGCAGAAGGGGCTCGCACTCCGCGCCGTTTACGATAAAATACTCCGGTTGGGCGTTGAGCTTTATGTGGGTCGGAAACCCGGCTCCGCCGCAGCCCACCACCCCGGCCTCAAAAATTTTAGATAAGAGATCCATCACAAAATACCCTCTCTGTCGACTTCCAGACTGTCGATAATGGCCACAATGGCTGCATCAACAGGCACTTCGTCCCGCCCGTTGCCAAAGGCTTTGCGGGCCGTGCTGCCTGAGACGGTCAGCACCCTCTCCCCTATGCCTGCGCCCACCACGTCGGCGGCCACAAAGGGCGTCCCCTTTTTTTCGGTGCCGTTTACCAGCTCTTCAACCACCATCAGCTTCAGTCCGTTTAGATTTTCCTCTTTTTTCGTAGCCCACACATGGCCTACCACCTTACAGATCAGCATAGGCTGCCTCCATTTCAGATTCTCTCCACCTGGATTTTATTGGTTGTGAACACGTCCCACGCCGACGGGGTGACGATAGCCTCCCTGGGTATCTGCACCGGGGAACGGTTCTCCTTTGCCATCTCCCGGGCAGCGGCCTCCGTGATGACGCGACTTGCGTTGGGCTTTAGGGAGCCTTTTGGCACGGCCGCGGGCTCAGGGCAGAATCGGGGCGGGACGGGTTCCCTCACAGGCGCCGGTTTTTCCTCCGAAATCACCTTCACCCCAAAGCTTTCCAGCTGCCGCACGTTGCCGTCGATAACCGAATAGAGCCTGGCGCTTCCCCTGCCGGCCAGCTTTCTGTACCACAGAGCCCTGTCGGACAAAAAGACCTCCTTTCCACGGAGAAGCCCGTTGACCACCGCGCAGGAGACAGGCGTATCGTCCCGCCCCATGGCGATGCCGGACAGATCCGCCAGGGACAGTTTCGTTATGTATATCCGGTCGTACATTCCTATATCCCGGCATTTCTCATACTCCTCGATCCCGGACAGGCTGTACTCACACCTCATATCCTCCGGCACCATGGAGGGATCGCCGATTACAAGCATCTGCGGCCCTCCCCTGTCTGCCGGAGTACTGCAGGCGCCGGGGGGAATCATGGCTGTTAAAACTTCCTCTACAATTTTTCGGATTAATGTTTCATCCATCTGCATGCTCCTTTCCCAATGTGCAAAGGCCCGCCCGGGCATTCCGTGCAGTCAGACGATATACCCAAGATCACCTTTCTGATACTGGCACGCATTGGCCTCGTCGTAGTCAAGATGCATGGCCAGAGAAAATTCTCTGCTGACGCGGACGGCCACGTCGTCGATGGTTACCGGCCTGGATGTGTCCAGCCGTACCCTGACACGGTCCCCGTCCTCAACGCCCCAGGTCCTGGCGTCGCCGGGGGTCATGTGAATGTGGGCCTTTGACGCGATGGCGGCGCCGGATGCGCGGTAGATGCCGCAGGGTCCCTTAAGGATCACGTCCGCCGCGCCTTTTAAGCACCCCGACATGTTTACCGGTATGTTTATGCCCAGAAGCCTGGCATCCGTCAGGGACAGCTCCACCTGCACCTCTTTGCGCGCAGGGCCCAGAACGGCCACATTGTCAAATTCTCCCTTGGACGTCACGATCCCCACCCTCTCCCTGGCCACAAACTGGCCCGGCTGGCTGAGATCGCTTTTTCTGGTGAGTTCCCTCGTCCCGAACAATGCCTCAACGGCCTCCACGGTCAGGTGGACATGCCTGCCGGAGGCCTCCACCGGTATGCCGACTTCCGGGCCCGGACGACTGCCGTCTTGGCCGTTCGGGAAAATGCGGGCTCCTCCTGCGGGATGGCGGCTGCCGTCCCGCTCCCGGGGGGATTCGCCCTGAAGGCCGGTCTCCCCCTCCCTATAGGGGCGCTTTCCCGTCACCTCGCCGCAGAACATGAGATAGACGAAGCTGCTGAGCCGGTTTAAGGCCTCCACGATCTCCTTTCCGCCTACAAATCTCTCATCCAGGGCGTGGACGGCCTGAAGCTCCGTCTCCCGGACGGCGGTCCGCAGGCTGTTGAGTGCCACGCACAGCTTTCCCATCGTGAAGCTGGGGGTGGGATGGGCGATTCCGAAGTACTCCTCCACATGGTGGGACATATGACGGATGGTCTGGCCGTCAAGACCCATGAGCCGTATCTCGTTCAGGGTTTCGGCCCGCACCTCGCTTCTGAGAATCTGTTTCACGAAGCTTAACACTTCCTCAAGCACCCCGCACAGATCCGGACGCCCTTCGGCCCGGGCAATCTGCTGGGTCTCCATAATCTTTGCCTCCAGGCTGTCCAGCTTCCCTCTGAAGGCGATCCTGGGGTGATCCTTTTCCACCAGCACATTGCCGTAAAGGTGGGTCATGTCCTCCGGCTTTCGGCTGACGGTCTCACCTGTGGCTGCCACAACAAAGCCGGACTTGTGTTCTGTGGCAGGGGGTTCGCCCGTTACCAGCGCGATGCCGTGCTCCCGGAGAAAATCCCTGGCCGCAGGCGTTACGACGGTGCCTGCTTCCACATGGAAAACGGACGGACGGGTCCCATACCAGCGGGCGCGGAGCTCCATATCTGTCAAAATTTTCATTTACGGTTCACCTGCCTGCCCTCCTCGCATTTGAAGCGATGCTATTTGTCACTGGTGTTCAGTGTGGGAAGAATGTACTCCACTTCCTCGTGGGGCCGGGGAATCACGTGGACGGATACCAGCTCGCCCACCCGGGAAGCTGCCGCCGCGCCGGCATCCGTGGCAGCCTTCACCGCGCCCACGTCGCCTCTGACCATGACGGTCACAAGGCCGCCGCCTACGTGAACCTTGCCGATCAGGTTCACATTGGCCGCCTTTACCATCGCATCGGCCGCCTCGATAGAGCCTACCAGTCCCTTGGTCTCAACCATTCCCAGTGCCATTAATCTCTCTGCCATTTTGCTACCTCCATTGTAATGATCACGTATTTATTTTGTATCAATGCACTCCAAAACCTGCTTTTTTGGCCCCGCGCGCAGCCATAAGGTCAGATTCCCATCTGCTCCAGGACGGCCCGGGTGATTTTCTCCACGTCCTCCCGGGATATGGATGCGGCCCGCCTGGCGCCGGTATCTTTCGGCGGCCCGCCTGCCGGGGCACTCTCGCCGTGTTCTTCACACACACCGGACTGGGGGCATTGGGCCCGCAGCTGGCCAAGCTCCTTAAGGCCGTAGGCCACCCGGCGGATATTCATAAGATTCTGCGGCCCTACATTGTCCGACGTGGCGCTTCCTCCCACGGAGCCGCACCCTAAAGTCAGTGCCGGCATAAGGCCTGTGGTGGCTCCCACACCACCCAGAGCTGCCGGGGTGTTCACCAGAAGACGCGAGACCGGTTTCTGGAGGGCGAACTCCCGGATGACGCGGTCGTCGTTGCTGTGGATGGCCATGGTGTGGCCCGCTCCCTCGTTGTTAAGGATCTCTATGCAGCGGCGGCAGGCGCTCTCCCATCCGTCCTCCACGTAGAAGGCCAGGATCGGGCAGAGCTTTTCCCTGGAGTAGGGGATGTCCTTCCCCACTTTGGTCTGCCTGGACACCAGTACCCGCGTTCCCGGGGGGATGGTGATTCCGGCCATGTCCGCAATGGTCCCGGCGCTCTTTCCAACGATCTTCGGATTCATGGTCCCGTTGGCCCGCAGGATAAAGCCGGACAGGCGGCGGGACTCTTCCTCCGTCATAAAATAGCCGCCCTGGCGCTTTACCTCCTCCTCCACCTGCTTTTCTATGCTGTGTTCCGTCACGATACTCTGTTCGGAAGCGCATATGGTTCCGTTGTCAAAGGTTTTACTCTCCATAATGTGTCTTACGGCCGCGGGAATGTCCGCCGTTCTCTCGATGTAGGCCGGCCCGTTGCCCGGTCCCACCCCGAGGGCCGGGTTGCCGGAGCTGTAGGCGGCCCGCACCATGGCCTCCCCTCCGGTGGCCAGGATAATCCCGATGTCCCTGTGTTTAAGCAGGGCATCCGTGGCCTGCATGGTGGGGATGGTGATGCACTGGATGATCCCGTCCGGCGCGCCGGCCTTTTTGGCCGCCTCCCGTATGATCTTTACCGTGTCCAGAATACAGTTCTTCGCATTTGGATGGGGGCTGATGACGATGGAATTGCCCGCCTTGACGGAGATCAGCGCCTTGTACATGGTTGTGGATGTGGGGTTCGTTGAGGGAATTAAAGCCGCCACCACACCCATGGGAACCCCCACTTCTATGAGCCCCCGCGCCGGGTCCTCGCGGATGATGCCCACTGTCTTCATATCCTTAATACTCTCCCAGGTCATGGCTGAACCCAGGAGGTTCTTTAAGATCTTGTCCTGCCAGATGCCGAAACCCGTCTCCCGGGCCGCCGCCTTTGCCAGCGGCTGTGCGTTTTGGGCACAGGCAAAGGCTATGCTTTCACAGATCCGGTCGACGGCCTCCTGGCTCATCTTCGCTAGCTCCTTCTGGGCTGTGACTGCTCTGGCTACAAGATTCCGGACTTCCTGTATGGATTGTAAATCTTTATCGAATTCCATAAGCTGCACCTTCTTAAATATTATAGATCTTCCCTGGGCGCCGCCGCGACCCGGCACACCGCATCCGCAAATGCCTCGCACGCCGCGCGGCACGCCGCCTGATCGCCTGTCAGAAGCCCGCCGGCAAAGTTGGTCTCCGTGGGAGGCCCGTAGAACACTCTGAGTGTCACATCCGCCGCCTTTAAGGCCGCGTCCAGCGCCACCATGGCCTCCAGAGGCGGCGCGATAAGGTAGGCCATGGCCGTCCCCTCCGCCACGCCTGCCAGCCCCGACAGATAGGAACCTGTCCTGGAGATACAGTGGGCAAAATAGACCACGGAGTCCTGATTGTCGGCGCTGTAAAAACAGGCGTCCTTCTCTATGTACCTGACGGCGGCCTCCAGTCCGCTTTTTACCTCGGCCGGGTTTTCGCCGGCCAGGATGCCGATAAACTCGCCGGCCAGGGCCGTGCTGGCGTTGGCGGC
This sequence comes from Hungatella sp., assembly GCA_022795805.1. Classification (GTDB taxonomy): domain Bacteria; phylum Bacillota; class Clostridia; order Lachnospirales; family Lachnospiraceae; genus UBA3402. The sequence goes on along the minus strand of JAAWHK010000060.1, from coordinate 8,676 downwards.
GCCTGCGTACATGCTCTTCGCGTACACTACCTGGACCCGGGCCTTCTTCGTGGCCTCATCCAGCGCCGTGTAGGACACGTCGTCGCAGTCCGTAGTCACAAGCCCCAGGCTTCTCAGGCCCTCAGGCACCGACAGCGCCGACAGCATGGCCCTGTCAGCCCCCGGAATCATTCTGACGCTTAACACGTTTGTCTTGATGGCATCATCTTTCATAGTCAGTCTCCCTGCTTCTGAAGCTCAACGCCGCTGGCCTTCTTCTCCAGAAGCTTCACCGCAAGGTCGGCCAGATAAGCGCCGGCCTCCACCGCCGTGATACCGTCTCTGTGAATATTGGACACCACCGTGCGCCTGGCCTCGGCCATGCCCACCCGGGCGTTGTATGCCAGGTAGGCGCTCATGCTCTCAGCCGTCCCCAGGCCGGGCCTCTCACCCACAAAGATACAGACCACCTTCGCGCCCACCAGCTCCGCGATCTGATCCTCCACGGCTACCCTTGCGAACCGTACGAAAAAGGCTGTTCCCACCCTGACGCCGGCAGCCCTCAGGCCGTCCGTCATCATGGGCAGCACATCGGCAATGTTGGCGTTAACAGCCGTGGAGCTTAAGCCGTCCGCCACGATCAGCTGGACATCCGGCGCCGTGACACATCGGTCTCTGACCGTCTCTGCCGCCTCGTCCGAAAGTCTCCGGCCCAGATCCGGCCTGGTGAGGAACTGATTCTTGTCCCTGCACAGGGTCTGAACCGTGAACAGATCGAGGGCTTTCAGAACCTCCGGGTCCACGTCCATCATTACCGCATCCCTGGCGGTGGCGTGGTCGGCCCGCAGAGTCAGAAGGGTCCTGGTTTTAAGCCTTGCCCCGGCACTCCCCACGCCGATACGTGCCGTAGTCAGTCCCATCATCCTTTTTAATGCCTCCGGGTCCCTGGGGTGGTCCAGAAGGGGAACTGCCCTGCACTCCCGGGAGGTTAGATCCCGGAGCTCTTCCTGTCCCCCAAAATCACCGGAAAAATCAGCGTTTTCGGCCGTGACTGCCCGGTCGGCCAGCTGTTCCATGACAATATCCACAATATCCGCAATCAGCTTTTCCTTGTCCGTCATGAATCAGCCTCCTTTCCCTGTGAAAACGGTGGGGTCACCGGCGTATTTTGTCAGCCTTCCGTTCTCGCTGATGCCCATTTTCTCGAGCCACAGTTCAAATTCCCGGATGGGGCGCAGCCCCAGAATCTCCCGGATTGCGGCCGCGTCATGGTAGGCGTTGGTCTGGTAGTTAAGCATGACGTCGTCGCTGGTGGGCACCCCTAAAATATAGTTAACCCCCGCGCCTGCCAGAAGAACTGCCAGGTTCTCGATGTCGTTCTGGTCAGCCATCATGTGGTTGGTGTAGCAGCAGTCGCACCCCATGGGAATGCCGGTTAATTTCCCCATAAAATGATCCTCAAGCCCGGCCCGTATCACCTGGCGGCTGTCGTAGAGGTACTCCGGTCCGATAAATCCCACCACCGTGTTCACCATAAAGGGGTGGAACTCCCTGGCAAACCCGTAGCATCTGGCCTCCATGGTCACCTGGTCGGCGCCGTAGTGGGAGTCTGACGACAGCTCGGACCCCTGTCCTGTCTCAAAGTACATCACGTCCGGCCCTGCGGCCGTACCCTTCTCCTTCAAAAGCGCCATGGCCTCCCACACCGTGTCCGCCGAAAATCCGAACGCGTGGTTGCCCTTCTGGGAGCCTGCGATGGACTGGAAGATCATATCCGTGGGAGCGCCCTTTTTCACGGCCTCGATCTGGGTGGTAATGTGTCCCAGTACGCAGATCTGGGTGGGGATCTCAAACCGGTGCTTTATCTGATCAAATCGCTTTAACACTTCCGACAGGCTGGACACCGTATCGTTGACCGGGTTCAGGCCGATTAAGGCATCCCCGCAGCCGTAGCTCAGCCCCTCAAACAGGGACGCCGTGATCCCCTCCACATTGTCCGTGGAGTGATTGGGCTGCAGGCGGGTGGCCAGGGTGCCCCGGAGGCCGATTGTGGTATTGCACTTGGCCGGAACCCGTACCTTGCCGGCGCCGTAAATCAGATCCAGGTTGGTCATCATCTTGCACACGGCCGCCACCATCTCACTGGTAAGGCCTCTGCTCAGCAGGCGGATATCCTCCTCCCTGGTCTCGCGGCTTAAAATATATTCCCGAAGTTCCGCCACGCTCCATCGGCGTATCCTCTCATATACGCCGGCGTCGATGCCGTCCTGGTTGAGCCTGGTCACCTCGTCGTCCTCATAGGGGACCACCGGGTTCTCCCGCAGATCTTGGAGAAGCAGCCTGCTTAACACCTCCTTGGCCGCCACCCGCTCCAGCTCCGAGGAAGCCGCCACCCCGGCCAGCACGTCGCCGGACTTCAGTTCATTTGCCTTGGCAAGCACCTCCTTCACCGACGAAAAGGAGAAGGTCTGTCCCGAAAGCAATGTGGATAATCTCAAGAAGTATCACCTCAAATCTTATGTAGACTTATGTAGAATATATCCGAATCCGGTCGGGGCCCCTGTGTACCCGGTCAGGATTCGCCTGACCTGCAGGCCCTTCTTCCTCATCCGAAAATCAGGGTCTTCACCACCACCGGAATGACCATTCCGTCCATAACCGGCCTGCCCATATCCACGTAATCCCCGTCCTCCGCCCGGACGCCGTCTATGGCCACCACCTGGCGTCTGCCTCCAAGCATCCGGTGCATGGTCTGGCCGACGGCCTTGGCGATATCCCTTTCCGTCACGAGGATCAGGGGGAGTCCGGCCTCAAAACATCGGTCCATGGCAGCGCCCAGACAGCCGGCTGCAGCCCTTATCTGGGTGTAGGACGGGTTCCTGGGCCCGTCCATGGCGGTGATAATGAGAGGGGCGTCGTTTTGGCCCATAAACCACCGGATCTTGTCTTCCACGGTCCCGCAGTCCCCGGCAAAACAGGCGGCCTCCTCCTCCCCGTTAAGTTTTAACACGGGAATGTTCTTTAAAGGAAAAATATCCCGGGTGTAGGTGATGGTGCTGCCGGACACGGTGGTCGTGTAAGTGCCTGCCCCCACTACCGTGGCGTGGATGGTTTCCCCCGCCTCTATGACGGAGTACCGCCTCATCAGAGGCGACGCGGCCACGGCCCTTCCCAGAAGGATACCGATGTCGCCGAACCGGAATAAGTCCTCCTTCGGGTGGTAGACGCCGTCGGCCACGCCTCCGGAAAAGCAGACGGCATCAATGCCCCCTCCCGGGTCAAAATCCGAACTCCCCGGCGTTTTCAGCGCATCGGCCAGCAGGCTCTTTCTTCCATCCAAAAAGCCGGTCAGTACATCCGCCATCCTGCCGGTTATCCGCTCCAGAACAGACCGGCTTGCGGTCATGCCTGTGTACAGGTCCACCCCTGCGTCCGCCGCGGCGCGCACCGCTGCCGGCGACGCCTTTGTCACCGTCATGTCCGGCGCTATGCGGATAAGGCGGCCGCCTATGTCCAGGCACCCTTTTGCCGCCACCCGGCCGTCGTCAAAGACCGCCACGTTGGTGGTGCCTCCTCCGATATCCAGGTTGGCTGTCCGGCAGTGCTCACGGATGCTGTACTCATAAGCTCCGCTGCCCTTTCCGGCGATCACCGACTCCATGTCCGGCCCTGCCGCGGACACCACAAAATCCCCGGCAAAATCGCTGAGGCTTTTTAAAACCGCATCCGAGTTGTCCTTCCGGGCGGACTCTCCGGTAATAATCACCGCACCGCTGCCCGTGTCCCCGGGAGAAAATCCCGCCTTTCTGTACTCCGCAGCCACCAGCTCTCTCACCCTGTCCGCGTCGATCCGGCTTTCGCCTGTGAGGGGCGTCAAATGGACCCGGCTCTTGTAGAGGATCTGCTTGTCCACAATGGAGACGCGGGGAACGGAGAAGTACCCGCCGGTGTTCTCAAGCAGAAGCCTGGAAAAGACCACCTGGGTGGTGGAAGTGCCGATGTCAATACCGACGCTTAAGATGTCCGCCACTGTCTCTCACTCCCTTCCCCGTTTTTTGAGTGCGCCCTTCGAAGCGGAGGTTTTTTGCGCCCCAAGGCATCCTTTGGGGCACACAGGACACACATTTACAGATAGATGCAGGCATCTCTTGGGACGGCCATATAGACGTCCGTACCGGTCTCAAAGGGCACCACGCCGCTGAACAGAACGTCCACATCTACCTGGATATCCCCGCACATGACGGCGTAGCGCAGAATGTTGCCGTGGGGCAGGCTCACCTGGATCCTTCCTTTCATGCCGTAGCACCCCCCTGCATCCACGGGCTTGTCGCTGATTTTGATGATCTCCGGCCGGAAGGCGATGTCAGCGGAGTCGATGTGCTCCCCTGTCAGCCGGGCAAACTCCCCGGCCGAAAGTACGTTGTAATGGCCGATGAATGTGGCTGCAAACTTGGTGGACGGATTGGTGTAAAGCTCCGTGGGCCTGGCGGACTGATCGATCTTTCCCTTGTACATCAGATGGATCACGTCCGACATGACCATGGCCTCATCCTGGTCATGGGTCACGAAGATAGCCGTGATATCCAGCTCCTTCTGGATCCTGCGGATCTCGATCTGCAGGGAGTGGCGCAGAAGGGCGTCAATGGCGGAGAGGGGCTCGTCCAGAAGAAGCACCTTGGGTTCTGTCACGATGGCCCGGGCCAGGGCGGCCCGCTGCTGCTGTCCGCCGGACAGCTGGGAGGGGTAATGCTTCAGCTTGTCTCCCAGACCCACGATCTCCAGCATCTCCCTTGCCTTGGCGGCGATGGTATCTTTCGGCATCTTCTTCATCTTCATGCCGAAAGCCACGTTCTGCTCCACCGTCATATTGGGGAACAGGCTGTACTGCTGAAACACCATGCCGATATCCCTGTCCTTCGGATTCACGTCCGTGATGTCCCTTCCGTCCAGGTAGACCCGCCCGGAGGTCACGCTTTCAAGTCCTGCCAGACAGCGCAGAAGTGTGGACTTTCCGCAGCCGGAGGGCCCCAGCAGCGTCACAAGCTGACCTTTCTCCACTTCCAGATCGATATTCTTCAGGACTTCATGGGTCCCGAAATTCTTAACGATATTCTCAAAACGTATATATGACATATGACTACTCCTTTACCCTCTTCTGTATGTGCTGTCTGCCCTCCCGGCTCTTTAAGAACAGCACCACTGCCGTGATCACAAACGTTACCATCATGATAACCACAAATACCGCGCTGGATTTGGTGCTGTCGGACTTCATGGTCTGATACAGGTAGATCTGCATGTTCTGGAAGGATGTGCCTGCCAGGTTCCGCACGAGAACGTAATCTCCGAAGATAATGCCCACGGCCAGAAGGGAGGATACGATAACCGCGGAGAGAATGTTGGGCACGATGACCTTGAAAAAGGCGTACAGCTTGGAAGCCCCCAGCATCTCGGCCGCCTCCAGAAGCATGGGCATATTCACCGCCCGCATGCCGTTTCGTATCCCCTGATAGATGTAGGGGAGGATAATGATGCAGTAGGCACCGAACAGCATCACGACGCGGTTGCTTAAAAATGTGGGGGAAGCCACATACAGTGACAGGATGCTGACCGAAAGGATAACGCCCTGTATGGTGTAAGGAATCATGCAGATAATCTGCACGTATTTCTCCAGGTTTGGAAAATAGACGGTGGTGACAAACAGCGCCAGAAGAACCGTAAACACCGTCAGCACAATAGGGATGATGCACATGACCACGGTCCGTCCCAGACAGGCCAGAAACGCCTGGTCGGTAAACAGCGTCACATAGTTGCCCAGGGTGAATCCCTCCGGAACAATCCGGGTCCACTTTTCAAACAGCGAATATATGATGGACACCGCCAGAGGGATCAGCAAATAGATCAGAATCGCGATCATAATGATGGGAGCACCCATGTTTTTCTTTTTCATTTTCTGACCACTCCCTTCTGAAACTGTCTGCTGAGCCTGTTGGTAATTCCGATCATGATCACCATGATCACCATCATGGTCACGGAGAGGGCGCCGCCGAGACCCGTGCGGATCTTCACCTCGCCTGTATAGCAGCCTGCGATCTGGATGGGCAGCAGGGAGATATTGTTCATCATCAGCGCGTAGGCCGTAGCGTAGGCGGCCAGCGCGTTGGCGAACAGGACACTGAAGGTTCCCAGGATGCTGGGCATCAGAACCGGCAGTCCCACCCTGGTCCAGAACACATTGCGCCCGCCTCCCAGCAGGGTGCAGGCCTCCTTCCACTCTCTTCTGACACCCTCAAAAGCAGGGATGAGAAGCAGGGTGGACAATGGGATCTGGAAGTACACATAGATCAGGCTCATGCCGTTGGTTGTGTACAGATTGTAATCAGCCAGGGCGCTGATGCCGAATTCTTTTCCCACATTTACCATAAAACCGGCATTGCCCAAAAGAATCATGTAGGCAAATGCCAGGGGGATTCCGGCAAAATTGGAAACCATATTCAGCACGGTCATAAACACGGAATTTAACCTTCCTCCGTGCTCATGGGCTGCCCTCGCACCCAGAAAGGCAATGACAATGCCGGCAGATGACGACAGAAGCGAAATCTTTATGCTGTTGAGGATCGCCTTGCGGTAAAGCAGTTTTGAAAATACGGTACTGTAGTTTTCAAGGGTGAAACCTCCCCCTGCGTCAGGCTGAAAGCTGTTGATTATAACCATGGCAAGGGGAATGATCTCATAGAGAAAGGCGATCAGCAAAAAGGGAATCAATGCCAGCAAAAATACGTATTTTCGGTTTTTCATTTAATCAACTCCATTTTTGTTGTGGGACAGGGGAACGGACGGCCTTATCCGTCTTTTATAACAAAACGGGAGGTGCACCCCAGGCACCCCCCGCTCTCACTTTCACTTGTTGGCGGTGTGTCCGTCGCCGGGTACATGAAAGCCTGCTGTACCTTCGTTCGTGGCAGTGTAGGCAACGCCGGTATGAGGGGCTACTGTACAAGCAGCGGAATAATCTCCTCCTGCCATCTGGTCACAACCGTCTCACATGCTTTTGAATACGCGTCCGCATCCTCCATGGGAACCGCGTTGGCGTAGTCGGCCTGCTTAAACGTAGCTTCCTGGATCTCTGCCGGGATCTCCACGTCCGTCCTGGTGGGGATGGCTCCGGCAGCCGCAAGATTAGCCTGTCCCTTATCGCTGAAAATATACTCTCTGGCCAGCGCCGCGGCGTAGGGGTGAGGCGCATACTTGTTAATGACGGATGCGTATCCGCTCATGATGGTGCCGTCGGAGGGAATCGTCGCCTCCATGGCGTACTGGGAGATCTCGTTCTTGTAGGGGATGGCCGTGTAGCTCCAGATTACGCCCATGGGAACCTCTCCCGTCTCGAAATTCTGCTGAAGAATGTCCAGCGTGTTGATCCTGCCTGCTTCGGCCAGCTCGGTCCAGAACGCAAACGCCGGATCCAGGTTGTTTAAGTCGCCGCCAAAGGCGTAGGCGGAGGCGATAACCGCCGCCTGGGCCGTTCCGCCGTTGATATCCCCAAGGGCCACGGAGTAATCGCCGTTCTTAACGTCCTCCCATGATCCGGGAACGTTGCTCACCAGCTCCGTGTTGGTCAGGAAGGTGGTACATCCGGTGTACGCAACCATCCACTTGCCGTCCTCACTCTTGGCCCAGTCGGGAACACTGTCCCAGTAGGATGTCTTGTAGCCCTGCACCAGATCCTCGCTCACTGCCTGGCCGCCGAAAGCGAATCCCACGTCGCCGATGTCCTTCGTGCCGTTCTTGCCCTCTGTTTTGAACATCTGCAGCTCTTCCGCCGACGACATGTCCGCGTCCGCGTGGTCGATGCCGTATTCGTCCTTTAAGCCCTGCCAGGAAAGTCCCCAGTTGGCCCAGGAGTCAGGCATGCCTACGGATTCCACGCGGCCCTCTGCCTTGGCCTTCTCGATAATCTCGTCCAGGGAAGCCGCATTTAAGTCCACCAGCCCCTCATCGCCCCCTGACGCCTGCCCCGCCGGGGCCTCACCGCCGCCTGATCCGCTTTGGGATCCGCCGGAACTGCTGCATGCGGAAACTGCTGCCGCCGCTGTTAAAACAGCCATAAGTACCGCCAATACCTTCTTTGATCGTTTCATCTTGTTCCTCCTTTTTAATTTTATAAAACGCTCCTCTGCTGTTGGGGAGCAATACGTCCCGGATGTAAAAAACAGCAAACCCAAGTAAAGGCCCTGCGCCTTCAACTCTGCCTGCTGTCCCTTCCCGAAATATCTTTATGAAAGCATGGGAATTTTCTATATCCAATCCTATATTACCACAGTTTGTATAATATTTCAAGATATTTTCCGAAAATTTTATTAAATAATGACTATTCAAGACAAAATGATGACGAAAACTTTTGGTCAGTTCACCTCCTGAGAGCGTCAAAGAGCTTCGCTGATTCGTTAATATTGTCTATGTTCTGTCAGGGCCGCGGCTCCGCCCGGATGGGAACGGATGGGGACGTTAAATTTTTATGGCCTGTTTCCGGGATTTGATGTATAATTATGAAAGCGCGGGGACGGGCATTCATGTCCGCATCCGCCCCCGAAATCGGGACAAAAATATGAGAAAAGGAAATGTGATCGTTTATGAAATCATCCAGTGAACTGCGCACGCTTCTGCGCTCCGTGGACCATAAGAGCTACCCTGCCTACA
>JAAWHK010000059.1 GCA_022795805.1 Hungatella sp. | reverse complement strand
GTGGAGGGGCTCACGCACTCGCCCAGAAGCTCGGCAAACTTGGCAGCGTGCTCAGCCTCCTCATAAGCTGCCTTCTCCCAGTACAGGCCGATCTCAGGATAGCCTTCTCTGTGGGCAACTCTGGCCATGGCCAGATACATACCTACCTCTGTGCACTCGCCTTCAAAGTTCGCTCTCAGATCCTTGATGATATCCTCGGAAACGCCCTGTGCAACGCCTACTACGTGCTCGGCTGCCCAAGTCATCTCACCTTTCTGCTCCTCGAACTTGGAAGCCGGTACATGGCACTGTGGACACTCTGCCGGAGGATTGTCTCCCTCATGAACGTAACCGCATACTGTACAAACCCATTTTTTCATATCAAAGCTCTCCTTTTCTTTATATATATTATTTGATTCTCTGTTGAATAACAATAATAGGAATTGTTACTGAAATCACTTTACCATAGAACCGACTGTTTGTCAACACTTATTGAGAAATCTTTTTGCCAACTTTCGGCAGCGGACATACCTTATGGGCTGCTCATGGTTCTTTGGTGATCCGGTCGGACATGCAGTCTTTGCACAGACCGTAAAAATAGGTCAGATGGCTGTCAATGACCCCTTCACAGAACTGCTGCGCCTCCAGGTTAAGCCTGGAAGAGGTCTTCATGGGCAGATCCGCGATGGCGCCGCACTGTCTGCACACAAAATGGTAGTGGGGGGTCAGATCCGCGTCGAATCGGTCCGGCCCGCAGCCGAAGCTTAATTTACGCACATCACCCAGCTCCACCAGCAGATTTAAGTTGCGGTACACGGTACCGAGGCTGATGTTGGGGTACTGCTGACGGATGCTCAGATATACGTGATCTGCAGTAGGGTGGTCCCGGCGGCCCATGAGACAGGCTTTGATACTTTCACGCTGTCTGCTGTATTTTAATGTTTTCATGGAAGCCTCCCGTTAATATCGAAAATAATAATAATTACTATTTAATACTATCAGATTCCCGCTTCCGTGTCAAGGCCGTTTTCCTTCCATATTCAGGCAAATATCAAAGTCAGATGGTTCCCACATACTCTTTTGCAATTTCTATGAATTCTTTGGTGGCACGGGACATATAATGGCCTTTGTGGTAGCCGATTCCCAGAACGCCGTGGGCCACGGGGGAGGTGAGATGGTAGAAGCCTGCCCCCAGAAAGTTTACACCCTGAGGTTTTAAAGGCTCGTGGCCTGACATGAGCATCTTGGGATAAAATGTGATTCCCATGCCTTCCAGGGCCAGCGCCAGGACCGTCTCGATATTTTCGGTCTCCAGGATCACCCTGGGGCTTACCTCAGCCTCCGTGAACATCTCGTCTGCCAGGGTCCGCACCCGGTTGCCCGGCTTTATCAGGAGGAAGGGACATTCACGCACCAGAGAGAGGGCGGCGTGCTCTGCCAGCCGCCGTTTCCGGTCCTCAAGCTGTCCCGGATAGGTGCGCTCCAGCACTGCGTCGGGAACCACCATGAGGATCTCCTCCTTACAGACCGGAACCGTCTCAACATCCTCCACCTGAAAAGGGAGCATGCCGATGATCAGATCCACATCTCCGTGAAGAAGATCCGCATCCAGCTCCGTGGAGTTGCCCTCCCTGAGATGAAGGTCAATGCCGGGGAACCTTTCCTGGTAGACCGGCAGGATCTTGGGGAGAATCCAACGGCCGCGGGTATGGCTCATGCCGATGTTCAGACGGCCTTTGGTGAAGTCCTTGATATCGGCGATCTCATGGTATGTTTCCTCACGCAGCTGTATCATCTGCCGGGCTTTTTTTTTCAGTACCTGGCCGGCGTAGGTCAGAGTCAGAGGGGTGGTGCGGTTAAACAGGGCGACGCCGAACTCTTTCTCCAGGTTTAAGATGTGGCTGCTCAGGGACTGCTGGGAGATATAAAGCTGTTTTGCGGCCCTGGTAAAATTCAGTTCTTCGGAAGCTACCAGAAAATATTCCAGATTCAGAAAATTTATCATAGCGGTTATCGGGCCTCCTGAGAACTTTTTAGGGCGGGGATGTAGGGGATCAGCTTGTGTACATCCGTGTTCACCACCAGTTCCCGGGGAAAATGAATCTCCTGGAGGAGCTCCAGCGCCCGGGCGTGGTTGCCTGCGTCCGCCTCACAGTGGGCATCGCTTCCTATGAGGATGGGAGCGTTGTAGTGAACGCACAGCTCAAGCATGGTAAGGTACCGTTTTCTGGCTCCCTTTCGGGAGGAGGCGGGGTGGAGGGAGCTGGAATTGACCTCCAGAAGTTTGTGGTGCTCAGCCGCCGCGGCCACCAGGTCATGGTAGTCCAGGGGATACCGATCGTCATCCGGATGCCCGATGATCTGAACGTAAGGATTCTTCATGACGCCCAGATAGGCAGCCGTATTCTCACGGGCATTTCCCGGGGGGCAGCAGGGGATGTGAAGGCTGGCAATGGCGTAATCAATCCGGGAGAGCGTGCTCTCCTTGAGATCAACGGTGCCCTGATAATCCACAATATTCAGTTCGCACCCCATAAGCAGGCGTATTCCGGACAGATACTTGGGAATCACCCGGAAATTGGAAAAATAAAATTCGTGGCAGCTCCCCGGCATAGCGGGGCCATGGTCGCTGGATCCAAACACTTTCACCCCGTGATCCGCTGCCGCCGCGGCCATCTCGTACAGGGTATTGTAGGCATGGCCGCAGGCCAGCGTGTGAGTATGAAGATCAATGATATCATTCATAATTACAGTCTCTTTTCATCAATTATAGTATTTTTTTCAATATACCACATTTTCATCGGGAAAACCATAAAAATAATCGGATTGACCGCGGCGAAATTAAAAAACTATAGGCATATTAAGGGGTATGAAAGATTGGAAATTTATAGTATAATAGGAGCGTGTCAACTATAACTACAGGGAGGCCCAAACTATGAGCGAAGAATTAAAGAAAGAAGAAGTACTAACCCAGACGGAGAATCAGGAAGAACTGCAGGCTGCGGCCGAACCGTCGGAATCCATGGCTGACTATGCCGGCGAGCTGGAGGAATCTTACAAGGCTTTTGATGAGCGCAGGAATCAGACCTATGTGCCGGAGGAATCGCCGGACGCGGAGAAGTGGCAGGAGCTGCGCCAGATGCAGGCTGATAAGACCGTGGTGAAGGTAAAGATCAAGGAGATCGTGAAAGGCGGAGCCGTCACCTACTTAAACAATATGCAGGCATTTATCCCAGCGTCTCAGCTTTCCCTCGAGTATGTGGAGAAGCTGGAGGAGTGGACGGGAAAATATATCGAGGCCTATGTGATCACGGTAGATCCGGAGAAGAAGCGCATCGTCCTGTCAGCCAGAGAGCTGCTGAAGGAGCGCAGAAACGAAGAACGTCAGAAAAAAATAGCCTCCTACAAAGCAGGGGATATTGTGGAGGGCGTTGTAGACAGTCTGAAAGATTACGGCGCGTTTGTGAACCTGGAGGGCGGTGTGTCCGGTCTGCTGCATGTCTCCCAGATAAGCAGCCAGAGGATTAAACATCCCAGCGTGGTTCTCAAGGAAGGACAGCAGGTGAAGGTGAAGATCCGCTCCGTGGAGAACGGAAAGATCAGCCTCACTATGAAGGCCCTGGAGGAGAGGCAGGGGGAAGAGGAAGTATCCTCCCACTTTGAATACAAGAATTCGGGTGAGGTTTCCACAGGCCTGGGCGCACTGCTTAAAGGACTGAAATTATAAGGAGTGCCATTTTGGGCATACCGCAATGGAGCCTCACCCGGACCGGGGGGCAGTGCAGACTCCTTCGGAGTGGGGGCACTTTGTGCCAAAAGGTTTGACAGAAGGAGGGATAAGATGGACCGTATCCCCAAGACATATGACCAGTTGGAACAGTGGAACTCACTGATGTTTTTATACAGCTCGGCGTTGAAGGAGATCAATGTAAAGATAGAGATTCTCAACAACGAGTTTGTACACATTTACAATTATACTCCCATAGAGCACGTGAAATCCAGACTTAAAACGGCGGAGAGTATTGTAAGAAAGATGAAGCGCCACAAGTATGAGGTGACGGTCTCTAATATGACGGAAAAGCTCAGCGACATAGCCGGAATCCGCATCATCTGTTCCTTCACATCGGATATCTATCAGATTGCCGATATGATATCCAGGCAGAGGGATGTTACGGTCCTCTATGTGAAAGATTATATCAAAAACCCAAAACCGAACGGCTACAAGAGTTATCATATGGTTATCACGATACCCGTGTATCTGTCCGACGGCCCGGTGGAGACAAAGGTGGAAGTCCAGATCCGGACCGTAGCCATGGACTTCTGGGCCAGCCTGGAACATAAGATTTACTATAAATTTGAAGGAGAGGGCCCGGCATATCTGCAGCAGGAGCTGAAGGCCTGCGCGGATATGGTGGATATGCTGGATGCGAAGATGCATTCGCTGAATCAGGATATATTGGAGTGGAACAGCCAGAGAGAGCAGCGGGGATTGACATAAATGAGGCTTTTACTGCATGAGACGAGAGAGATTATTCGGTTTAACGGCAGGAATCTGCTTTTGTTTTCCATTGCATACCGGCTGACGGCGGCCAGCGCATATGTGCAGCTGCTGGGGGCCGGTATGCGGTTTTCCCTGGGCATGGCCGGGTACAGCTACCTTACCCTGGAGAATGCCGGGAGAGTGCTTATGTGCCCGTGGACCATTCCCGTGGTCCTGCTCCTGGCGGCTGTGGGGCTTATCCTTCTCATGGTGGAGGCGGGAGGGCTGACGGCGGCCTACTGCGGCGCCGTGTACTCTTTGAAGATGCCGGTGGGCCGCATACTTCTGGAAGGCCTGCGCAACACGAAGGAGCAGCTTGAGAAGAGGAATTTCCGGCTATTTGCGGTTGCAGGGGCGGACTTCTTTCTCATGAATCTGTTCTATCTTTACCGGACGCTGACCCATGTCAAGCCGGTAAATTTTGTTATGGAAGAAATGTCCGGGAATCCCTTTGTGCAGGGCGGGGCATTTCTTTTTGTGTGCATCTGCGTGTGCGGGGTGATTCCCTCCTACTTTGTGTTCCACGGGTGTATGACGGAGCAGAAATACTATCGTGACAGCAAGAGGGACAGTGTGGAGCTTTTGAAGGGGAGAGAATTGGGAATCATCGTGCGGGTGGTGCTTCCCCAGCTTCTGATTGTGGGCGCCGCCGTGGTGTGCTACATGGGCCTGGCAGTGGTCATGGCCGTGGCGGCGGTTCTCTTTGTCAGGAGGGATCTGCAGTTTTCGTTTCTCATTCGGGCAGCGGACTGGGCGGAGTGGATCGTCATGGGGCTGGCCAGCGGGGCTGCCAGCATCTTTTATTTTGCGGATCTGACGGTACAGTACTACCGGTACGGAAGAAACAAAGTGGGAAAACAGCGCTTTTTTGATACGGGGTCCCCGTTCTTCAGCAGGCGAAACGGGCTGGCCGTCCTGGGGACGGCAGGACTGATCACGGGTCTGGGGATGATAGACGGGGCGGTGAACGGCACCTTTCTGTCCAGCTCCGTGGTGGTTCAGACGGAAATCACGGCCCACAGGGGAAGCTCAGGGTCAGCGCCGGAGAACACCATAGCGTCCCTGAAAGCAGCGGCGGAGGAGATGGCGGACTGGGCGGAAATCGATGTGCAGGAGACAAAGGACGGGGCAGTGGTGGTATTCCACGACGACAATCTGCGGCGTATAGCCGGCATAAACCGGAAGATAAGTGACATGACCCTGGAGGAAGTGAGGCAGGTGGACGCCGGTTCGTGGTTTGACGAAACCTACCGGGGAGAAGGGATCCCCACCCTGGAGGAGGCCATGGAGTACGCCAAGGGACGTCTGAATCTGAACATTGAGATAAAGTATTCCGGGACAGAGGGCAGCCTTCCCCAAAAGGTGTGCCGGCTGGTGGAGGCCTATGAGATGGAGGAACAGTGCATCATCACATGTACCAACACCGGGTATTTGAAACGGGTAAAGGAAGAAAATCCCGATATCCGAACCGGGTATATCGTTCCGGCGGCTTACGGGGCTTATTATAGAAACGATGCCGTGGATGTGATCAGCATCCGATCCGGATTCGTCAGCCAACGATTGGTGACCCTGGCTCATGGGGAGGGAAAAAGCGTCCACGCCTGGACGGTCAACGACAAGGCGGAACTGGAGAGAATGAGAGTCCTGGCGGTGGACAACGTGATCACGGACATGCCGGCGCTGGCCAGGGAGATTTTGTACCGGGAGGAGGGAACGGAGAGCCTTTTGGAGTACTTAAGGATGCTGTTTAAATGACGGTTTGTATATTGGAGCAGGAAAGAGGAGGTATAGTGCGTGAGAGTTGTTTTGCAGAGAGTGAAGAAGGCCAGGGTGACCGTGGAAGGGGCGACGGCAGGGCAGATCGGGGCGGGATATTTGCTGCTTCTGGGGGCTGAGGAGGAGGATACGGTGCAGACAGCGGACAGAATGATCGACAAGATCTGCAGGCTGCGGATCTTTCCGGACGCTAACGGGAAGACCAACCTGTCCCTGGCGGACGTGGGAGGGGAGATACTGGTGGTCAGCCAGTTCACACTGTATGCGGACTGCAAAAAGGGCAACCGGCCCAGCTTTGCGAAGGCGGGCAGCCCGGATATGGCGCGGGCCCTGTATGAGCACGCTCTGGACAGATGCAGGCTGTACGCGGACAAGGTGGAACAGGGGGTGTTCGGCGCCTGTATGGAGGTGGAGCTGGTCAACGACGGTCCGTTCACGCTGATGCTGGACAGCGCACAGCTGTGACAGGCGCAGGCCGGAGGGATAAGGAAGTAACGTTAAATTAAAACAGGGGCGTTCCCGAAATTCGGCGGGAACGCCCCTGTCTTTGGGTCAATGACTCTCTTTATCTGCGGAGCCGGAATCTCTGAACGGAATCTTTCAGCTCCCCGGCCTGGGCGCGAAGCTCCTGGGCGGAAGCTGCGGAGCTTTCCGCCGCAGCCGCATTGGTCTGAACCACCTCGGAGATCTGCTCCATGCCCTGGGTCAGCTGCGCCAGGGATTCGGCCTGCTCTCTGGCAGACTGGGCGATGTGCTCCACCAGCTCCGTGGACTGACGTGCCTTGGCGACACCCTGATCCAGGGACTGGGTGCTGTCTGCGGACAGAGAGGTTCCGTGTTTTACAAGATTTATGGAGTTCTGGATCAGATTGGTAATATTCTGGGCCGCCTCCGCACTCTTGTTGGCCAGGCTCTGCACTTCATCGGCCACCACCGCAAACCCTTTTCCGGCACTGCCGGCCCTGGCCGCTTCCACGGCTGCGTTGAGAGCCAGGATGTTGGTCTGGAAGGAGATATCTTCGATGGTCTTAATGATGCCGCTTATCTGCTGGGAGGATTTGGAGATATCGTCCATGGCAGTGGTGAGATCCGCCATTTTCTGGTTGCAGGCTTCCAGCTGGGCGGCGGCGTCCATAGATAATCTGCGTGCGTTGTCCGCATCCTGTGAGGTGCTGTTGACCTGTGAGGAAAGATTCTGGATGCTGGATGACAGCTGCTCAACCGCGGAGGCCTGGGCCACCGCGCCGTTGGAGAGGGTCTGGGAATCGGAGGCCATCTTCTCGGATTCCGTGGAAACCTGCTCGGCTGTCTGGTTGATCTGAGAGAGGGCCTTGTTGAGGGAGTCCAGTATCTGGCCCATAGCCTTCTGAATTGGCTGGAATTCGCCCCGGTAATCGCTGCCGATGGACAGGTCCATCTTCCCCTGAGCCATCTGGGCCAGCTTGGAGTCAATGTCGGATATGTATTTTTTCAGTTCGCTCTTGGTCTCATGGATGGACTGCACCAGCATCCCAATCTCAGAGGTGTCCGGCTGGAGCGTGAATTCGGCGGAAAGGTTGCCTCTGGAGATCTCTCCCATCTGGTCCCTGACTGTGATGACGGGTTTCAGAATCTTTTGGTTGGTGGTTTTCATGACAATAAGCTGCATAAATCCCACCAGAAGCATAAAGAGGAAGATAATAAGGGTGATGATATCTGCCGTTCTGGTCAGTGAACGGACTTCCGCCTTGGTCCGGGTGTCCAAAGCATCCAGAAACTGTTGCTTTAAGGAGGTGATATTGGCGGTGACCAAACTGTAGTCGGAGCCGTACACGTACTCCAGGGCTTCTGCCATCTGTCCGGCCTGTACCTGCTCCATGGCACCCTCCTCGAGAGGAACCAGGTTGTTGGAAAGCGCAGCCATCTGATCAACCATGGCCTGCTCCTGGTCTGTGATGCCGATCTCCTGCATGGCGGCCACACCCAGATCCCGGTTCTTTAAGTTGTTGATCTCGTTCCAGTAATTGTCATAGTGTGTCTGGTCTCCCGTGGCGGCGTAGGCCCGCACCTCGTTGGTAAGGTACGCGGAGCCGTTCATAAAGCGATTGGCATTGTAAGTGAGATTAAACCTGTCCTCGGTGGCGTCGCTTAAATCCCCCTTTACGCTGCCGTAGGCAAACAAAAGGAGTATCATGAAAAACAGGGATATTAAAGAAATACTGTTTAAAATAAGGTTAAGTTTTGATTGGTTCATTGCTTTTTTCATATTTTGCCGATGTCCTTTCATGGTTGTACGGTTTATATCTTCTTTTAGTTTACACAAAACGGAAGAATATTTCAACCGTTTCTGAACTTTTTGTGAATTTGTGAGAATTGCTTTTCTTTGGGACGGGGATGTGATATACTCTGTCGTGGGCCTTTGGCCGTGTGCAGGAAAACACAATTTAATTTTGAAAAGAAAGAAAAGGGATGGAAAATGAAAAAAAGCTTAAAATTTTGCGTCTGCGGCCTGGTAGCCGTAGTGTTGGCATCAGGATGTTCGGCGAAGACGGATTCACCGGCGGAGAGCACCGCTGCCGAGACCACAGCCGGGACAGAGGAGACAAAGGAGAGTGAGAAGGAGACGCCGGCGGCCCTGGGTAACCCGGGGGAGGTGACATCCCTGGCAGAGTATAAGGGCGTGTCCTATGTTCCTCAGGACACGGAGATAACCGACGAGGATGTGGAGGCAAGGATTCAGAATCTGCTGGACGCCAACCCTGAGATAAGGGAGGCCGACCGGGAGGCTAAGGACGGCGATATCGTGAACATCGACTATGTGGGTACGAAGGACGGCGTCGCGTTCGACGGGGGCACTGCGGAGGGATATGATCTGACCCTGGGCTCCGGACAGTTTATCGACGGCTTCGAGGAGGGACTTGTGGGGGCGAAGAAAGGAGAGAAGGTAAGCCTGAATCTGACGTTTCCGGAGGGTTACCCCAGTGAGGACCTGGCAGGCCAGGACGTAGTCTTTGACGTGACGGTGAACAAGGTCCAGGAGTCGGTGGATGCAGAGCTGAACGACGCCTTTATCGCAGCCAATACCGATTCTTCCACGGTGGACGAATACAGGAAGGCCGTCAGGGAGGAGATGGAGGATGAGGCGCAGATAAACGCGGATAATCAGAAGAAGGCGGACGTGTTTCTGAAAGTGGTGGACGGCTCTGAGGTCGATGTGTCCGAGGAAGCGATTACGGCTTACTATGAGCAGCAGTACGGCACCTATGAGCAGCAGGCCCAGATGTACGGCATGGACATGGAGACCATGGTGGGCTACATGGGTATGGATATGGAGTCTTTTGAAAACGATTTGAAGGAGATGTCCAGAGAGGGCTGCAAGCAGACTGCGGTGGTGAATGCCATAGCGGCAGCGGAGAACCTGACGGTGGAAGATAAGGATAAGGAGACTCTGGCCGCGGATTTCGGCTATGCGGATGTGGCCTCCATGATCATCAACGTAGGTGAGGACACGGTGAACAACTACATTCTGACGGAGAAAGTGGTACAGTTTATAGCGGACAACGCGGTGGCGGAAAGTTAAGGAATCATGGGCAGAAAGGCATTGTTTTTTGATATAGACGGCACTCTGGTCAGCGAGATCACAGGGCTTATGCCGGAGAGTGCGAAGAGAGCCCTCGCCCGTACGCGGCAGTCGGGCAACCTGGTGTTTATTAACTCCGGCCGCACCATGGGAAGCATGAAGGACATGGTGTCGGCTGTGGAGGCCGACGGATATCTGTGCGGCTGCGGGACCCAGCTGTGGATGAACGGACAGGTGGTGTACAAAACAAGCATTCCCCATGAGCGGGGCATTGCCATCAAAAAGGCTATCGTGGAGTACGGTCTCGACGGGGTGCTGGAAGGTGCAGAGGACTGCTATTTCAGAAAGGGGTACTCCCGGATGCCGCTTATACGACATCTGAAAGAGGCGGTGGAGGAGCGGGGCAATGCCAGCCCCCATGACTGGGACGACGACGGCTATGACTTTGACAAGTTCTGTGTTTGTGCGGACGAAAAAAGCGACAGGGAGGGATTTTTCGCCTTCCTGTCGCCGGATATCCAGGTTATTGACAGGGGTGACGATTTTTATGAGTGCGTGCCCAAGGGTCACGACAAAGCCACTGCCATCGACAGGATACTGAGGGAACTGGGAATCTCCCGGGAGGACGCCTATGTGTTCGGGGACAGCAGCAATGATCTGGCCTGCTTTCGGTATGCCCGAAATGCCGTTCTCATGGGCAGGCATGACAAGGTTTTGGAGGAATACGCAACATTTGTGACAAAGACCATCGAGGAAGACGGCATCGAATACGCGATGGAGAACCTGGGACTTTTATAGGCCCCGGGTTTTTTGTGCAGACGGAGGTTGGAATAATATGGGATTTTCACTGGAGGTAAGCGTACCTGCGATAACGGTTTTTTTGCAGGGGATTTTAAGTTTCTTTTCGCCCTGCGTCCTGCCGATTCTGCCCCTTTATATCGGCTATCTCTCAGGGGGAACGGCCGTGAAGGGGGAGGACGGAAGGCTTCACTATAGGCGGAGCAAAGTGATGGTTCACACGGTCTGCTTTGTGGTGGGAGTGAGCTTTGCATTTTTCCTTCTGGGGATCGGGGTAAATGCGGTGGGCACCTTTTTCAGAAGCAGTCAGATGATGTTTGCCAGGCTGGGCGGCATTCTGGTGGTGCTGTTCGGCTTGTATCAGCTGGGAATATTCGGGGATTTCGGGATCCTGGGGAAGGAGAGAAGGCTGCCGTTTCATCTGGACAGGGTGGCCATGTCCCCCTGGGTCGCCTTTGTTATGGGATTTACGTTCAGCTTTGCCTGGACGCCCTGTGTGGGGCCGGCGCTGGCCAGCGTACTTCTCATGGCGGCGTCAGCCAGCACCAGGACGGCGGGATTTTTCCTCATCGGCGTCTACACCCTGGGATTTATCCTGCCGTTTCTGGCAGCGGGATTCTTCACCACCACACTGCTGGAGATGTTCAGGAAGCATATGGGGGTGGTGAGATACACGGTGAAGCTGGGAGGCGTCCTTCTGGTGGTGCTGGGGCTCCTCATGTTTACGGGAAAAATGAACGGGATCACCGGTTATCTGTCTCAGTTCACCCCTTCCGGCTCCCAGGCCGAAGCAGAGCCCGGGGAGAAAGCCGGAGAGACGGGTTACGGGGATCAGGACAAGGATACGGACAGAGAGGAATCAGAGACCGCAAACCGGGAGGAAGTTCGGGAATCCGGCGAAAATGAGAAATCCGGCAGCGGGGATGACGGGGACAATGCCGGCGGGAATGACCGGGAAAATGTGGTTCCTGCCCCGGGCTTTCAGCTGGAGGATCAGTTCGGGAACGTTCACAGCCTGGAGGACTATAAGGGGAAGACGGTTTTCTTAAATTTCTGGGCTACCTGGTGTCCGCCCTGTAAGGCGGAAATGCCCGACATCCAGAAGCTGTACGAGGAATCGGCCACGGAGGGGGATGAGGCGCTCATCGTTCTGGGCGTGGCAGGGCCCAACATGGGCAATGAAAAATCACAGGAGGACATCGCAGCGTTTCTGGAGGAGAACGGATACACGTATCCTGTGCTGATGGATACGGACGGAGGACTGTTTCAGGAGTATGGGATCTATTCCTTTCCAACCACGTTTATGATCGATAAGGAGGGCAATGTGTTCGGCTACGCGTCGGGGATGCTTTCCTATGACATGATGAAGGATATCGTGGCGCAGACCATGGAGGGGAAGCGGAGACAGTGACAACAGCGATATCGGAAAGGAGCCGTCTATGGGAAGAGTGAAGGGGCTGGCCCTTAAGGCTGCCCTTATGGGGATTTTGGCCGGAGGCGTTCTTTTTGGGGGGTGTGCCGGCAGGCCGGACGGCTTTGACAGGGATTCGGAGAACGGGGAGGAGAGAACTTTGCGGGTGGTGGCGACTCTGTTTCCCTACTATGATTTTACGAGACAGATCGCCGGAGATCTGGTGGAACTGGAGCTGGTCCTCCCGGCGGGGATGGACAGCCACTCTTTTGAACCTACTCCCGCAGATATGAGGAAGATCGAGAGGGCGGATGTGGTGATCTGCAACGGCGGGGCCATGGAACACTGGGTCAGCCAGGTCCTGGAGGCGGCGGACCGGCCGGATATGACGGTAGTGTGCATGATGGAACATGTGGACGCCTTCAGTGAGGAGCTTGTGGAAGGTATGGAGGAGACCGGCCATGGACATAAGGGGCATGAGGCGCATGACGGCCATGATAATCATGACGGTCACGAGACGGAGATCGAGTACGATGAGCACGTCTGGACGTCGCCGGTCAATGCCATGAAGTTCACCAGGGTGATCGTGGAGGTGCTTTGCGGGAAGGACCCGGCCCATGCGGTGCAGTACCGGGAGAAGGGCGGGGACTACCTGGAAGAGCTTGAGGAGATTCACCGGGGATTTTTGCAGGTGGTGCAGGACCGAAAGCGTAATACCATCGTTGTTGGGGATAAATTTCCTTTCCGGTACCTGGCAGAGGAATACGGTTTTTCCTACCGGGCAGCATTTACCGGGTGCAGCACGGACACGGAGCCCAGCGCCAAAACCATTGCCTATCTCATAGACAAGGTGAGGGACGAAGGGATTCCGGCGGTCTACTACCTGGAGCTTAGCAGCCGGCGGGTGTCGGAGATCATCGGGGAGGAGACGGGGGCAGAGCCTTTGCTCCTCCATTCCTGCCACAATGTCACCAGGCAGGAGTTTGAGGCGGGTGTCACCTATGCGGAACTGATGAAACAGAATGTGGAGAATTTGAGAAAAGGATTGGATGAATGAGTGCACTGATTACATGCAGCCATGTGGATTTTGGATACGAGAATCACGACGCGGTTGTGGATCTGACCATGGAGGTGAATGAGGGGGATTACCTGTGTGTGGTGGGAGCCAACGGGGCGGGGAAGAGCACGCTGGTGAAGGGGCTTTTGGGTCTTTTAGCGCCTACAGGCGGAAGCCTTGTGGTGGCGGAAACGCTTAAGCGGACGGGAATCGGCTATCTTCCCCAGCAGACCGCGGCTCAGAAGGACTTTCCCGCCACGGTCCGGGAGGTGGTGCTGTCCGGGGCTCTGAGCCGGAGGGGAAGGCGGTTTTTCTACTCAGGGGAGGAGAAGGAGATGGCAGAGAAGGCCATGGAGCGGCTGGGCATCACCGATCTGGCGAGGCGGTGCTTTCGGGAACTGTCCGGCGGGCAGCAGCAGAGGGCGCTTATAGCCAGGGCGCTCTGCGCGGCGGGAAAGCTGCTGATTCTGGATGAACCGGTGACAGGGCTGGATCCCCAGGCTGTCCAGGAATTTTACGGCTTCATCCGGAGGCTGAACCGGGAGGAGAAGGTGGCCATCGTCATGGTGTCCCACGATGTGGCCAATATGGTGGGGCAGGCGGATAAGATACTCCACCTGCAGCAGAAGGTGCTTTTTTACGGGACGGCCGGGGAGTACAAAAAGACCCGGGCAGGCCGGGAATTTTTGGGAGGGGGAGAGGCATGAATATGATTGCGGAGATGTTGTCCTACCCCTTTCTGGTGCGGGCTCTGACGGGAGGGATACTGATCTCTCTGTGCGGGGCTCTTTTGGGGGTAAGCCTGGTGCTGAGACGGTATTCCATGATCGGAGACGGACTGTCCCACGTGTCTTTCGGGGCCCTCTCCATTGCGGTGGCCGCCGGGTGGGCTCCCCTTGGGGTATCCGTTCCGGTGGTGGTTGTGGCGGCCTTTTTTCTCCTTCGAATCACGGAGAACGGGAAAATGAAAAGCGACGCGGCTATCGCCATGATATCCGCCAGTTCCCTGGCGGCGGGCATTGTAGCCACGTCTCTGACCACGGGAATGACCACGGATGTGGGAAGCTACATGTTCGGCAGCATCCTGGCCATGAGTTTGGGGGACGTGAAGCTGTGCGCAGGGCTGTCGGCGGTGGTCCTGGTCCTGTTCGTGTTCTGCTATGACCGGATCTTTGCGGTCACCTTTGACGAGAATTTCGCCAGGGCCACAGGGGTCAATGTATCGGCCTACAACGGAGTGATCGCGGTGCTGACGGCGGTGACTATCGTACTTGGGATGCGGATGATGGGAGCCATGATGATTTCCAGCCTGGTTATCTTCCCGGCATTGACTTCCATGCGGATCTTTAAGAGTTTTCGGTCCGTGGTGTGGTCGTCTGGGGTGGTGGCGGTGGTCTGTTTCTGCATCGGCATGGCGGCTTCCTACAAATTCTCTACGCCGGCGGGGGCCAGCGTGGTACTGGCCAACCTGGGGGCGTTTCTGGTGTTTGGGGCGGCCGAAAAAATTCGGGACCTGTCAGGTCTCAATCGTTTTTAAATGGGTTGAATAAAGACAAAGAATGCAGTAAAATGCATGATAGAACGGAAGGAAGCCATATTAGGAGCAGAAGGAGCCGGATATGGGCCCGGATGCGGCCGAGAAGATGTTTGAAGTAATGAAAATGTTATGCAGACAATAAAGGGGGAAAGAGGATTATGAAACAAAAGAAAAGCCCGCACGGCTCCGCAGGAAGGCGTGGATTGAGCCAGACTCAGTACATTGCCTTCGGATTTTTCCTGCTGATTATGGCGGGCACGCTGCTTCTGATGCTGCCTGTCTCCAGCAAAAGCAGGCAGGGAATGGATTTTCTGGGAGCTCTGTTTACGGCTACCAGCGCTTCCTGCGTTACGGGACTTGTGGTGGCGGACACCTGGACCCAGTGGAGTCTTATGGGACAGATCGTGATCATCACGCTGATACAGATCGGCGGTCTGGGATTTATTACCATCGGCGTGTTTCTGTCTGTTCTTCTGCGGAGGAAGATCGGGCTTAAGGAGCGGGGGCTGATGCAGGAGTCTACCAGCGCCCTTCAGATCGGCGGCATCGTCAGGCTGACCAAGAAGATCATCAAGGGGACGGCCTTCTTTGAGGGGGCGGGAGCCCTCCTTCTGGCCATCCGGTTTGTCCCTCAGTACGGGCTGTGGAGAGGGATCTTCTACAGCGTTTTTCATGCGGTGTCCGCGTTCTGCAACGCGGGATTTGACCTGATGGGCCATCAGCAGCCCTACAATTCCCTGTCAGGCTACTATGACGACTGGCTGGTAAATCTGGTGATCGTTTCCCTGATCATCATTGGCGGCGTGGGCTTTATCGTGTGGGACGACTTAAGCAGAAATAAGTTTCATTTCCGCAAATACCTTCTGCAGACGAAGATCGTGCTGATCCTGACCGCGGTGCTGGTACTGGGAGGCAGTGTGCTGTTCTATCTTCTGGAGAAGGACAACCTGATGGCCGATATGAGCATCAGCGGGAAGATACTGACCTCCCTGTTCAGCTCCGTGACGGCCAGGACAGCAGGGTTCAACACCATTGATACGGGGGCGCTGACGGACGGCAGCAAGTTTTTGACCATCATGCTGATGTTTATCGGGGGGAGTCCCGGCTCCACGGCAGGCGGCGTCAAGACCACCACCATCGCGGTGCTCCTTCTGTACGTCCATGCCAGTATTCAGAGAACCTACGGGGTCAATATTATGGGGCGGCGTCTGGAGGACGACGTGATCAAGCAGGCCAGCTCCGTGTTTGTCATCAATCTGTTTCTGGCGCTTACGGTCTCCCTGATCATTATGGGGATCCAGCCGCTGTCCATGTCGGATACGCTGTTTGAGACGTTCTCCGCCATCGGAACGGCGGGGATGACAACGGGGATCACCAGGGATCTGGTGCCGCTGTCAAAGTTTCTGGTGGCTCTGCTCATGTACTGCGGACGGATCGGGAGCATGTCCTTTGCGCTGGCCTTTACTCAGCAGAAGAGACTGGTAAGGGTACAGAACCCTGTGGAGAAGATCAATGTAGGTTAATGCCAAGATGCCCTGAAAAACGGGCAGGAAAGGGGAAGCACCCTGCGGGTGTACCAAGATGCCCTGAAAAACGGGCAGGAAAGGGGAAAGTATGAAGTCAATTTTAATTATTGGGTTGGGGCGGTTTGGCCGTCATCTGTGCAAGAACCTGGCGGATCTGGGCAACCAGATTATGATTGTGGACGAGGTGGAGGAGAACCTGGAGGAGATGCTGCCCTATGTGGTCAGCGCCAAGATCGGGGACTGTACCAATGAGAGCGTGCTGAGGAGCCTTGGCATCGACAATTTTGACATCTGTTTTATCTGTATCGGGACGAATTTTCAGAGCAGCCTGGAGATCACCAGCATGGTGAAGGAGCTGGGGGGACGGTATGTGGTCAGCAA
>JAAWHK010000058.1 GCA_022795805.1 Hungatella sp. | reverse complement strand
CTTTTCGTCAATCTCCACGGCCTGCTTGGGCAGATTTGTATAGACCCACAAGCTGCCCTTCTCCCTTAGGACAATAACGTTTTTGCTCCCGTCTGCCTGCTGTCTGGCCAGACTGTCATAACATCCCTCTCCTGTCCGGAAAATGCTCTCACTAAAGCATGTCAGATCCTGCACATACTCCAAAAACGTGGTCTTCCCGCTTCCGTTTTCCCCCACCAGGACCGTAAGGTTTGTCACAGGGCCGTCATGAAAGATGCTGGCCGTCCCATTGTCTCTTATCTTCAGCCTGTAGCGCCCGTCTCCTATGTCCTCCATCTCCACGGCAAACTCCGGGGACAGGCAGAATCCCTGCCTGTGAATGCATCTATACTCATTGATCCAAACGTATATCAGTTCCATATAATTTTCCTCTGACGCCCTGTTTTTATCTGTGTTCTCTTCATACGTACCGCCGGGATCTTAACCTACCCATTTTCCACGCTCTCATGAATCACTTCCAGCACACCCGCCAGTTTCTCCGTGTCCACCTGCCCCGGTGCCGACCGTTTTCCTGCCGCCCCGTAAGTCACGGCAGACCCGAACGTCTCCCCGGCCATCCTGCTGATCACTCCCATCCCCGCCATGGACATGGTTATGATGGGGCCTTTGGCGTACTTCTCACTCATCTCCAGGGTGGCCTCCAGAAGCGTCAGGACGTCCCTTTTCAGCTGGGGCATCACCGCGATCTTGGGGATATCCGCCCCCAGTTCCTGCATCTTCAAAAGCCGTGCCAAAATCTCATCCTTAGACGGGGTCTTTCTGAAATCATGGCTGGATACGATCACCTTCACCTGGTTCCGGTGGGCGCAGTCAATCACGTCCGTCACCGGTCCGTCACCGGTAAACAGCTCCACATCCAGAAGATCCGCGGCTCCGCTCTCTGCCACGGCCTTGTTCAGCGCTATGTACACCTCCTCAGCCAGGGCCTTCTCTCCGCCCTCCCTGGCCGTGCGGAACGTAAACAGAAGGGGAATATCCCCCAGAATCCTCCTCAGCTCCCCGGCAGTCTCAAGGACCTTTGGGATATCCCCCCAGTTCTCATACCAGTCGGCTCTCCACTCCGCTATGTCTATAGACCTTTCGGCCAGCAGGCGGGCCTCCTCAAAGATCTCCCCGGCCGTAACCGCCACAATGGGGACGCAGATTTTAGGCCGGCCCTTGCCTATTATCACATTTCTCGCTTTTACCGGTTCCATACAGTTCCTTTCGCCTCCTTGCTATACTGCGGATACTTCCGCCGATGATCCCTCAGACCATTCCGCAGTCAATCCCTCACCTCATCCCACCCCAAAATCCGTAATCTCATACAGAACCTCCACGGACGGGTCCTCCAGAAGCCAGGAGTACGCATCCATAAACCACCTGACCAGCTCTTCATCACGTTTGATGGGGGTGGTGTTGTTATTATATACGTTCACCGTGCCCAGCTTAAAGTACTTTTTCAGGCATTCTATGTCGTAGGCGATCATTTCCCTGGTCTGTCCCTGTATGCCCACCATGAGGCAGGGGGAGTCAAAATATTCCGCCACCTGGGCGGGGCTTTCAAAATCCGCGTTTTTGTTCAGCACCTTCTGCCTGAATTCCCTGTCAAAGGTCTCCACGCCGATCTTAAATACGATGGGAACCCCCATCCTCCTGCGCATCTCCTCCAACCGCCCCCGGTACATCCAGTGGCTTTCAAAGAAAAGCTTCTCTATGCCCTTCTCCCTGACAAGGGCCCTTATGTCCTCCAGGGTCGCCTCCGGGAGCTCGAAACAGCTGCCTGAATTGATCACCTCCAGGACTCTCATCTCCCCGGTGACCTTCGAAAGAACCTGCCGGTTCTGCACCGCCATGGCCGCCTCATCCCTGCCGTTGTCCTCTATATAGTCGCAGAAGGCGCATTTCCCCCATCTGCAGGGAAATCCCCGCAGAAGACAGATCTCCCTCCTGTTTTTTCCTGTGATCCTGCTGTATCGCTCAACAGGCACCCCCATTTTGATTCCTCCCTTCCCTCCGGCTGTTCCCTGGGGCCGCACTGCACTGCAGGACATTTCGCATATCCCCCGGCAGAGCCTGCACCAGGCCTGCCACCATAAACATACTCAGAGCCCTGTCCAGATAGTC
This sequence comes from Hungatella sp., assembly GCA_022795805.1. Taxonomy (GTDB): domain Bacteria; phylum Bacillota; class Clostridia; order Lachnospirales; family Lachnospiraceae; genus UBA3402. Next base: position 14,966 of record JAAWHK010000058.1, on the reverse strand, counting down.
CGTAAGAATCTGCACCAGAAAGATGCTGGCCGTCATCCCAAGAGGCGTCCTGGCCAGAAGCTGCACCAGAACCATAGAGCCGGAGGATGTCACGCCGCCAAATACCGCCGCGCAGATAAGGGAACTGACCATGGTGCCGGGAATGGCCACCGCAAGGGCGCACAGCCACAGCCTTCTCTTTCTTTCCACGGTCCCGGGCATTCCCGGCCGCTTCCACACCCACCTCTGCCACACAAGACCGTTCATAAACCCGGTGACCATACCCACAGGGGCGAAGTACAGAGAGTAGATGTCCGTGGTCATTCCCATAAGAATGCCGCTTAGGAAGTTGGGCACCATGCCCATCCAGGGCCCGAAAAGCGCGCCTATGAGAATGGTGCCGATGCTGTCCAGGTAGATGGGAAGACGCAGAACAAGAGCCAGCTGTCCACCTGCCACATTGATCCCCACCGCCATGGCCGTCAGACACAGCCGGAATACCGTTATTTTTCTCCGATTCATCCTTTTATCCCTCCTGTCAGAGCCGAAATCAGATCCAGGCTCTCCTCATCTTTATCCAATATTCCGGAGAAAAATATCCGGAAAAATTTCTCCCTGTCCACATCCGTGAGTATCACGGAGTTGGCCTTTTTTCCGTAAAAATTCACCGCAGCCAGAGCCGCCGTCCCCTGCCCGCCTCCCAGGCCCTCCCTGCTCTCCGGCGTGAAGTCCACCACGGTCTGCCCCGCGCACACCCCTGCAGTCTCCACCTGGGTGTAGGCTCTAAATCCCCGGCAGACGCTTCTGTCCGCGAAGTATGCCACTGCCAGAGGGTCATTGATGACGCACCCTATAAGGTGTTCCTGCTGCCAGTGAAAATCAAAATAGAATCCGGTTATTTTCTCTACAAATGCCCCGATTTCCGGGTTCAGACGCTTCATGTACGCTAACAGATCCGGGGTCAGCACAATCTTCCGCGTCACATCCAGCCCTACCATGGAGATTTCCTTTCCCAGCTCCCCGGCGGCTTTGTAGACCATGGCAGCAGCGTCCGGGTCCGCCCAGTAGTTGTACTCGGCCACCGGCGAACAGTTGCCCCGGCTGTTGAAATTCCCTCCCATGGACACGATCTCTTCGATCCGGCCGAAAGCCTCCGGATCCGTCATGTACAGCCTGGCCAGATTGGTCATGGGCCCCAGGGCGATGACGGCGCAGGTTTCCTTCCTGAGGATTTCCGACAGAAATTCCACCGCCCCCATATCCTGGTCATACCCCTGTACCTCACTGAGGAAGCTCTCCCCCAGTCCGTCCCTTCCGTGGGTATCTAAAGCGTCCGCGTACTCCCGCTTTAGAGGCCTCTCCTCCCCGGCAAACACCGGGATATCCAGCCGGTTCATGTATGCCAGAACCTTTTTCGCATTGGCCGTCCCCATGCTTGTGGGACAGTTTCCGCACACCACCGTGATCCCCGCGATCTCCATCTCATCCATTGAAAGCGCCAGCATCAGCGCCAGGCTGTCGTCAATCCCCGGATCACAGTCTATAATTACCTTTCTTCTCACTTCTCTGCTCCTTTCCTCTCTTCCTATGCCTCAGGCCGCTTAATCTTCTGTCAGTCATCCCCGCTCCAGAGGCGAAACATCCGGATTGCCGGGCATCTTATAACCCACATCAAAAAAAGCTGCCTTCGCATGATCTTAAGGACCTCAAGAACAGCAAAAGCAGCACCCTGTCAAAAACAGCGTGTTCTTTCCTTTTGCCTAGTTTTTTATACTGGGAGGTTCTCGAACCAGTCGGCATGCCGCAGTTTTCCGAAATCCGGCAGACTTCCGGCACTGCCTGTCTGTGCGCCTCATGGGCGTACTTTCCTGTTATACCATAAAACGGCCGTTATCACAAGAAAATTTCACCTAAATCTCACCGTGTGAATCTCATGGTACTAAATCTTATTGTACTTCCCCTCATCCAAAAGCCCCTCGCTCCTAGCCACACAGATACTGGTAACCGCGTCCCCCACCACATTGAGGGCCGTCACCAGCATCTCTATGGGCCGGTTGATGGCCAGAATCAGGGAGTAGGCCAGCATCGCTCCCTCATTGACAAATCCCACCCCTGAAAGGATGGTAAACAGCACGATAGCCCCGGCCCCGGGCGCAGCCGGAGTTCCCGCGGAGGCGATGAGGGCCAGCAGGGCCACCACCACCAGCTGGGTCAGGCTTAGGTCATACCCTGCGCACCCGGCGATGAACACGGTGGCGATCACCTGCATGATGGCGGTCCCGTTCATGTTGACGGTCATTCCCAGGGGCAGCACGAAAGAGGCGATGGTCTCGTCCACGCCGAAATCCTCGGTGCAGGTCTGGTAATTTAAGGGCAGCGTGGCTGCGCTGGAGGATGTGGAAAACCCGAAGACAGCCACATTGAGTATCTTCTTTAAGAAGATAAACGGGTTAAGCCTGGCCCCCAGGGCCACCACCGCCGGATATCCCACCGCGAGGAAGAGGAGAAGCATGGCCACTGCCACCGCCACATAGGCCAGCGCCGGCTTTAAGTAGTCCACCCCGTAGGTGGCAAAGGTCCGCGTCAGCAGCACGAAGATGGCAAAGGGGCCGAACTTCGTGACCACATAATTGAGGAACACCACCACGATGTCATTGACCTCCCGGATCAGCTTCCTGAGCATACCAGTCTTCTCCTCCCCCAGTGCATTCATGGAAAGCCCCAGGCACGCAGCCACAAACACCACCGCCAGCACGGAGGTATTGCTCCCGAAGGCGGTGATTATATTGGCAGGCACCACGTTGAGAATCACGTTCATGGGGTTGGCCCCCGTGGAACCGGCGCTCTGGGTCAGCCCCTCCACCTGGGCGTTAAAGAATCCGGCCCGATACACCGCGCTTCCCGCCGCACACCCCAGCACCAGCGCAAAAAAAGAACAGATAAGAAACCAGCCGATGGTCTTGGCGGAAATACGCCCCAAAGTCCTGGTATCCGATATCTGTCCGATCGCCAATGTAATGGAAGTAAACACCATCGGCACAATCACTAACTGAAGGCAGCGGATAAACAGCTGTCCGATCAAATAGAAGATCCCGAGAGTCTTTTCGGCTCCCGCCGCCGTAATATCCTGAAATAAAAGGCTGTTGATAAGTGCCCACGTCTCCGTATTGCCTGAATGGTTGAGGGACTCTCTCAAAAACAGCAGCGCCATCCCGGCTGCCAGTCCGCAGAGCAGGGAGATTCCCATCTTCTTTGCCAGCGTGTTGTCCGGCCTCTTCTTTTGCTTTTCCATATGCATTCTCCTTGACATTCTCATATGTTCGGCCTGCACCGCTTGTGCGGCCAGGCCGAAACGTTCCACCAAACATGTATGGATTCTCGTGTTTAATCCTCTTTAATCTTGACCACGATCTTCTTTACGTGAGCCGGCGCGCCGTCCGCCGCCTTGGGCTTATGGCCGTCCCATGGATTGAAGATCATATACTCCCCGGCGTGCACCGCCACCCGAAGGCCGCCAACCGAATTGTCAAACTTCATCACGTCCTTCCCCTCATTATAGGGAACGGAGACGGTCAGACGGTCAGCAGGGGCATAGGTCATCACCTCGCAGCCCTGGATGATGTACTGGATATCCGTGTAATGCTTATGGGCCTCATAGGACGCCTCCTCCCAGGGCACCGTGTCATATTCCATCACATTGGCGTACACATTCTCCCCGTCGATCTCGTACCTGCCGTTTTCCAGGCTGTTTAAATCATGGCTCTTTAAAAAATCCACCGCCTTGGCGTATCGTCCCTCGATACCTAAATTTCTGTAAAAATCCAGATTCGCCGCTAAATCTAAAATCATGATCCTGCCTCCTTTGTGACATGTTTGACTGTATTCTCTCTGAATTATCACTCTCTAGTATACACCAAAACATACAGAAACCACAATCCCCTATTTAAAAAATTCGTGTCCCTGATGGCCGAACAGATAGGTAAGCTGCCCGTCAAACCACCTGACCGAACCGCCCCGTGCGGCCGCCCGGTTCATGAAAAACAGGGCGCCCCGGGAATAGTCCTCCCCTCTCAGGGCCCTGTCCACGCTCTCCACCGTCTCGCTGCTTACCTTGCAGGTGTTGATGGTTCCGTTGGCCACAGGCGAAAACTGGGACGGCTGGTACACCACGTCCGTGACGGAATCCGGAAACTCCCCGCTTCTGACCCGGTTCAGGATCACGTTTGCCACCAGAATCTTCCCCTTCATGTCACAGATTCCCGCCTCCGCCTCCACGATCCTTAAAAGGACCTGATAATCCTCCCGGCTCAGGGAAACATCCTGGGAACTGACCGCCTCCGCGGCAGCCTCCCTCCGTTCCCTCTCCTCCCGGCTGTCCTGTGTCAGAAGATACCCTACCACCTTCTGCCCATAGCTCGTCTCTTCCATAAGCTCTCCGGTATCGTGGGCCTGGTACTGGGTGTTAGAAGCTTTGCGTCCGTCCGACGCCCTGAGAATCTCCTCCTCCCCCGCCGCCAGGATTTCCTTCCCCTTTCCGGTCTCCTGCCTCTCTCTATCGTAGGAGACGGCCGGTGTCTCGGCCATGGCTGTGATGGCGCCTCTGGGCGCTCCCCCAAAACCCCTGGCGGCAAGAGCCGTGACGGCGGCCACCAGTATGACGGCTATGAATACCTGTCTCTCCAACGTTTTTATAAAACGGAACATATTATCCCATCTCCCTCCCTTTTTGGTTCAAAATCATGACAAAAATGGAATATTTCTCCCACTTGGCATGAAAATATCGGGTAATCCTGGTTATTATATGGGAACGGATCACAAAAAGTCAATGGCGCCGGGCCATATTCGGCACATTTTACTGCGGTAAATTTTACAATTTTTCAGTATATATTAAATATATACGAAGAAATACAGGAAAATATGTTTCGTTTTTATATAAAATATCCGATTTTTATTTACATAAATATTACAAATATGTTAAATTTCAGCCCACAAAAAAAGAACCTGCACATCAGGTTCTTTTTTATGTCAACGACTATTCCGGGGAAACGATCTTCCCCGCCACGGCACAGGCCGCAGCCACGGCCGGGGACGCCAGATAGATCTCCACCTTCGACGTTCCCATCCGTCCCAGGAAATTCCGGTTGTTGGTGGCCACCACCCTCTGACCGTCACAGAGGATCCCGCCGGTGCGCCCGCAGCACAGGCCGCAGCCCGGATGGGTCACAATGGCGCCCGCCTCCACCAGAGTCCTTATGATCCCGCAGGCAGCCGCCTCCTCATAGACTTTCCGGCTGGCCGGAGTGACAATAAGCCGCACAAAGGGGGCCGCACTCTTTCCCCTGAGCACCGCAGCCGCAGCCGCCAGATCCTCCAGCCGCCCGTTGGTGCAGGAGCCGATGAACACCTGGTCAATGGCGATCCCCTCAAGGTCCGACACATTCCGGATCTTATCCACCTGGGACGGGCAGGCCATCACCGGCACAAAGTCCTCACCGCGGTAAGAGAGCGTCCTGCAGTAGCAGGCGTCCTCATCGCCCTTTAAGTTTCTCTGAAAATCGTTCAGTGTGACGCCGCAGTACTCAGCCGTCTTTTCGTCCGGGGTAAACACGGCACACTTTGCCCCCGCCTCTATGGCCATGTTGGCCATGGTCATGCGGCTGCTGACGCTCATGGCATCTACACAGGAACCGGTAAACTCCAGCGCCCGGTAGGTGGCGCCGTCCGCCCCCAAATCACCGATGATCCTCAGAATCACATCCTTTGACATGACACGGTCCAAAAGCCTTCCGTCAATCACGATCTTTATGGTCTCAGGCACCTTGACCCACAGACTGCCTGTGCCCAGAATGGCCGCCATCTCCGTGTACCCGATCCCCGTGGAGAAAGCCCCCACACAGCCGTAGGTGGTGGTGTGGCTGTCCGTGCCGAACACCACGTCCCCCGGCTTCACATATCCGGCCTCCGTCATCAGCTGGTGGCAGATGCCGTCGCTGCGGTGCACGTGGGTTAACCCGTACTTTTCGGCAAATTCGTCCCCCGCCCTGTAGTGTCTCACATCATCCAGCTGGCTGGAAGGCACCAGATGGTCGTAGATCAGCACCGCCCGGTCCGGATCCCATACTTTCTCAAACCCCATCTCGCGGAATTTGTCCACAATAAAGGGCATCATAATGTCGTCCAGCATCACCCGGTCAACGGTCACCGCCACAATATCTCCCGGCCTCACAAAAGGCTTTCCCGTATTGCGGGAAATGATCTTTTCTACTATGGTCTGTCCCATCTTCTCTCCTCCTGCATCCTTCCCTCTCATCAGTCTGTCAGGCCGTTTCTGGCCCGCATGGCCTTCACCAGGCCGCCTGCGTTTATAATCTCCACCAGATTATCCGGAAGACCGGCCAGGGGGTAGGCTTTTCCGTTGTAGGAAACGTGGCTGTTCACCGTCACCGTGATCTCATCGCCCTCCCGAATATCCCGGGCAAGATCCGGCTGCTCCATCAAAAGAAGCCCGTTGTTTATGGAGTTGCGGAAAAAGATGCGGGCAAAGGACCGCGCTATGATGCAGCGGATGCCCAGGGCCTTGATGACCTCCGGGGCCTGTTCCCTGGAGGACCCGCAGCCGAAATTTTTTCCCGCCACGATCATGTCCCCCTTCCTGATCTGCCCCGCAAGTTCCGGCCTCAGGGGGCTAAAGCCGTAGGGTTTCATATCCTCTATGGTCTTAAGTGCCAGATACTCCGTGGGAATGATGATGTCCGTGTCAATATCATCCCCCAGAACCCAGACTTTTCCGGTAAATTGCTCCATAACATCCTCCTTCTACAGCATATCCGCCGTGCAGATCTCACCCCTGACCGCCGAAGCCGCCACCGTGGCAGCCGACCCTAAGTACACTTTCGACGACGGATGGCCTGCACGGCCTTTGAAATTCCTGGTCCCGGTGCTGATTAGCACCTCGTTCTCCCCGATGACTCCCTGGCAGCTGCCCCAGCACACGCTGCAGTTGGGGTTCATGACAATGGCGCCGCTCTCCATGAAAATGTCGATAAGCCCCTCCTCAAGGGCCTCAAGATACACCTCCCTGCTGGCAGGGACCACCAGAAACCGCACGTGATCCGCCACCCTGCGGCCCTTCATGACTGCGGCTCCCACCCGCAGATCGCCGATCCGTCCGTTGTTGCAGGAGCCCAGAAACGCCTCGTCGATCCGGACGCCGCACACGTCCTCCACCGGCACGACGTCGTCCACAAAGTCGGGCCGCGCCGCCACAGGGCGGATCTTTGACAGATCGAAGGTATACTCTTTCACGTACACCGCGTCCTCATCGCTCTCAAACACGGCCTTCGGCTTTCTGCCTCTTTTGGCCAGCCATTCCAGGGCAATCTCATCCGCCCCGAAGACGGCCGTCTTGGCGCCTGCCTCAACCGCCAGATTGCACAGCACCATGCGGTCGTCCACGCTCAGGGTCTTCACCCCGTCCCCGCAAAACTCCATCACCTGGTAGCTGGCCCCGCTGGCGCTGATTGCACCGATAATCGTCAGCATCAGGTCTCTGGGATACACGCCCTCCGGCAGCTTTCCGGTCAGGTTGAATTTTATGGTCTCCGGGACCAGCACCCAGGAGGTGCCTGTCACCATGCCGTACAGCAGATCCGTACACCCTACCCCCGTGCCGAAGGCACCCAGGGCGCCGTAGGTGCAGGTGTGGCTGTCCGCCCCGAATATCAGCTCCCCGGGGCACACGTAGCGCTCCATCATGATCTGATGGCACACGCCTGCGCCCTCCCAGAAATCAATGCCGTTGTCCCGGGCAAAGTCCCGCATCTTCTTCTGGGCAGCCGCCGTCTTGGGGCTGTCCGACGGGACGTTGTGGTCCACGATAAACACCATCTTCTTCGGATCGGCTATACGGGGATTCTTCAGTTTATTGTGATACATGTCAACCGTCAGGTGGGTGGTTCCGTCGTTGCTCATCATCCTGTCCAGCGTGACCGTGTGGATGTCACCGGCCTTCACCTGGGGCACGCCGGCCGCCAGCGCAATTATCTTCTCAGCAATGGTCATTCCCATATGTTTGTCTCCCTCCTAATCTTCCCTGTTCAGCGACGCGATGAGCCCGCCCTGGCTTAAAATCGTCTGCATGTACGGCGGCAGTTTGGTGCAGGAGTAGGTGTTCTTGCCTGCCCTGGCCGTTCCGTCAGTCAGGGACAGTTCCATCTCATCCCCTGTCTCCACGTCGTCCGGCAGTTCTCTGCACACGATCACCGGCAGTCCGATGTTGATGGCGTTGCGGTAAAAGATACGGGCAAAGGACTTGGCCACCACCGCCTGAACCCCCAGGGCCTTCAGAACGCCGGGAGCCTGCTCCCTGGAAGACCCGCAGCCGAAATTTTCTCCCCCCACAACAAAATCGCCCGGTTTCACCTTAGCGGGAAACTCCGGGTCTAGGGACTCGAACGCGTGCTCCTTCATCTCGTCGACGGTGGGAAGCAGCAAATATTGGGATGCAATAATCTGGTCTGTGTCCAGATCATCGTGAAACTTAAAAATTTTGCCCACAGACATGATGTTCCTCCAATTATTAAATAGTAGTAAGTAGTGATTGTATTATAGCATGGGGATTGGTATAATAACAATATATAATACTCATAACTTCTATAACATTCGGTTATAAAATTACCGCGGTTCACAGGCCTGTGAACCATAAATTTACCATTTTCAGGAGGCAGCCCATGGAGCAGAATCTTTCCCAGTATAAAATATTTTATGAGGTCGCTAAGACCGGCAACATATCCAGGGCGGCCAAGGAGCTGTACATCAGCCAGCCTGCCATCAGCAAGGCCATCGGCAAGCTGGAGGACAGCCTGTCCACCCCCCTTTTTATCCGCAGCTCCAGGGGGGTTCATCTGACAGATGAAGGACGCATCCTGTTTGAGCACACCCGCAGGGCCTTTGAGGAACTTCAGAACGGCGAGGCCCAGTTAAAGCGGGCCAGGCAGTTTCACATGGGCCGCATCCGCATCGGCGTCAGCAATACCCTGTGCCGCTACATCATGGTGTCCTACTTAAAAGGCTTTATCGAACAATTCCCCCATGTAAAGATCACCATTGACGGCCAGTCTACCACCCACACCATGGCCATGCTGGAACAGCAGAAGATTGATTTGGGCCTTGTGGCCCAGCCCCGCCCTCAGAAAAACCTTGTGTTCATTCCCGTCATGGAGATCCAGGATATCTTTGTCGCCTCCCCGGCTTACCTGGACAACTTAAGGCTTCGGGAGGGGCAGGACGCGGATGTGTTTCAGGCAGGGAACATTATGCTGCTGGACCGGTCCAACGTGACCCGGCGCTACATTGACGAGTACATGTCCTTCAACCGGATCGCGGTCAACAGCCTTCTGGAAGTGACCACCATGGATCTTCTCATCGAGTTTGCCCGGATCGGGCTGGGGATCGGCAGCGTCATCAGGGAATTCGTCCAGGAAGATCTGACACAGGGACGGCTGGTGCAGGTGGAGGCAGGGCCTCCATTCCCCAAAAGATGTGTGGGCTTCGCCTATTTCTCCAACCATCAGTCCGGCACCCTCACCACGTTCCTGGACTTCTGCCGCAGCCTCCCCGCCGTCTGACGTTCAATGCCGGAGCGCACATCACGGTCTTTTCGCCCCGTCTCCGGCCGGCCTCTGTGTCCCCTTCCCCTCTGCCCGGCTTCCTGCGCCGGACGCCGCGGCCTTTCGTCCCGCCTCTGGCCGGCCCTGCATTCCCATTCCCCTCTGCCCGGCTTTCCGCACCGGACGCCCACGGTCTTCCCATCCCCCGCTGTCCAAAAAAATGCGGCCCCCCGCCTTCCGGCAGAGTTCCGCATTTTTTATCTCTCTGATCCTGTCTGTAATATCTCCTTCAAAGTCTCCTTTAACCGGTCCACATCTATGGGTTTGGCCAGATGTCCGTTCATCCCCGCGTCTATGGCCTTCTTCTTATCCTCGTCAAAGGCGTTGGCCGTCATGGCAATGATGGGAATGGAGGCTCTCTCTCTGTCTTTGAGACCGCGTATCCGTCTGGCTGCCTCGTACCCGTCCATGACAGGCATCTGTATATCCATGAGAATCACATCATAGGTGCCGGGCGGCGCTGCTGCCGCCTTCTCCACCGCCACGGATCCGTCCCCGGCCACTTCCACGCGAAAGCCCGCCTCCTCCAGGATCGTCACGGCGATCTCCTGGTTCAGCTCATTGTCCTCCGCCAGGAGGATGGATTTCCCCTGAAAGGACGGCTCCCTCTCCTCCCGGCACTCCGCCTCCGCGCCGCCTTTCCCTGACCGGGCCAGGGTGGTGCGAAGCTCCGACAGAAACAGGGGCTTGGAGCAGAACGCGGTGACCCCGGCCTCCTTTGCCTCCTCCTCCAAATCCGCCCAGTCGTACGCTGTCAGAATGATGATCTGCCCTCCCGCACCGATGAGCTGCCGAATCCTGCGGGCCGTCTCGATGCCGTTCATGTCAGGCATAATCCAGTCAATAATGTACACATGGAACTGGTCGTCCTGTTCCATGGCCAGCTGAGCCCTGAGAACCGCTTCTTTTCCGGAAGTGGTCCATTCGGAGCGCATGCCGATGCTTCCCAGCATCTTGGTCACGCTGGCGCAGGTGTTGAAGTCATCGTCCGCCACCAGCGCCCTGAGCCCCATAAGCTCGGGAACCTTCTCCACCCTGCAGGGATTGCGGGAGAGGCGGAACGTAAAGGAGATGGTAAACTCACTGCCCTTTCCCTCCTCGCTCTCCACTGCGATGGTGCCGTTCATCATATCCACAATATTCTTCGTAATGGTCATTCCCAGCCCGGTGCCCTGAATGCCGCTTACGGTGGAGGTCTTCTCCCTCTCAAAGGGCTCGAAAATATGCTTCAGAAAATCCTGATTCATGCCGATCCCCGTATCCCGTATCCGGAACTCGTAGGCGCCGTACCCTTCCGGAGCGCCGGGCTTCTCCGACACCCTGACGCTGATGATCCCTCGGGGCGGGGTGAATTTCAGGGCGTTGCTCACCACGTTGAGAAGCACCTGGTTCAGCCTTAGCTTGTCGCAGATTATATCCTCGTTGACCAGGTCCAGGGTGTCGATATAGAATTCCATCTCCTTGGACCGGACATCCGCCTGGACGATGGTTTTCAGATCATGGAGCACGTCGGACAGGTTGCATTCCGACTCGTCGATCCGCACCTTTCCGCTCTCGATGCGGCTCATGTCCAGAACGTCGTTGATCAGGGACAGCAGGTGATTGCTGGACGTCATGATCTTTGACAGGTAGTCCTTCACCTGCTCCCGGTTGTCAATATGGGTCGTTGCCAGCACCGTAAAGCCAATGATCGCGTTCATAGGTGTGCGGATGTCGTGGGACATGTTGTTGAGAAACGTGGTTTTGGCCCGGTTGGAGTGCCGGGCCTGCTCGAGGGCATCCTCCAGAAGCTTCCTCTGCCTCTCCAGCTCCATGTCCTTCTCCTTCTGGTCCGTAATATCCACCACCATGCCCACATAGGTCACCGGCGTTCCGTCGCTTCTCCTGAAGGGCTTGCCTATGGAGTGGTACCAGCGAAACCCCCGGTCACGGGTCTTAAGGCGGTATTCCACGTCGTACACCTTCGTGCCGCCGTAATCGCTGATCACGTCGTAAAACTTATGCAGAACCCGATCCCGGTCCTCCTCATGAAGAAGCGTCGACCAGGACTCCAGCACATCGGGGAAATCTTCCGTGTTCTCGTATCCCAGCATTCTGCGGAACTCATCGCTCCAGAATATGCCCTCCATCCTTCCCCGCTTGTCGAACTCGGCGGTCCACATGCTGGACCCCAGCATCTCGTAGACCGTATTCAAGGTTATGGTCTTGTGCTCCAGTTTCTCCAGCGCGCGGATCTTTTCCCGGATCAGGGCCTCGTTGTCCGCCGCCCTCTGCTGTTCCATAAACCGCTCCGTCACATCCTCCACGAACACATAGAAGATATCCCCGTAACCGTCCGTGCGGACAAAATGGCCGTAATCCTCCACCCTGCGGACAGCCCCGTCCCTGCGGATGATCCGGAACGTCACATGATCAAGATTCTCTCCGCTCTCCTCGATCTGGTGCTTTATGTCACTCTGCACGTTTTCCAAATCATCCGGGTGCACAAGCCCGGGAAAACGGTATCCCGTGTACTCCTTAAACTCCTCCAGGCTGTCAAAGCCGAACATCTCCACGAGAGCTCTGTTGGCGTAGATTAACTCCTCATCGCCGTCGGCGTGGTAGATGAAAAAGCCTCCCGGCATGCCCGTGGTAATCTGCTCTATGACAGGAAAGGTTTCCTCACTGAGAATCAGTGATATATTGTCTCTTTTTTCTCTCATACACACCTGTGTCTATTCTTCGTATCCTGCCGGATTATTCTTCTGCCACCTCCAGGAATCCTGGCACATCTCCCTGATGCCCCGTTGGGCCACCCAGCCCAGTTCCTCCCTGGCTTTAGACGGATCCGCATAGCAGGCGGGAACGTCCCCGGCTCTCCTGTCCTTGAACACATAGTTGATCTTCAGCTCGTTGACCTCCTCAAAAGCGTTGATCACATCCAGCACGCTGTAGCCGGTTCCGGTTCCCAGGTTGTAGATCCACACGCCGCCTTCGCTCTTCTCCAGCTTCTGCAGAGCCTTTACATGGCCGTCCGCCAGGTCCACCACATGGATGTAATCCCGCACGCATGTTCCGTCGGGAGTGTCGTAGTCATTGCCAAAGACGCCTAAGCATACCAGCTTGCCCACCGCCACCTGGGTAATATAGGGAAGAAGGTTGTTGGGGATTCCCTTGGGGTTCTCGCCGATCCTTCCGGACTCATGGGCTCCGATGGGGTTGAAATATCTGAGAAGCATGATCTGCCACTCCGGATCCGCCGTGTGAAGATCCGTCAGCACCTGCTCCAGCATGCCCTTGGTTCTCCCGTAGGGATTGGTGATATCGCCCTTGGGGCACTCCTCGGTAATGGGAACAAAGGCCGGATTGCCGTAAACCGTGGCCGATGAGCTGAACACAATGCTCTTCACCCCGTGCTTTCTCATCTCGTCGCAGAGAATCAGGGTTCCTGTAATGTTGTTGTGGTAGTACTCCAGAGGCTTATACACAGACTCACCCACTGCCTTTAAGCCTGCAAAGTGAATGACCGACTCGATCTTCTCGTTGTCAAACACCTTCTTAACCTCCGGCTGGTCCAGAAGATCCACCTCATAGAACGTCATCTTCTTTCCTGTGATCTCCTCCACCCTGTTTATGGATTCCTTGCAGGAATTGCACAGATTGTCCAAAACTACGACGTCATACCCCGCATTCAAAAGCTGCACGCATGTGTGGCTGCCGATATACCCTGCTCCGCCTGTTACCAAGATTGCCATATGATCTTCCTCCATTCTCGCATTTCATAAATAAATGCCTTCCTCTATATTATATAGGGGAAGGCATGGAAATACAATGCTATTTTGTACTATTTGCACAGCTTCTTAAATTCATCCGCTACAAATTGAACCTGGGTTCCCACAATAACCTGAACCGATGTCTTGCCCGGACGGATGATTCCCGCAATACCCGCGGACTTGATCTTCTTCTCATCCACGGCCGTGTAATCTTTTACCTCCAGACGAAGCCTTGTAATACAGTTGTCAATGGAAGTTACGTTGGCAGCGCCGCCTACGCCCTCCAGAATAATCGCCGCAACCTCGGTGAAGTTGTTGTTGGCCAGAACTACGGACGTCTCGTCGTCGTCATCCTCGCGGCCGGGAGTCTTCAGGTTGAACTTGGTGATGACAAATCTGAACACAACGTAGTAAATAACGCCTACCGCCAGGCCGATGGGGATCAGAAGCCATGGGTTCTGAGCCAGCGGCGTGAAGGAACTGAGCACCATGTCAACCGCACCGCCGGAGAAAGAGAATCCCGCGCGGATGGGAAGGGCCACGGTGATGCCTGCCGTGATACCTGCCAGGAGGGCATGAACCACATAAAGACCGGGAGCCAGGAACATAAACGCAAACTCGATGGGCTCTGTAACACCTGTGAAGAAGGAACAGAATGCCGCAGATACCAAAAGACCGTAAGCTACCTGCTTCTTCTCCGGTTTCGCCGTGTGGTACATAGCCAGACATGCTGCCGGAAGTCCGAACATCATGAAGGGGAAGAAACCTGTCATGTACATACCGGTCTGTCCCAGAACGCCGGTGTTCCCCCAGAAATTGCCCAGGTCGTTGATACCGGCCACGTCAAACCAGAACACGGAGTTGAGGGCATGGTGAAGACCGAAGGGAATCAGCAGACGGTTGAAGAATGCGTAGATTCCTGCGCCCAGAGCGCCCATACCGATAAATGCCGTACCCATAGCTACCAGTGCGCCGTAAACAACAGGCCATACAAAGAACAGAACCAGAGCCGCCGCGATGGAGTAGAGAGCCGTAAAGATGGCTACCGCTCTCCTGCCGCTGAAGAATGCCAGGGCGTCGGGAAGCTTCACGGTCTTGTACTTGTTGTAGCAGGTTGCACCGATAAGACCGGAGATGATACCTACAAACTGGTTCACGATCTTGCTGAATGCCATAGGAGCCTCTTTGCCTGTGATGCCTGCAACGGTTCCGCTGCTTAAGAGGGTTGTGATCATGTACATGGATACCAGTCCTGCCAGTCCTGCCGCGCCGTCGTTGTCGTCTGACATGCCTACCGCCACACCGATGGCGAACAGCCATGACATGTTGTCAATCAATGCACCGCCTGCTTTGATCAGAAACAGACCTACACTGTAGAGAAATCCTCCTGCCGTAAAGCCCTGAACCTCGCCTGCCATGGCGGCCGGCGCCAGTATGTAGCCGATACCCATGAGAATACCGCAAATGGGCAGACACGCTACGGGAAGCATCAGCGCTTTTCCAAGTTTCTGGAAATACTTCATCATAATAAAAACTCCTTTCTTCCGGTTAAAGGCCGGTTACCTCA
>JAAWHK010000057.1 GCA_022795805.1 Hungatella sp. | reverse complement strand
ATCCTCCCATTTTACATATACGGCCATCAGGTGTTACAGCCTGGTGGCTGATTTTATTCCCAGGAAAGGAAGGTGTTTCGGGGTGGCCAAACCATTTGCAAGAGACTTCTACGACAGCAAACAGTGGAAGCAGTGCCGCAAGGCATACATATCCAAACGCAGGGCAGCAGACGGCGGCATGTGCGAACAGTGTAAGGAACGTCTGGGGTATATGGTACACCACAAGATCCAGCTGACACCAGATAACATAAACAACACGGAGATAAGCCTCAATCCTGAACTCCTGGAGTATGTCTGTAAGCCATGTCATGACCGGGAGGAGGGGCACTTCATCGGTCCGGGACCGGAGAAACGATTCACATTCGACAGGGATGGAAATCCGATTCCCAGGTAAGAACTTCGGGACTCCCCCCTGTTTTGTTTATCCGGGTCAGGATTTTTTCACCGAGTCCCCCACATGAAATTTAACGCGCGGGATTTTACAGTACCCCCTCCCCAAAGGAAAGGATGTGAGACAAGGTGGAGAAAGAAAAAAGGATAAAAAGAGAGGAAAACCGGCTTAAAAAGATATTCCGGGAAGTGGAAGAAAACAGGAAGAGAACGGTGGAAGGGCTGATAAAACGGGCCGCTTTTATGAGGGTTTCCCTGGAAGAATTTGAACAGGACCTAAATGAAAACGGGTTTACAGAGCAGTTTCAGCAGGGAGAGAAGCAGGATCCCTATGACAGGAAGCGGCCTGTGGCGGATCTGTACAACACCATGAATACATCCTACCAGAAGATCATCAAGCAGCTTACGGATCTTCTTCCGGAGGGTAAAGGGGAGGAAGATGAGCTTTTGGAGTTTCTCAGCGGCAAAAGGCAGGGTGGTGACAGCGGGTGACGGATTTCGAGACATATTTTTCTGGAATTTCAGACGGAAGGATCATGGCCTGCGAGAAAATGAAGATGATTGCCGCCATGCTTATGGAGCAGTATCTGACTCCGGGGAAATACCACTTTGATGAAGACATAGCCAACCGACATATCCAGTTCATTGAGAGATTCTGTAAACAGCCCACAGGAAAGATCGGCCGTCCGCTGAAGCTGGAACTGTTCCAGAGGGCCAGGCTGCAGGCGGTATTTGGTTTTGTTGACGACAATGATCTGCGCCAGTACAACGAAGTGCTCATCATCGAGGGTAGAAAGAATGGCAAGACTACGGAGACGGCTGCCATAGAGCTGGATATGCTGGTAAATGACGGTGAAGGCTCTCCACAGGTGTACAACGTCGCCACCATGAGGGATCAGGCGGCCCTGGGGTTTAACGCTGCCAATAAAATGCGGATACAGTCTCCGCTCTTAAGAAAGCATATTAAAAAACGGGCAGGGGATATGTATTTTTCCGGAAATATGGGATACATAAAAGCCCTGGCCAGCAATACCAACAGCCTGGACGGCCTGGACACTCACTGCGGGGTTATCGACGAGCTGGCAGCAATCAAGAACAGGGATATCTATGATCTGGTAAAGCAGTCAATGGGTGCCAGATCGCAGCCCCTTCTTTTCTGCATAACTACAAATGGATTTGTCAGGGAGAGCATCTTTGATGCTCAATATCAGTACGCATCGGATATCCTAGCCGGAAAAATACAGAATGAGCACTTTCTGCCCTTTATCTATGAACTGGACCATATCAGTGAGTGGGATCGGGAGGAATGCTGGATAAAAGCAAACCCCGGACTTGGAACCATAAAAAAGGTCTCATACCTAAAGCAGATGGTCCAGAAAGCCAAGGATGACGAATCGTTTAAACCCACGGTGCTGGTCAAGGACTTTAACATGAAGCAGACATCTCAGTCGGCGTGGCTCAGGTATGAGGACTTTGAGAATACGGAGACCTTTAAGGAGGTATTCCGGTATGGGATCGGTGGTTTTGACGGGGCGGATTCCGTTGATCTTAATGCCGCCAAAGTGCTGTGTATGAGGAGGGATGATCCACGGATCTATGTGCGTCAGATGTATTGGATCCCTCAGACAGTCCTTGACATGCAGGACTTGTCAGGAGACCGGAAAGGACGGGATGCTGTGCCATATCAGCTGTGGAAAGATCAGGGACTTCTGCGTACAGTGGAAAGCAACAAGGTGAATAAAAGGGTTATCCTTGACTGGTTCTGCGAGATTCGGGATAAGGAGGACATCTATATCCTGTATATCGGGTATGACCCATGGCATGTGGATGACTCCCTGCTTCGGGAGTTCCAGATGGAATTCGGGGAAAAGGCTATGATACCGGTAAGGCAGGGCGTGATCACGCTGAGTCAGCCTATGAAAGATTTGAAAGCGGACTTGCAGGCAAAACAGATTCTTTATAACGACAATCCCATTGATAAGTGGTGTTTCTTTAACACCTGTATAAAAACGGACATAAACGGCAATATACAGCCAGTAAAAGGACTGGATTCCAGGAACCGGATCGATGGTACCCTGGCGCTGATTGACGGATACAAGGTGCTGCAGGATAAAATGGACGAATTGCAGAGCCTGATATAGGGAGGTGAACAAAACGTGGGCGTCTGGAATTATATAAAGAACATAAAGAACATAAAGAACATAAAGAACGTTTCCCGAGGGATTGTTTTTAAGATGGTTACAGACAGCGGGAATGGATTTTATGCATGGAACGGGGAAATTTATGAGAGCGATATTGTGCGGGCATGCATCCGGCCATATGCGAAAGCGGTAGGGAAGCTGACAGCGAAGCACATCCGACGGTTCAGAGGGAAAGTGGATGTTAACCCGGAGCCGTATATGCGTTTCCTCTTAAGCGAACCCAACCCATATATGGGAGGCCATGTCATGCTGGAAAAGGTAGCGGTGCAGCTGGCGCTTAATAACAATGCCTTTATCCTGATTGTACGGGATGAAAACGGCGTGCCGGAGCAGCTTTACCCCATACCGGCTAATATGGTGGAGGCTAAGTATGAGGGGGAAGGGCTGTATTTAAAATTTTATTTCAAAAACGGGAAGACAGCACAATTCCCGTATTCGGAAGTGATCCACATCCGGAATGATTTCAATGAGAATGATATCTTTGGGGAATCGCCTCAGGCAGCCCTAGAATCCCTGATGGAGATTGTGAATACTTCGGACCAGGGGATTGTAAAAGCCATAAAAAACAGCGGGGTCATCCGCTGGCTCCTTGCATATGCCACACCCATGAGGCCGGAGGACTTAAAAGCGAATGTCCAGCAGTTTGTGGACAATTATCTGGATATATCAAGCCCAACATTTGGCGCTGCAGGTGTAGATTCCAAAGCATCCGCACAGAGGATCGAACCGAAAGATTATGTGCCTAATGCCATGCAGATGGGAAACACACAGAAACGGATCTATTCCTTCTTTAACACTAATGAGAAAATTGTGGAGTCTACCTATACTGAGGATGAATGGAACAGCTATTTTGAGATTGTGATAGAACCAGTGGCCATCCAGCTGGGAGAGGAGTTCACCAGAAAGCTGTTCAGCAGAAAAGAGAGAGGATTTGGGAATGCTATATTTTTTGATGCGGCTAACCTCCAGTGCGCAAGCCTGTCTACCAAGCTGGCTTTACAGGCTATGGTAGACAGGGGGGCCTTAACGCCAAATGAGTGGAGGGAGACCTTTAACTTATCACCGGTAGCTGATGGGGACAAGCCTCTCAGAAGACTGGATACCCAGACCGTGAACCAGGTAAGCACACTGCTGGAAGATATGGATATCGGCAATATTACAGCTACCAGGGAAAAGATCCTGGATTTATTGAGGGGAGGTGATAAAGATGGCAAAAAGGGTTGATGTCAAAGGGCAGATTGTTGAGTCAGGAAATGCATGGGTCTATGACTGGCTTGGGATTGAAAATACCAGCCCAAGAAAGGTCATTATGGCTTTACAGGAGGCAGCAGGGGAAGATGTGGAGATTTATATCAATTCGCCCGGGGGCAGCGTCCATGCGGCGTCAGAGATTTATACGGAATTGAGGGCGTATCAGGGAAAGGTGCGGATAAAGATTACCGGAATTGCGGCCAGTGCCGCCTCTGTGATTGCGCAGGCAGCAGAAAGCGAAATAAGCCCTACAGGGATGTTTATGATACATAATGTCTCCACATCTGCATCCGGGGATTACAGGGATATGGACAATACGGCCGGCACACTGAGGGCGGCGAACCAGTCTGTGATTAATGCCTATACAGGCAAGACCGGGATGGCTCCGGAAGAACTGCAGGAGCTTATGGATAAGGATACTTACATGTCGGCACAGCAGGCAGTGGACTACGGCTTTGTAGATCGGATTATGTTTGAGGAGTCCCCAATCCCTTTGCAGAATGGATTCGGGATGATCCCGGAAAATGTGATTAACAAATTACGCGGCATGATCCGGGAGCCGGGCGGTAACGGCCAGGCCCCGTCCATTGAGAAAGAAAAGGCAGCAGCACAATTAAAACTTTTGCTTATGAAAGGAGAAAAACGATGACAAGACAGGAGTATGAGCAGAAAAGACAGCAGCTTATTAATGAGGCCCAGGGACTGATTGATGCAGGAAAAGTGGAGGAGGCCAACACAAAAATGGAAGAGATAGGAAATCTCGATCAGGCCTTTGATACGGAAGCCAAAGCCCAGGCAAACTTAAGGGCTTTGAGCGCCAGCCCAGCGCCGGTTCCGGGGATTATCGGGGAGGCCGCATTTGGAGATAACGCCGGATGTGCCGGCGAGGATATGTACGATTCTGTGGAATACCGGAGGGCATTCATGAATTTTGTTCTGGATGGGGTCCCCATCCCGGGAAAGTTTAAGAACGCATCGGAAACAACAAAGACCACAGACGTTACTTCCGTAATCGCTCCTACTCTGGTAAAAAAGATCGTGGAGAAGATGGAAGCGTCCGGAATGCTCCTTCCGCTGGTGACCAAGACTTCGTTTTCAGCCGGAGCTACGGTTCCCACGTCAAACGTAAAGCCGACGGCTGTGTGGGTGGCTGAGGGCGGAACTTCCGACACGCAGAAAAAGCCCACAGGGCAGATCGACATTAAAGGGTACAAGTTAAGGTGTGCGATTTCCATGACTCTGGAGACTTCTGTAATGTCCCTGGATGTGTTTGAGACGGTGTTTGTGGCAAATGTTGCGGAGGCCATGGTAAAAGCGCAGGAGGCGGCATTTATAAACGGGACAGGGGCCGGACAGCCGGAAGGCATTTTAACCAAGACTCCGGAGGCTGGCAAAAATATAGATATTGCTGCCGGCAAGGAACCGACCTACAAAGACCTGATTGATGCGGAGGCAGCTCTGCCTCTTGCGTATGAGAACAATGCCGTCTGGAACATGACCAAAAAGACATTTATGAAGTTTTATGGGATGACGGACAGCGATGGACAGCCCATTGCCAGGGTAAACACGGGAATCAACGGAAAACCGGAAAGGACTCTGCTGGGCCGCAGAGCCGTGCTGAACGACTATATGGCCAGCCTGGGGACAGCGGTTAGCGACGATACGGTGGTGGCATTTTTATATGACTGGAGCGACTACGTGTTCAATACCAATTATGCTATGCGGGTCAAAGTATATGAGGATAATGACACGGAGGACCAGATCACAAAGGCCGTGATGATCTGCGATGGAAAGCCGGTTGATACCCATTCCCTTGTGACAGTGACCCAGAAAAAAGCTTCCGCGTGATCGATAGCCGGAAAGGAGGGTGAGGGCATTGAGACGGCTGGAGCTGGACATAGAAGCGGAAGAGATGAGAACCATGCTGCGGATCCGGCATGAAGGTCTTGATGGGGAATTGGAAGGCCTGAGAGAAGCGTTCCTCAAAGACATCTCCATGTGCGGTGTCAACACGATTCCGGAGGGCGACGCCCTCACCAGGGCCTGCCTGCGTCTGTATCTGAGATGGCAGGAGAATTATAATGGGGAGGCTGACCGGTATAAGAGGGCGTATATGGAGACCAAAACGGCTATGTCATTGGCTGCGGAATACCGGGAGGGAACCAATGAGGAATGAGACCTGCATCCTTATTACAGTATGGGCTGAGGGAAGTCAGAAAAAGCGGAAAGAGACCGAGGTGTACTGCCGCAGGAAGTCGGCAGCGAGAACGGAGTTCTATGCGGCCTATGCGGCAGGACTAAGGCCGCGGTTCATCCTGGAGATAGACCCGGCTGACTGGGAGTGGGCATGGGAAGGGACAGGAGAGGGAAACATGCCCACAAAGGTGATCTACAGAGGCGCAGAGTACAACATCTACAGGGATTATGTAACGAATGAAAGCACAATGGAGCTGACTGTGGGGTAACGCCGTATGAAGGTGAAATTTGAATATTCTGAGGAATTGGCTGCGATAAATGAAAAGCTTTTGGACATGCCAAAGCAGCTGGAGGAGAGTGAAGATAAAGTGCTTCGGAAAGCAGGAAATGCAGTCAAAAAGAATGTGGTGCGGTTCCTGCATGATTCGGATGTGGAAACCCGCGCAAAGATGATCCCTCCGTCCAATTATGACGGAAGCAGGCCATACATTCACATGAAAGATGATGTGAGAGTGAAGCTGAAAACCGATAAGAACGGCATCCGGTATGTGAGCATACGAGGCGGGAAGTTTACGGGATATAAGTGGCACTTTATAGACCAGGGTCATATGGCCAGGGACGGTCTTAAATTTATCACAGGTAATCACTTTATCGGGCGGGCGCTGTCAGCCTCTGAGAAGGATGTGGATGCGGCAATCGATAACATGATAAAGAAGGTGGTTGGATGAGCCTGAAAGCGTGTATAGAAGTAATCTTGAATATTCCGGTGCTGGAACCTTTTGAACCTGTGATCCCTCCCTGTGCCACCTTTTATCAGGTTTCTGATCTGACGGGCCTGGCGGGAGACGGGGAGGAGACAGAGGGTATGGAGAGCTGGCAGGCAGAAATTTGGTGCAGAAAAAGAGGAGAGGCGGAGCGGTATGCCAGGACCCTGAAAAGAGAGTTAAGGACCCGGATCCCGTCAGCCACAGTGCCGCAGATATCCTATACATACGACAATTACGGAAAAGTGTGGAGGGCATCGGTTGCTTTCCAGAAGGTGAGAGAGGAGTGAAAGCTACATGAACAGATCAAAAAAAGCCAACAGGATCAATATAAAAAACGCAGTTTATGCACTGCTCCTGACAGATACGGCGGATGGCGCGGAATATGGGGAGGTCCGGCCCTTGAGCCCTGCCATGCAGGTGCAGCTTACTCCTTCGCTGGCAGCAGGAGTCCTGTACGGAAATGGGGCTCAGCAGGAAAATATTGCGAAACTGACGGGCATTGCCCTGGTTCTTGACGTAAATAAAGTGCCTATAGAAGAGAGGGCTGTTATTTTGGGCCATGAATATACGAACGGTGTGCTGGTGGAGAAGGATGGAGATGAGGCGCCCTACATCGCCGTAGGGTATCAGGTAGATGAGACTAATAAGAGTGTGGAACTTATCTGGCTGTTGAAAGGGCGGGCACAGCCCTTTAACAGTACAGTACAGCAGTCTTCTGACAGCATTAATTTTTCCACAGACAGCATCAACATTAATTTCCTTCCCAGGGATTATGACGGAAGCCTGAGATATTTCGCGGACAGCGCCAACGAAGACCTGACACAGGAACAGATCTCTGCGTGGTTCCTGACAGGCCCGTCCTCCATGCCGATGCCGCCGTCAGAGCCGCCGGAGCAGGGGAGCACCCAGGACACATAAGGAGGACAGGGATATGAAGCGAAGAATAATTTGCGCCCAGGAAGCCAATGAAGTGGAGATACAGTTTCGGGACAAAAGCTATGTGGCAACGTTCAATATGAAATCTGTCAGATATCTGCAGGAGGAGATGGATCATGCAAAGGGAGAGACCATTTCCTACGAACATTTTGCGGCCATGGCACTGTATGCGGGAATTAAAGTCAACCATCCGGATATTACCCGTGAGGAGGCTAACGCGCTGATACTTACCATGAGGCCGGCAGATGTGAATGATATTGTCGATGAGTACACAAAGTCCGTGAACGGCGTCAGCGTGAAAGAGAATCAGGAAGAGCTAAAAAAAGTGATCGCTCAGATACTGGGAAAAACAGGTGGTATTTAGACAGGGAGAATCTGGAGATAGATCTGGACCTTATCTTTTATGTATACTGCTGTAAAATGGGCATGTCTGAGCGTTCATTCTGGAGAAGCCCATTAAAAAAAATCTTAAAGATGATTGACATCTTTCATGATGAGGCGGCATTGAAACACGCGAATCTGAACCAGGAAGAATATGCCTCAAAATATTTCAACAGAGCGGACAAGGAGGCTAAGGAGATACACTCCATGAGGGAACTGGAGGGATTTGTGGATGGGTGCTAACTATAGAAGAACGATTGTGCTGGGGCTTGATTACAGTGAGTTTTCGGGCGGAATTGCGGAATGTAACCGGAAGATGGGGCTTCTGGACGCGGAGATGCGGCTGGCACAGGAGCAGGCGAAAGGATACGGGGATGAGACTGAAAAGCTAAGAGTAAAACAGGAATTTTTGACCCAGAAGATAGAGCTGCAGAAAAAGGTGGTAAAGCAGCAGGCGGAAGAATACAACAGGGCCATGGGCAGTGCCAAAAAGAATGAAAAGCAGGTGGATGCTCTTGATAAAGCACTTTTGAACAGCCGGACAACGCTGCAGAAACTGGAAAATGAATATAAAGACAACAACCGGCAGCTGGAAGAGTTAGAGAAAAACACCAGAGATGCCGGAGACGCTGTAAAAGAGGCTGAAAAGGAACACAGGAGCTTTGGAGATAAGATTCGGGATGTGGCTGAATTTATAGGAGTATCCGCAAACCCGGCCATAGAGACGCTTGCTGAAAAGTTTGATTCGATTGACGAAAGAGCCGGAGAAGCTGTGCTGACAGTCGGGACCCTGATCACGACGCTTGGCGGGTTGACTTTAAAGGTAGCGGAGCAGGCAAAGGAGATTACAAACACATCCCAGACAATGGGAATGACTACGGACCAGTATCAGGTATGGGATTACATCCTCAAATCCGTCGGATATGATGCGGAAAGCGCCTCCGGAGACCTGGCGGCCCTAGCGGAAAAGGCAAAGGACGCAGCGGAGGGAGGAAATGACAGTGCAGAAACATTCCGGATGCTGGGGATATCGGTAAAAGACAGCCAGGGGCATTTAAAAAGCCAGAATAAGCTTTTTACTGAGTTGGTTGGGGCTCTTATGAGTATGGAGGATAAGACAAAGAGAAACGCTATTGCCAGCGATCTTCTTTCAACTACCGGGGAAAAATTAGTACCTGTACTCAATATGACAAAGCAGGAGTTCCAGGATCTGGCAAAGCAGGCATATGAGACAGGGAACGTAATGAGCGAAGACACCCTGAACGGGTTTTCTGACTTAAACGCAGCCATGACAGAGTTTGACGGCGTGACCCAGGGGCTTGCCAGCAGCTTTGCTGTAGCCCTGCTGCCGATGCTGACGGCGCTGTTTGAAGCGGTATCTTCGATACCGACGCCGGTGCTTCAGATGATCATTACCATTGCGGGAATTGTTGTGACGCTGGTGTCCGTGACGAAGGCAATTGATTCCACAGTTGGGACGTTCAGTAAATTTACGGATATGCTTGGCGGAGTTGACATGAAGGCGGCAAAGACAGCAGGTATTATTTTTGGAGTGGTAGCTGCGCTGATCGCGCTGGGGGCTATTATTAGTGTCATTGCCGGCAAAGGGGATGATCTTAACCGGACCATGGACTCTGTGAGCAGCAGTGTGGGGAAATTAAACCAGAACATGCAGAGCCAGTACCAGAGCGGGAAAAGCACCAGTTATCATGCGAAAGGAACAGATTACTTTGAAGGCGGTGAAACTTGGGTAGGAGAAGAAGGCCCGGAAAAGGTTATTCTGCCCCGGGGCAGCAGGATCCTGTCCAACCGAGAGTCAGCAGGAGGCGGTGATGCTTATTATTTTAATGTGACCATATCTGCGAAAGATGTAAAGGAGTTTAATGATGTTGTGAGAATGGCAAAGGAAGAGAAGGTTGCGTACAGGACAGGGAGGGTGAGAGGATAATGGCAACGACAAATGTAAATGCTATCTTTGATACATTGGTGAACAGCAGGTATCCGGACGAATGTTACCAGAGCAGCGATATAATGACCGTATTTCCATCAGGGATACATGCCGTTATGCAGTTCCACCTGCCTAAATTAGAGGAGGTTAATATTGCGTCGGCAAGGCTGTTCTTTTTTGTGCAGAACAGAGGAGGAGGCCAGGAGATAAGCGCCACCCTATGCGATTACCATAGTTCTTTGTTAGGAATGACATATAACACCTATACGGCATATGTGAGAGATACGGAAGTATTGAGAGCGCAGGATGTCTATAAGTGCAGCTCTCCGTCTAATGGATTTAATTCGTGGGTTAGTATAGATATTTCAAATCTTGTAGTGGGGCATCTGGGAGAGAACTACTTTACTTTAATTTTAAAAGGGACCAAGCTGTCCGAGACGAACATCTACGGAACGGTCATCAATACAATAGAAGGAGGACATGCGCCATACATCAGTATAACCTATGACTACGCGACACCTTTTAAACCCAAGATCCTCTATCCCAACGGAGATGCGATATCCAATTCCGGAAGTCTGACATTTCGGTGGGAATACCAGTCAGGCGGATCGAGTCCGCAGTTAAAATATGACCTGCAGTGGAAAATGCAGGCTTCAACAAACTGGAACAATGTGAGTGAGGTTACCGCCAATACATACTACTCCATGGATGCGTCTGTCTTTACAAACGGCATCGTGGAGTGGAGGGTGCGGACCTATAACAAGTACAATATGTTCTCAGAGTGGTCAGAATCCCAGTTTGTAGTGATCGGAAAGCCCGGGAACCCGGTGATCAGCGGGGCTAAAAATGACGCAATCACGGAGATTGTGTGGGTGGCAAACAAGTCAGAGGAGTCTGCGGCGAGGATAAGGATTAAAAAGGGTACATCCGTGATTTATGACAGCGGCATCCTGCCTGCTGGAATCGAGGATACCCATAAGGTGGATATGATACTTGATAATGGAAATTATGTAGCGCTGCTTGCTATCAGTAATATGTATGGCATGTGGTCGGATGAGGTGTCTTACTCGTTTACCATAGGACGTACAAAACCAGATGTACCGGGAATCAATATATCCGGCCAGGGAGATTATGTCCATTTGGAATACACTGCGGTGCCGGCTGCCAGGTTTTTTATATACCGGGCAGAGGGAGAAGGGGAGTTTGTGGCCATAGCGGAGACGGAAGAGCCGGTTTATGACGACTATGCTGTGAGATCAAAGCAAAGATACCGTTATTTTGTTCGGGCTTATGACGGTGCCTACAGTGACAGCTGTATTGAGGATGTGTATATAACGTATAAAGGGTATTTTTTGTCCTGCACAGATGATATGAGCATGCGTGTAAACTTGTATCAGCATACCGGTGAACTTTATGTGCCGTTTGAAAAAAGGTCATCCAACAAAAGCGCGCTGCTTGTGTATGCCGGAAGGCGCCGGCCTGTGAAAGAATCGGGAATACACACATCAAATATCATATCGATTGAAGTGTTTGTCAGGAAGAGCAGTGAAGAGATACTGCAGCAGATATACAGGAAGAATGGAATTTTCTGTATCCGGAGCGAGGATATCCTAATGTATTGTGATATTGCATCAGTGAGCAGCACCATGCAGTTTTTCAATCTGGGATATCTGTTGGGACTGACATTTGAAGAGGTGGATTACCAGGAGCAGGTGAAATTTAATGAGTAACATTCTGGCCCAGGAGGGATACACGAACGAAGAGGTTTTGAAAATGCTCCATGACAGCAGGAAGATAGATTTTGAGTATGAGCTGCTGGACAATCAAGAGCGGGTTATGGGATTTTTAAACGTTGCGGGGACGGTTTCTTTTAACAGCTGCAGCGAGATAATGGGAACGGCGTCTTTTGAGATTCAGGAGGAAAAGCTGAAAAAATATGCCGAACTTTACATGGATATGAGGATCCGGCCATATTTCAAACTGTATACTCCCAGGGGGTGGCTCAGATACCCTCTGGGCATCTATATCCTGTCATCTCCGCGGAGGCAGGAAAAGGATAACACAGTTTACTGGGATGTGGAAGCTTATGACAAAGGGATCATACTGAAAGAGGATAAACTGACCGACAGGCTTTATATCCCCGCAGGATCTAATTACATATCGGAAGTTAAAAAGCTGCTGCTGTCTGCCGGCATTGATAAATTTATCATTGAAAGTTCCATGCTTTCGACTAACACAGACCTGGAATTTGAGATTGGAACCAGCAAGATTGAGGCGGTTAATGAGCTGCTGTATGCGATTAACTACTATCCGATCCATTTTGATTATCGGGGGTTTGCAAAGACAAGCCGGTATATAGAGCCTATGCAGAGGGAGACAGAATTTGGATACATGACGGATGACAGAAGTATTATACTGCCGGGTACCAATCAGAGCAATGACATGTACGGAGTCCCCAATGTGGTCATCCGGTACCTGGACAATCCGGACGGTCCGCCATTGCGGAGCATATATAAAAATGACAATCCGGAATCCATCGTAAGTACGGTAAGGCGCGGCAGGCAGATTGTGGATGTGGAGTCTGTGGAGGATATCGCGGATCAGGATACTCTGGATGCGTATACGCGGCGGATCGCCATAGAAAAAAGCCAGATGAACGATATGGTCGGCTTATCAACTGCACTGATGCCGATGCATGGATATCGGAACTGTCTGTTTGTAAGAGATGACAGACTTGGGATTGAAACAAAGTATATCGAGTATTCCTGGAGCATGGAGCTGAAAGTGGGAGGGACCATGCAGCATGAACTAAAGAGGGTGATCTATCTATGATGTTTGAAAACGCAGACCAGAGGGCGCAGGAGATGCATGATGCATTTGATACTGCACAGGGAAGCTACAGGATGGCAAAAGTGACAGCCATGAAAGGTGGGAGACCTGTACTTCTCTTTAATGGGGAAAACACGGCGTCTCAAAAGCTGTATAAGTATCTGCAGAGCTATCAGCCGGCCGTGGGAGATACGGTAATACTTGCAAAAGCTGGAAGAACCTATGTGATATTGGGAAAGGTGGTGTAACGGTGGTAGATCATAGTATTTTGCTTAATATAAAGCAGCACGGGCCTGTTGAGTCGGGAATTGCAGTTACACAGGGGGATCATGGCAAAACCAGGCTGGCTATGAGAGTAAAGGATGGAGATGCATATATCACGGATGCAGATAAGGCGTCTCTTTCTTTTAAACTCAGTAACGGGTATGTCGTTACAGGAGAAGCACAGCTTTTGGAGGGCGTTTATATCTATGTATTTAGGGGAAACGAGCTGCAGTCACCCGGGAAAGTGTCAGCGGTGCTTACCCTCAGATATGAGGACGGAAGAGTATCCAGCTGCGGGTTTACGTTTGTATGCCGGTATCATCCTCTGTATGGAAAGATGTTTGATGCAGGCAGCTACATTCCGGATCTGGAGAAGATTATCGCAGAAGCTCAGGGACAGGTTGACTATCTAAGGAAATTGATTGAGGAATTACAGAAACAGGCAGATGTACATAATGTGCTTACCAGAAATGATCTGGTGAACGATAGCAGCACTACAGAAGCAGGAATGAAGGCTCTGGATGCTGCGATGGGAAAGACGCTTACTGAGAAGGATAAAGAATTAGAGAGAACGATTAAGGAACTTGTAGATAGCGGCGGTACGGTGCCGGAAAATGTCCTCACAACAGAAGACCTGATTAATGATTTGGACATGGAAGTCGATGCGGGTAAAAAGGCTGTGGATGCAGCCCTTCTGCCACAGATCAAACAGGCAATAGAAAACGGAGGCGAGGGAGGCATCATTCCATCAGGAGGATATGTTTTCGTGGAACCTGAAGCATCGGAGGAAGGCATTCCACCAGTTCCGGAGCCGATGCTGGACGCCGATGCTCTGGGAGGCCAGCCTGCATCCCACTACGCTCCGCAGAGCCAGATTACAGATGCCTTTTCAGAGGATAAGGCTTATACTGTAGGGCAGTACTGCATCTACCTTAATCGGCTGTACAAATTCTCCGAAGCCAAGGCAGAGGGGCCATGGGATGAGAGTAAAGTGGAGGCGTGTACGGTGCTGGGAGAGATTGGGGCACTAAATTTAAGTATCAGAAACAAAGTAGATGCTTATCCAAAACAACTAAGTTCGCCCCCAACAGAAACCGGAAATATTAGTTACTTTTTTAATGTAACCGCAAATTGGAGTAACGGAATTGTCGCAAGTTCAAAAGGCTTTTTTGTGAGTTTTGGGGCGGACGCTGTGGTGATAGCGGCAAATTACCAACACTTATGGTTTTCTTTCCGAAATAATGGGTCTTGGATTGCTGCTGTTCAAGTAAAGTAAACTGTTGATTTTGTATACTCTAAAATTACGCATTTACAATACTATAAGATACATAATTTGATTGAAAAAGTAGTTTATAGTATTCTAGCAACCCATTCCCCATTGGAATTGCGTTTTATATGATATAAATTACTGCGTGAACACAAAATTCCTGATGCTGGAATATTTATATCATGTTTAAACATAAACCACCCGCCTTCCGACCCATACAAAGAACTTTGTTGGAAAATACTATAGTTTCCAGTACTAGCAAATTTATTTTCGATATCAGATAAAAATGAATCTCCCAAAATATCTTTAATATAATACCAAGTTTGTTTTTCTAAACTTAAATTTAGTGAATGAAAGGAGAATTTTATGAACGCTACAGAAAAATTAATTGAAATCGCCCAGTCAGAAGTCGGGTATCTGGAAAAAGCATCAAACAAAGACCTTGACAGTAAGACATCCAATGCTGGCAGTAACAACTATACCAAGTATGCCCGGGATTTGTACCCAGATATACAGCCCGGCCCTTGGTGCGATATGTTTGTGGACTGGTGTTTTGTGCAGGCCTTCGGCCAGGTTTCAGCCAGGCAGCTTATCGGCGGTGGGTTCAGCGCATATACACCTACCTCAGCCCAGTATTATAAAAACCAGGGCAGATACCATAAAAGCAATCCTCAGCCAGGGGATCAGATTTTCTTCCGAAACAGCCAGCGCATTTACCATACTGGGATTGTGGAAAAGGTTTCCGGCGGAAGAGTGTACACCATAGAAGGCAATACCAGCGCAGGGGCGGCAGTAATCCCTAATGGGGGCGCGGTATGTAAGAAATCATATGCCGTTGGAGCCAGCGGAATTGATGGTTATGGTCGTCCAGACTGGAATCTGGTGGAAATGCCAGAGTATGAGCTGGGATGGCATCACGACAGTAACGGATGGTGGTTTGCGGACACAAAATCTACTTATTATAAATCTTGCTGGCAGGACATCAACCATCATAGATACTATTTTAATCCAGATGGATATGCCGTGACGGATTGGAAACAGATTGATGGAAAATGGTATTACTTTGAACCCAGGGCCGGGAATCCGCTGGAATGTGCTATGTATGTGACTGATAGAGACGGGGCCCAGGCTCCGGGAGAGTTTTAAGGAGGATTTATGAGCGACATTTTATCAAGGCTGGCAAACACGCTGCCGATTAGATGGGGGTATTTCAAAAAAAACGGGCAGCCTCAGAAGGTTATTTTCGTCGGACACGAAAAGGCTATCTATGGAGCGGATGGTATGCAGCTGGACAATAAGTTGACCAGTATCAAGGACAGTCTGTCAGATGCCTTTTTGGAGGACAGGTCCTATACTGTAGGGCAGTACTGCATCTACCTTAATCGGCTGTATAAATTTGCTGAAGCCAAGGCAGAGGGACCATGGGATGGCAGCAAGGTGGTTCCGGTGTCTGTCACGCAGGAGCTTGGTGCACTAAATGGCGATAACGGCAAATTTGAAGAGTTTACGACTGACCGCGGCATGTATCGAAAATGGGATAACGGATATCTTGAACAGGTTTATGATTCACGTATTACAATTTCGATACCGTCAAAATATAATAATCTGTATCAGACAACACATGGTCTTTTATGGCCTATAGAATTTAAGTCTATAAGCACAGCCGTTTGCTGTAAAGCCCATTGGGGTACTGGGGCATCCTGGGGTACGATAATGGATTACAATAATGTAAATGTTTCCATTAGGATTTTTGACAATGTTGCTCGCGACACCTCCGAATCAACACATGTTATTGCCTATGGAGTCGGAACGTGGCGGTGATTATTTTTCGTACCACCCTGTCCACGACGACCCTGAATATGTATTGATATATAATTTTGGAGAATTGTATGATGGCAAAATAATTGTCAAAATATCAACTCGTCTTAATACTATGCCACATACATATTTAGCAGTTTCATTCGGGACTCCAGTGCTCGAACTTTGGGTTGTTATCAAAGTAATTCCATCTTTACATGCTAGAGCACGTTCCAAAACGTTGACGGAATTGGAAGGAATCGACGAATGAAAACCCGATAAATCGCCATTTAGTATCCTAAAAAAGAGGGTGATATAAACGATATACTATATTCACAAAGATATTCAGGATAACTTGTGATTAAAAAGAAAGGAGCATTGATATGCAGAAATTAAAATCATTAGCAATTACCATAGGAAGTGTATTATTTAGCTGGCTTGGGATTTTGGCGCTGCCTGTGGCTCTATTGGTGGTTGGTAATATTGCTGATTACATAACCGGGATTCTGGCATCTCAATATAGGGATGATCCAGTAAGTAGTTACAAAAGTATTAAGGGTATTTATAAAAAGGTAGGTATGTGGATCTTAATATTCATTGGTTGGATGATGGATATGTTAATCAGCTTTACAGTGCAGCATACAGGTATTCACATATCCCTGCCATTTATTGTGGCCACAGTGGTGGCTGTATGGTTGATATGCAATGAAATTATTTCCATCCTTGAAAACTTGATTGATATGGATGTAAAAATCCCTCCGTTTTTGATGCCTATGGCCAAGATGATTAAAAGGCAGGTAGAGGACAAGACTAAAGTGGAGTAATTGCACCAGTGCAAGATAAAAATCTTAGAGCCGGCCATCCGCTGGAATGTGCCCTGTATGTGACGAACACTGACGGGGGCCAGGGGGTAGGGGAGTTCTGATAGATTAAGATGGATGAAGGGTCAAAATAGCTGTGTTTGGCCCTTCGTTTTTGCTCATGTAAGATAAATTAAGCTTGCTTCTTAAGGGGAGATGTGATAGTATA
>JAAWHK010000056.1 GCA_022795805.1 Hungatella sp. | reverse complement strand
TGGATTTGCCTACGTTTGGGCGGCCTACCAGGGCTACGAAGCCTGATTTGAAATGTTCATTCATGTTCTTTTTCCTCTTATGCCTGTTTTGATTATTAAATGTTAAGAATATCTTGCTGAGACCATAGAAAACAGGAGGGCCTCACGACAACTTCGCCCTAACGACACTCATTCCCATCACCCGTTATACAAATTCTTAACCTCCCCAAACATCCCCCTGTCGCTCTCAATCTTCTCCTCATTCCCGATGGTACACAAACTCCCCGTATCCAAAATAGCCTTCACAATCCCGGCCAGCTTCCGGATATCCTCCGGCTGGGCTCTCAGCACCTCATCCCGCTCCTGCTGCAGCATCTCATCGGTCACCCCGGACAGATACCCGGACAATCCCCTTGCCCCCTTGTCTGCCGGCGTAAACGGCGTATCCAGCGCGCTGACCGTCCCGATGACATACTTGGTCATATCCCGATCGTCCACGTCGAAATTCTCCAAATACTCCACAATCTTTTCATAGACCTCATTGGTCCTGGCCATGCCCGGATCGCGGTAGGACACAAAATATCCTTCTCCCGACCGCCCAAAGCCGCTCATACACCCGTAAGCCCCGCCTTTCACCCGCAGGTTCAGCCACAGATAATCGTAGCTTAATATCAGCTTCAGGATCCTGAGCGCACCAGTGTAGGCAAACCCTTCATCCCTGAAGTTGCCGCACCTGGCCACATAATTTACCTGGGAGGAAGTCTTAAACCCTTCGTTCCGGTTCCCCTCCTTAAAGGTGAACTTATAGGTTTTCCCGTCCCCTTTGGGCAGTTTTTCTGTTAGCTTATCCATACAGCCCTCCAGATCGGCAAAACCTTTGGCGTCCGCCGTATAGCTGATCAGCATATTGTCCGTTGTAAACAGCTTCCCTGCCACCTCTTTCAGCTTACCTATAAGCTTCCCTGCGTTCCTGTCATAATCCCTGACCACGCCTTCCAAAAACTGGTAGAATCCGATTCCCCCGGTGCAGTCATTAAAGGCCGACGTCGGTGAAAAATAGGAGGTGGCTCTGGACACTGCCGCGCTGTGGCTGGAATTCTCCAGCTTCATCCTGGATCTGGATTTCGTCTCCCGCAGAATCTCCCCAAGCCGCTTCTCATCATCCAGCTTAGAGCCGGAGAGAATCTCCCCGATCATCTCAAAAGCAAACGGCAGCTTCTCATACAGAACTCTGGCATCCGCCGTAAACACCCCCGTAAACCCGGGCAGGTTCTTAAGGTCCACGTAGGCCGCCGTGCTGAACCCGATGCCGCCGCTGTTGAGATGGATCTCGCTGGTCAGATCGCTGTAGCTGAAATGTTCCGTGTCCACATATCCCAGAACCGCCTTCAAAAGCCCCACAAAGGGCATATCCTCAGCCGGCACCCGGTCCGTGTTAAACAGTACCTTTAAATACCCGATCCCGGCAGTAAACATTTCATGGTGCAGCACCTGAATCCCCTTGATCCGATGCTCCTCCCACTTAAGCTCCTCCGCCTTGGTCCCGATGTCAGACCGTTTCAGCATGGGGATCATCTCCAGCTCCTCCCTGGTGGAAGGCGTATCCTGATATACCTTAAGCTCCCTGGTCTGCTCCACGATCCGAAGGACTTCCTCCCTGGAAAGGCTCTCCTTGTAAGCCTTTAACCGCTCTGCCAGCTCCCTGTCATTTTTCGCCGTCAGATTCTTCTCCGGCTTCACCACCAGAACCGCCTCAAAGGGATTGTCCAG
The DNA here is from genome assembly GCA_022795805.1 of Hungatella sp. Taxonomy (GTDB): domain Bacteria; phylum Bacillota; class Clostridia; order Lachnospirales; family Lachnospiraceae; genus UBA3402. The sequence goes on along the minus strand of JAAWHK010000056.1, from coordinate 15,816 downwards.
CAAATACTCCCGAATCAGATTCTCAAAATACCCCTTCTCCACTTCCCCTTTCAGGAAATCGAACGTCTCCTGGTACTCCAGGTGCATCAGCGGATCCCCTCCGTAAAGCCAGCTGTCCAGGCTTTGAAGCCCGTACATCAGCCCCTTGGGCGTAGTCCCGTAGTCCGCCTCCCGGTACTTAAACTCCGAATAGTTCATCCCGGCCAGAAGACTCTTCTTATTGATCCCCTGATCTGCCAGCTTCCTCAGCGTTCCCTTCACCACCGCCAAAAACTCGCCCTTCTGCTCCGCCTTCGCCCCCTTGGCAATCACGGAAAAATAGGGCTGCAAAATCCCGCTGTCATATCCGCCGAAAATATCCTGCCCAATGCCCGCATCCAGGAGGGCCTGCTTCAGGGGCGCCCCCGGAGCCTCGATCAGCGTATACTCCAAAATCTGGAAAGCCACGTACAGTTTCGGATCCAAATCCGTCCCCACCACGTCGCTGATCGACAGGTAAGCCCCGTTCTCTCCGTCCTCCTCCTCGGTGATGGAGTAGCTGATCTCCTCGCACCTGGGAGCCGCAAAAGGCTTCTGCATATGGATCTCGGAATCCACCTCCAGCCTGTCGTAGCTGCCTAAATACTCCCGATCCAGCCACTCCAGCTTCTCTGCCATATCCATGTTCCCGTACAGGTAAATATAACTGTTGCCGGGATGGTAGTATGTCCTGTGGAAATCCAGAAAAGCCTCATAGGTCAGCTTCGGTACGTCCTTCGGGTCCCCGCCCGACTCATACCCGTAGCAGTTATCCGGAAACAGCACCTTCTGGGTGTGCCGCTCCAGCACGCTCTCCGGGGAAGAGAAAGCCCCCTTCATCTCATTGTAGACCACGCCGTTGTAGGTCAGCTCCCCGTCCTCCGACTCCAGTTCATAGTGCCACCCCTCCTGCATAAAGATCTTGGGTTCCCTGTAAATGTTTGGGTTCAGCACCGCATCCAGATAGACGTGCATCAGGTTCTGGAAATCCTTGTCATTGGTGCTGGCCACCGGGTACACCGTCTTGTCCGGATAAGTCATGGCGTTAAGAAAGGTGTTCATGGAACCCTTCACCAGCTCCACAAAGGGGTCCTTCACCGGAAATCTTTCCGACCCGCACAGAACGCAGTGCTCCAGAATGTGCGGAACCCCGGTGCTGTCCGACGGCGGCGTCCGAAAGCCGATGGAAAACACTTTATTCTCGTCGTCATTGGACAAAAGAAACAGTCTGGCGCCGCTTTTTTTGTGCTCCAGAAAATAGGCGGTGGAATTCAGCTCTTTTACATGTTTTTCCCGCAGAAACTTGTAAGCTTTTAAATCTTTTACACTTGTCATGGTCATTCATTCCTTTACTTTTTATATATAGCTCTCTTTCAAACGCTGCTTTCCTACTAGTATATCCCTGGTTTTACCGAAAATACCTTATAGGGCCTGCGCATTGCCCTCACATATTTCCCATCAGTTTGTCCTTCAGCACTGCCGCGCACTCCCTGACGCACAGGTGCATAAACAGAACGGCGTCCGACCGCGCCCCGATCCCGCATATCTCCGTAATCCCGCACTTTTTCCCGATCTGCACCGCCCGAAACACGTGGAAATTGCTGGTCAGCACTCCGATCTGTACCGGCTTATCCTCCACCTCCATATACGGCCCCGGGGCTCTGTGAAGTTCACTGCCCTTACCGCTGTTCTTTCGCTGCTCCAGCTGATCGATCAGCACCTTGCTGTAGGCGATATTTTCCACCGTGCTGCCTGACCGCTCCTCCATCACCAGCTGCCTCTCCGGCACTCCCTTGGATTTCAGATATTCGTACATCACCGAAGCCTCTGTGGCCGGCTCGTCGCTTCCCTTTCCCCCGGACAGGATAAACACCGACTCCGGATTCCTGCGGCTGTACTCATACGCCCTGTCCAGACGCATCTGGAGAGAATTGCTGATATGCCCCTCCTCCACCTTGGCTCCCAGGACAATCACATAGTCCAGATTCGGCGTGTTGGCCCCTGCCGCTCCCAGGAAAATAAACACTTGCACCACGCAGAAAATCACCACAAAAGCCAGCACAAAGGTCATCACAGATACGGACAGCCGCAGGGGTATCTTCTTGGGGTTATGTCTCCCGTACAGAGCCCCCGCCGCCAATGCCAGCAAAAATATCCCTGCTGCCAGCCAGAACCAGGCAAATGATGTGGAGATTCCGGAATAAAACACAATAATCCCATAATAAACCAGGCACACCGCCGCGCCGATTCCCGCAATCCACATCATCATGGCTACACTTCCTTTCTCCTCAGAATATCAAACTCCTCCAGTATCTGTCCCAGATCCACATACACGGTCTGTCTGGCATGAGGGGCACTCATCTGGACCACCCCGTCCTCACTGCGGATCTCTCTCACCACAGCCTCCAGATTCCGTCCGTCCGGTTTCATCACTTCAATGGTTTCACCCACTGAAAACTTGTTTTTCTGTTCTATCTTAACGCATCCCCTGTGATCTGTGGACTCCACGGTCCCCAGATACGTATAATTCTTCACATAGGTACTGTTTTTATAGATATGATCATCGCTCCCCGGTTTCCCGAAAAAGAATCCCGTGGTAAACTCCCGGTTGGTGCATTTCCCGATCTCCTCCTTATACCACTGCAGATTCCCCTCAAACACCTCCCGTCCTGTCTTCCAGTCGTCTATGGCCCTTCGGTAAGCCCTGGCCACCGTGGCCACATAGAGAGCCGTCTTCATCCGTCCCTCCACCTTGAAGCTGTCAATCCCCGCCTCCACCAGCTCAGGGATATGCTCTACCATACACAGGTCCTTGGAATTGAAAATAAAAGTGCCTCTGTCATTTTCATACACCGGCATATACTCCCCCGGCCTGGTTTCCTCCACCAGGGCATACTTCCACCGGCAGGGATGGGTGCAGGCCCCCTGATTGGCGTCCCTCCCTGTAAAGTAATTGCTCAGAAGGCATCTTCCGGAATAGGAGATGCACATGGCGCCGTGGACGAAGGTCTCGATCTCCATATCATCCGGGATTCTCCTTCGGATTTCCCCTATCTCCTTCAGGGACAATTCCCTGGCAGACACCACCCTCTTCGCCCCAAGTCCGTGCCAGAACTCATAAGTGCCGTAATTGGTATTGTTGGCCTGGGTACTGATATGGATATCCACATCCGGCAGAACCCGCCGGGCTGCCATGAACACACCGGGATCCGAGATAATCAGGGCGTCGGGTCCTGCGGCCCTCAGCTCCTCAAAATATCCCTCCACCTGATCCATATCCCGGTTGTGAGCCAGAATATTGGCCGTGACATACACGTTCACACCACGGCTATGGGCAAATGCGATGCCCTCCTTCATCTCCTCCATAGAAAAGTTGTGGGCTTTTGCCCTGAGGCCGAACGCCTCCCCGCCCAGATACACCGCATCCGCGCCGTAAATCACAGCCGTCTTCAGAACATCCAAGCTTCCCGCCGGTATCAGTAACTCTGTATTCCTCATACTGTCTTCCTTTCTGTCTCCCCGCACATCCGTGCCATGCCGCACCTGCATCTCTTTTTCCAAATGGTCAGAACCGGACATCCCCGTCTCCGCCCGTATCCTTCCGCACGCTGAGGGCCGCCCCGTCCCCGATAGGGATAATGGCCGTCTCCAATTCCTCCATGTGCTTAAGGCTGTACAGATACTCCCGCATGCGCACGTGGATGGTCCTGTCCCGCCGCTCCACCCCATACCGCGACTGCACGATGGTCCCCTCCTGAAGAACGTTGTCCGAAAACAACATCGCTCCCGGCCCCATAAGCCGGAGAATATCCGGAAGCCAGTGGATGTACTGCCCCTTGGCCGCATCCATAAAGATAAAATCATAAGGTCCCTTCAGCTTCCCAAGGATCTCCCCCGCATCCCCTTCCAGAAGGGTGACGGATTCCTGAACGCCTGCCCTCCTGAAATTCTCCCTGGCCGCCCGGATCCGGGGCTCATAGTTTTCGATGGTGGTGATGGTACAGGAGGGCGGCATCACTCCGGCCATCAATAAAGCAGAATAGCCCACGGCAGTTCCCACTTCCAGAACCGCCCCAGGCCTTCTTGACGCCACCAGTGTCTTAAGCAGCGCCGCCGTCTCTTTTTTAATGATGGGAATCCTGTCCCTCTTTGCCTTTCTGGCAATCTCTCTGCACAGTTCATTCTCATCGGGTTCCAGGGAATGGATGTACTCCCTGACTCTCTCATCTGCAATCATTCTTCCGCAGCCTCATCCTTTACTCCTTCTCTCAAAGACAGTATGATCTCCTTGGAAGTCATGGAATTGTTCAGCAGATACGTGCCGCCCTCCACCGGATGGTCTGAACTTCCGTAATCATAAAAAATGCTCTGTATCACAAATGCATACCGGCTTTTTATAACGCCTGCCTTCTCCAGGGCCGCCGCAATATCCGCCACTTCCTCCCCGTTTTTGATGGTCACTCTCATGTCCATCCCGGGTTCCGGCGCCATGGCTGACGAAGAAAAAATATCATGACCGAACTCGTATCCCCTGGTGACGGCCTCATACATCAAAAGCGCCACCACGGCATACACAATCAGTTTCCACGACACCCGGATAATCGTCCCTGTCACTTTGTTAATCTCTCTGGTCGTATCGCTCATATCCTGTCACCTTCTTTTCCGGCACTCTCAGAGCCCTTTTTGCTCCTACACCTCCATAATAATTGGAAGGATCATGGGATTCCTCTTCATCTTCCTCCACAGGAAGTCGCTGAGACTGTCCCGGATAATATTCTTAATCTTGCCCCAGTCGCTGACGCGGCGGTCCAGACAGTCCTTTACCGCATCCTCGACCACATGTCTTGCCTGCTCCAGAAGGTCCTCAGACTCCCTGACATACACAAAACCCCGGGACACAATATCCGGTCCTGCCAGCAGCTGATTGCTGTACTTCTCCAGAGTCAGCACCACGATAATAATGCCGTTCTGGGCCAGATTCTGTCTGTCCCGCAGCACAATATTGCCTACATCGCCCACACCCAGGCCGTCCACCAGGATCGCCCCTGACTGCACATGATCCACAACCCTGCACTGATCCTCCGACACTTCCACCACATCCCCAGACGACATGAGAAGAATGTTCTCCTTGGGAATGCCCATGGACAAAGCCAGTCCCTTCTGGGCCATAAGATGGCGGTACTCCCCGTGAACCGGCAGTGCGTACTTGGGATGGGTCAGGGCGTATATCAGTTTGATCTCCTCCTGGCAGGCGTGTCCCGACACATGAGTATCCTGGAAGATTACCTCAGCCCCCTTGATAGAAAGCTCGTTGATGACCTTGGTCACGGCCTTCTCATTGCCCGGAATGGGAGTGGAGCTGAAAATAACCACGTCTCCCGGCTTGATAGACACCTTTTTGTGGATACTGGACGCCATCCTGGACAGAGCCGCCATGGACTCTCCCTGGCTTCCCGTGGTAATAAGCACCGTCTTTTCGTCCGGGTAATTTTTCAGATGATCGATGTCAATGAGGGTTCCTTCAGGAATCTTAATATATCCCAGCTCGCTGGCCGTTCCGATGACGTTGACCATGCTACGGCCTTCCACCACCACTTTTCGCCCGTGTTTGTAGGCCGAATTGATGATCTGCTGCACCCTGTCCACATTGGAGGCAAAGGTGGCCACAATGATTCGGTTATTCTTATGCTCGGAGAAGATCCCGTCAAAGGTTCTGCCCACGGTCCGCTCCGACGGAGTAAAGCCCGCACGGAGAGCGTTGGTGCTGTCGCACATAAGTGCCAGAACCCCTTTCTTGCCCAGCTCCGCGAACCGCTGCAGATCCGCGGACTCACCGAACACCGGCGTGTAGTCGATCTTAAAATCTCCCGTATGCAGAAGGATGCCCGCCGGAGTAAAAATAGCCAGAGCCGACGCGTCAGCGATACTGTGGTTCATCTTCACAAATTCAATGCGGAAGCACCCCAGATTAATGGACTGCCCGTGTTTTACCACCTTCCGCTTGGTAGCCTTGAGGAGATTGTGCTCCTTTAATTTATTTTCAATCAGGGCCACCGTCAGCTTCGTCCCGTACACCGGAACATTGATCTCCTGCAGCACATAGGGAAGGGCTCCGATATGGTCTTCATGTCCGTGGGTGATGACAAACCCTTTTACCTTCTCGATATTCTGCTTCAGATACGTCACATCGGGAATGCACAGGTCAATTCCCAGCATGTCGTCGCTGGGGAATGCCAGCCCGCAGTCCACCACGATAATATTATCCTCATACTCAATAGCCGTAATGTTCAGTCCGATCTGTTCCAGTCCTCCCAGGGGAATGATCTTCACCTTGGCCCCCTGACCCTGATTTTGTTTCTTACTCTGTTGTCTCAATCTGATTCCTCCAATTCTTTCTTTTTTATTATCATCGCTCTTCTTTTCTCATTACATTCTCTGCAGTACCCGTACAGTTTTACCTCATGGTCCGCAACCGAAAATCCCAGGCGCTCCATCACACGGTCCTCCAGCGGTCCCAGCAAGTCCTCCTCCAGGGAAACGATGCGTTTGCATGCCAGACAGATGGCATGATGGTGGTGATGCCGCTCACTGCCCAGCTCCTGGCTCAGCTCAAATCTGGCAAAGCCGTCGTCCAGGCTGATCCTGTCAATCACATGCAGATCAATGAACACCTGCAAAGCCCGATACACGGTGGCAAGGCCGATCTCCGGCGACTGCTCCCGGGCCAGGCCGAAAATCTCCTCGGCTGTAAGGTGCTCCCCGGGATGGGCAGCCATAATCTCCAAAACCAGCTGCCGCTGGCCCGTAACCTTTAACCCTTTGTCTTTCAGCAGCTTTTTAAATACATCCTGTTCCATCCCACAGCCCTCTGTACTGCCTGCAGCAGCCTTTTCCTTCCTGTTCTCCCGGCCCTTCAGCCTGTCCGTCCCGTCTATTTCTTCAGCTCCACATCCATGTCTTCCGTCAATTCCGTAAAAATCCTGTAAAGGTAATCCAGCTCGTCATCGTCTTCCACAAACTCATAGACAGCCTCCTCCTCCTCGGCCTTTGATCTGTCCTTTAAGATGTAACACTCTCCCTCATCGGCGTCATCCGGCGCGTCTGTCACCAGAAGGTAATTCATTCCGCTGATTCGGGTCTCCTCCAACACATAAAAATCCACCTTTTCCCCGTCTCCGGTTTCAAGCGTGATCATTTTTTCCTCATTCACGTCCTCTGTTTTTCCTTTCCGCTTTCTTGATCTCTAATGTTCTCTGTCGTCCGATTCCGCTGCATTCAAATAACTCTGCAGGATAATCCCCGCTGCAACCTTGTCGATTACTTTCTTTCTCTCCGATACAGGCACCCCGCTTTCCCGCAGGATCTCATCGGCCTCAACCGTAGTCAGCCGCTCGTCCCACAGAATGACCGAGAGGCCTGTCCGCCTTTCCAGCATCTCTTTAAACTCTTCCGTCTTCTTTGCACGCTCTCCCACAGAATCATCCATATTTTTAGGATAGCCCAAAACAATGGATGTAATCTCGTATTCCCTAATCAGTTCCTCAATCCGCCGGCATGTCCGGCGCAGCTTACTCTCCTCTTTCCGCACAATGGTCTCCACCGCCTGGGCAGTAAAACCCAAGGGGTCGCACACAGCTACGCCCACTGTCTTCGCCCCGTAATCCAAACCCATAATTCTCATCTTTCTTTACTCCACAGCAGCCTTCTATGCACCCGGAAGAGGGCGCACTTTCCCACAGAACAAAAAACGCGTCACAGACACGTTCCTAAAATAACATAAACTGCCAGATTCGCTCCCCGCACCAAAATCTGACAGTCTTCTTATGGTACTTTACACGTAACTATCTTAATCTTGCATCAATATACACAGACAGAAGTTCCTCCAGAATCTCATCCCGCTCAACCTTCATAATGAGACTTCTGGCGTTCTTGTGGCTGGTAATGTAGGTTGGATCTCCAGACATGATATACCCTACGATCTGATTCACCGGGTTATATCCCTTTTCGGTCAGGGCCTGATACACCTGCTCTAAGACCTGGCTCACGTCCATGGTATTTTCTTGTGCCGCTCTGAAAAATTGTGTATTATGAATATCGCCCATCTGTCCTCACGTCCTTTAACTGTTCCTATCTATTCTATACTACTTTTGTCAATTCGTAAAGAGGGATAATTATAAAATATTTATTTCCATCCGCATCACCTCATCATTGACCATCTCACGCAGAATGCCTTTAACCATTTTGCCTTTGAGAGCTTCATCCCACAGAACTGCCGCCCGCACATACTCCTTCGTATATCCCGTCAGATACGCTTCATCGCCGATCACCATCCGCTCCTCCATCAGAACCTCCCGCTCCTGGCCCAGGAGGCTTTTCCGGTATTCGACAGACATCGCTCTCCCGATTCCAAGCAGGATATCGCTTCTGGCAGACTTGATGGGCTCCCCCACCTGACCGTCCATATCTGCCGCCCTGGTTCCCTCACGCTTGGAATACTTAAACACATGCATCTCATAAAAACGGATGTCCCGCACAAACTTCACCGTCTCCCCGAACTCCCGGTCCGTCTCCTGGGGAAAGCCCACAATCACGTCTGTGGTAATGGCAGGATTGTCAAACCACCTCCGCAGGACTGCACAGCTTCTTTTAAACTCCTCCCCGGTGTAATGGCGGTTCATTCGCCTCAGCACCTCATCGCAGCCGCTTTGAAGCGACAGATGGAAATGCGGACAGACAGTCTTAAGCCCTGCCATGGCCTCCACAAATTCCTCCGTAATAATTCGCGGCTCCAGCGATCCCAGGCGCATCCGTTTCAGTCCCTCTATCCCGTCCAGTTTCTCCATAAGCCCTAAAAGCGTCTCCGGCTTATCTTCCGGAAAATCCATGCCATAGGAACTTAAATGGATCCCTGACAGCACGATCTCCTGGTAGCCCTCCGCCACCAGTTTCTTTGCCTCCTTTACGACCTCCTCCGGCCTCCGGCTCCTGACCCGCCCTCTCACATAGGGGATAATGCAGTAACTGCAGAACTGGTTGCACCCGTCCTGCACTTTGACAAACGCCCGTGTATGTTCGGAACCCCTTTTTATCCCCAGCTGTTCATACTCCTGCGTCCTGTCAATATCAATCACACACTCCTGGCGCGCTGCCCTTTTCCCGGCAAAATACGCCTCCAGAATCCCCGCAAGTTCCGCCTTTTTGTTGTTCCCGATCATGATATCAACGGCCCGGTCCTCCCGCAGCTTGCTGCCTGCCGCCTGCACATAGCATCCCGCTGCCACCACCACGCTGTCCGGATTCCTCTTTTTGGCCCGGTGGATTATCTGTCTGGACTTGCGGTCCGCTATGTTGGTCACGGAACATGTGTTGATCACATACACATCCGCTTTCTCCTCAAACCCCACGATCTCATATCCCGCCGCCTCCAGAAGCTGAGCCATGGCTTCCGTCTCATAATAATTAACTTTGCACCCAAGATTATGCAGGGCAGCTTTTCGCATAAAATTCCTCCTTCCATATACACACCCAAATTTCATATAAACTGACTATTGACTTTTCACCTGCATCTCTGTACTATTTACATAGACCATTAACACTTAAGGAGGTTTTCCATGAAAACAGTACGCATTTCATTAAATTCCATTGATAAAGTAAAATCCTTTGTCAACGATCTGACAAAGTTTGACGTAGATTTCGATCTGGTATCCGGCAGATATGTAATTGACGCCAAATCCATCATGGGTATTTTCAGCCTGGACCTTTCCAAGCCCATTGACCTGAACATCCACACCGAAAGCGAAACCAGCGTAGACGAGATTCTGGACGTGCTTTCCCCCTACATCATCCGATAAATTTAAACATCAGGGCTGGAATTTTTCATTCCAGCCCTTTTTTGTGTCCATTCCTCACGCCGTTTGTTGTCCCCCAACGTATCGTATCCTGTCAGCTGCACACAAGAATCTCCCGCGTGTCCACAGCCGTTCTCACCATGTCGTCAATCTTCTCCGTCAGCTTCTCCTCAGACCGGCGGATCACCTTCACATTGGGCTTTGTCACCGGATGCTTTGCCACGAAAATGGTGCAGCAGTCCTCAAAAGGTTCGATGGAAGTCTCGTAAGTCCCGATCTTCTCTGCGATATCCACGATCTCCTGTTTGTCGAAGCCGATGACGGGCCTGAACACAGGCATGGTACACACCTCATTGGTAGCAGCCAGAGACTGGACCGTCTGGGAGGCCACCTGCCCGATGCTCTCCCCTGTGATAAGCGCCAGGCACTCCGACTCCTTCCCGATCATCTCTGCGATCCGCATCATATACCGCCGCATGATGATGGTCAGCTCCTCGTGTGGACACTGGTCATAGATGTACAGCTGAATATCCGTAAAATTCACCACATGAAGCCTCATGGGCCCGGAATATCTGGACACCAGCCTGGCCAGATCCACCACCTTCTGTTTGGCCCTCTCGCTGGTATAGGGCGGCGCGTGAAAATAGACCGCCTCCACTTTCACGCCCCTCTTGGCCACCATATACCCGGCTACCGGGCTGTCGATGCCGCCGGAAAGCAGGAGCATGGCCTTCCCGTTGGTCCCCACCGGCATGCCTCCGGGCCCGGGGATCATCTGTGAATAGATATTCACCATGTTCCGCACTTCCACGCGGAGCATCACCTGGGGATGATGTACATCCACCTTCATCTGAGGAAATGCGGTAAGCACCGCCTCCCCCAGATCCCGGTTCATCTGCTCCGACGTCACCGGGTACTTCTTGTCCGCCCTGCGGGAATCCACCTTGAAAGTCAGGTTCTTGTCCGGATACACCTGGTCAATATAATCCACCGCCTCCCGTTTCAGATTGTCAAAATCCTTCTCCTCAATCTGAAACATGGGACATATCCAGGCAACGCCGAACACCCTCTTAAGCGCCGCCACGGTGTCCTCAAAGTCATACTCCCCCTTGGCCTCCACATAGATGCGGCCAAACTCCTTGGTCACCGCAAATACGCCGTCCACCTCCTTTAGGGCGTGGCGTATCTGCTTCATCAGGGCGTCCTCAAACAGATACCGGTTCTTCCCCTTGGTGCCGATCTCCGCATACTTAATCAAAAATGACTGATACAACATCATCTGCTCTTCCCTGCCGTCCTCTCTTCTTAATATTTATATCGGCTTCCTATCCTCTGCGGTATCTGCGAAGCACCGGCAAAAGCTCCTTCAGCACCTCAACGGCGTAGTCGATCTCCTCTTTTCTGTTAAACAGCCCGAAGCTGAACCGCAGCGTGGCGTCCAGAAGCTCCGGCTTCACCCCGATCCCCTTTAAGGTGCCGCTGAACCCCGGGTGAGTGCTGGAGCAGGCCGAACCGGAGGACACGTAAATCCCACGCTCCTCCAGAGCGTGAAGAAGCACCTCGCTGCGGATTCCCTCAAAGCTGACGCTGACGATCTGGGGGGCGCTCTCCCGCCCGGGCCGGCTGTTGATCACGCACCCCTCTATCTCCCCAAGCCGTTCCATAAGGCAGGCTTTCAGCCCATACAGATAATCCGCTTTCTCCTGATGGTCCTTATAAATCTCCCGGACCGCGGCCCCCAGGCCGGCCACCCCCGGCACGTTCTCCGTGCCGGACCGCATGCCCTTCTGCTGGCCGCCGCCATATATCAAAGGTTTCACCTTTGCCTTCTCGTCTATATACAGAAATCCCACGCCCTTAGGCCCGTGAAACTTGTGGCCGCTGACGCTGAGCAGGTCGATGCCCTGACGCTTCGGCCGTATCTCATACTTTCCGTAGGCCTGGATCGCATCCACATGAAACAATGCCTGCGGCTGACATTCCCTGATAATCGCTCCGATCTCCTCCACAGGCTCCACGGCCCCCACCTCATTGTTCACATACATCACCGACACCAGGATGGTGTCCTGCCGCAGACTGTCCCTTAACTGAGACAGGTTTATATGCCCCTCACCGTCCACCGGCAGGTAGGTGATCTCAAAGCCCTGCTCCTCAAGAAATCCCAGGGTATTGTAAACCGACGGATGTTCCACATTGGTGCTGATAATGTGGCCTCCCCTGCGGCGGTTTGCCATAGCCCCTCCGACAAGAGCCATGTTGTTGGACTCGGAACCGCCGGAAGTAAATATGATCTCCTTGTCCTGCACCTTCAGGGATTTGGCTATAACGCTTCTGGCCTCCCTGATATATCGCTCCGCATCCACGCCCTTCCTGTGCTTGGATGCGGCATTTCCATAATCCTCTGTCATGGTTTTCACCACCACGTCTTTTACACAGTCAAATACTCTGGTGGTGGCCGAATTGTCAAAATACGCTTCCATTGTCAACTTCCTCTTATCCAGTCTTTTATCTCTGCGCCGGGGCGCCGGTCTCCAGCAGATACCCCATCACCGACAGAACCATCAGCCCTGCGGTCTCCGTCCGCAGAATCCGTCTCCCCAGGGAGACGGCCTTTATACCCGTCCCTGCGGCCAGCTCGATCTCCTCATCCTCAAATCCGCCCTCCGGGCCGATAAAGACCCCCACATCCATGCCCGGTCCGATACGCCCGAACTCCTGCCGGGTCCCGTCCATTCCGCTGGCATGTTCAAAGGGAATCACCTTCACGTCAAACCGGTCCGCAGCAGCCAGCGCTTCTTTAAAAGACATCACCCCAGTCACCTGGGGAATGATGCTTCTGCCGGACTGTTTGGCCGCGCTCTCGGCGATCCCGTTCCACCGTTTGACCTTTGCCTCTTCTTTCTTCTTGTCCAGCTTCACCACTGTCCTCCGGGTCGCCACGGGAATCACCTGGTACACGCCCAGCTCCACCGCCTTCTGGATGATCAGCTCCATCTTATCATTCTTGGGAAGACCCTGAAACAGATAAATCCTGGCAGGCAGCTCTCCCCCTGCCGGATTCTCCTCCAAAATATCCGCAACCACCCTGTCGGTGCCGATCTCCCTGATCCGGCAGCAATAGTCCCGCTCCTTCCCGTCGCTGACCACCACCTTCTCCCCCGGCCTCATCCTCAGCACGTTGCGGATATGGTTTACATCGCCTCCGACAATAGCCACCCGGCCCTGTCCTATCTGATCTTCCTCAACAAAAAAACGGTACACAGCCTGTCCCTACAGCTTTCTGGCGGTAATGGACACCCATTCCCCCTGATATGTGGTCTCAATGATCTCCAGCTCCCGGTTGGAGGATAGAGCCCTCTTCACGTCCTCCTCCTTGGTGTTGATGATCCCGGAAGTGATAAAGATGCCGCCCTTCTTTAAGTGGACGGGAATCTCCTCCTGCAGAAGGATGATGACCGGCGCCAGAATATTAGCCACCGCCACGTCGTAGCAGCCGTAGCCGGCCATGTCCTGAACATGCTTCTCATGAATGATATTTCCCCGGACCACCCGAAACTTTTCCCCGCCGATACCGTTGGCCTCAAGATTCTCCCTTACGGCCGTGACGGCGTTTTCGTCCAGATCCGTTCCGAAGATCTCCCCGGCCCCCAGTTTCAGAGCCGTAATGCCCAGAATACCGCTTCCCGTTCCCACATCCAGGATCTTCGCCCCGTCTGCGGCATACTTCCGCAGCTGCCGGATGCACAGCTGGGTAGTCTCATGCTGCCCCGTCCCAAAGGCCGTTCCCGGATCGATCTGGATCAGAAGCTTGTCCTCATGCTCCCCGGGAACCGCCTCCCAGGTAGGCTTAATCAAAATATCGTCCACAACAAACGGTTTAAAATACTGCTTCCAGTTGTTGATCCAGTCTTTGTCCTCCGTCTCCGACGCCTCGATGGTCCCGGCACCCACATCGACGAACCGGCCAATTTCCTCGAGTCCCGTCTCGATATCCTTCATGATGCGATCCAGCTCCGATATGTCTTCCAGATAGAAGCTGACCTTTGCCACCCCGTCGTCAGGCCCCATGTCCGGCAGGATATCGATAAACATACCCTTGGTCTCCGCCTCTGTCAGGGGAATCCTGTCCTCAATCTCGATCCCCTCAATGCCGATCTCGTCAAACAAGCAGCTGACTAGATCCACCGCGTCCGTGGTGGTGGTCAGCGTAAATTTATGCCATTTCATCTTTTTAAATCTCCTGTCTTTTTGGGCTTGCGCCATCGTTTCCTACGAAAGCCCTCTCAAATAATCCTCGATCCGACAGTACTTGCCCCTGTCATTTCCCATAAGCTGAGGGTCCCGGCACAGCATGATCCGCTCTCTGATGGACCCGAACCGCCTCTCGATCTGCCGGTACTTCTCCGCGTCCGGCACCCGCCTGAATCGGTTTCTGGCCGCCCCGTTGGTGCCCCTCACCTCGCACAGGGTACAGTTGTTCTCCTCCGTATCGTAGACCACCATATCAAACTCTCCCGTGGCCAGCTGCATTTTAAACACCTGATAGCGTCCCGACAGCGCCTTCTCCGTCTCCATCAGCACCATCTCCTCCAGCATCCGCCCACGCACCTCCATGAGGATGCGCTCGCCCAGCTCCCTCTTCTCCACCTGGCTTAATGCGGCAAACCGCTCCCCGTTGACCAGATCCTGCACCAGCATCTGCACCTGGCAGTAACGCATGCCCGGCTGGGTGAAGATCACCTTCTCGATAGGCTCCGTTCCCGGCCTGGTAGTCTCCGCCGGGCACTCCACCACCAGATCAAGAGCCACCAGGGCCTCCTTGATCTGAGCCAGGTGGGCCTTGGTCAGCCCGTCCGCCTGCTCCCTGCGCACCTTCTCGTTGCGCATATTCCATACCGCCAGACGAAATTCGTGAAACGCCGGATTGTCCGCCGCCACCAGAAGCAGAAAGTTTAAGTTCATGTCCTCCATGATCTGGTTCACCGCTCCGATTAATTCCCCGGTGTCCAGAAGCGCCCGCAGGCTTGCAAACTGGCTCTTGTCCTTGCTCCCCGCAAGGGATCTCTGGATATTCCGGCAAACGGCGCTCTCAATGTAGTCTTTCGTGGAATCCCAGTCCTTAAACAAGGCAAACGTCTCCTTAGCGTTGGACCCGTCCACTCTGGCCATGATACCGGCCTCCCCGCCGGCCGGCCCCGAAGGCCTGCTGGCCCTCAGAGTCCCGCCGTACCGGATATACTCGTCGATGCTGTCCGCCCCCAAAAGCCTGCTGTACTCCCTGAAAGGGATAAATGTAGTTCTCACCGTCACGGCCCGGTCAAACAGCTCCTGGCGCATGGTCAGGGCGAAGGCCAGGGAGTCCGTCCCCGTCAGCACAATGCGCATGCCCTGGGCCCCGTAGATATCCGAAAGGATAGCCGCCGAGTCGATAAAATCATCCATCAGCGTAATCTCGTCGATAAACACATACCGGTATCCGCGCTGGTTCAGACGCCGCAGATCCCGGTTCATAACCTCCATGTTGTCCGCCGCCGTGGTCTTGATGTAGGCCGCCCGCTTCGCCTCCTCCGGTTCCATATCCAGGATCGCCTGGCGTATCATGGTGGTCTTTCCCGTCCTTCGAAGGCCGCAGACGATGCACACCCGCTCCCCGCCCTCCCCGGACAGATACCCGGAAAGCTCCCTGTAGCAGTCTCTCTTCCGGTTGCTCTGAATGTTGGACGCCATGGCAAGAAGCTCCTCGCCCACGATCACATTGGTCTCATAATCCGGCTCCGGAAACGCCATAGCTCCGGCTCCCCGGCTCCTGCCCCCTGCGGAAGCCCTTTTTGCGCCCTTCGCCTTCTGGTTCAGCTCCTTGAGCCTCTGCTGCAGCTCCTTGCGTTTGGCGATCTGCTCCTGAATCTCCTCCAGCTCCTCCTCCCGGATATACTGGCTCTTTATCTTCCCG
>JAAWHK010000055.1 GCA_022795805.1 Hungatella sp. | reverse complement strand
TTTTCCATGAAGATAAGGGCAAACCCCAGTTCCCGGGCCAGGGCAAGCATGGCCTGCTTCTGGGACAGGGGGATGGGATTTTCGTACAGAATACGGCCGCCGCCGTCCAGGCAGAGGCTTCCGTTGAGAAGGACGTAGCCGTCGAAGACAAGGTTGTCCAGGAGATTTTCCTCCCGGATCTCCAAAAGGTGCCTGCCTGTGGCGATGAAACAGCGGATACCCAGCTGTCTGGCCAGTTCTATGGCTCTGCGGGTTCCGGGGCGGATGCCTTTTTCCGTAAAATCTCTCAAAGTTCCGTCAATGTCAAAGAAGATGGCTTTTATCATATAAACTCCTTTCGGGATGAGTTCTCCTGTAAATCGTGAAAATGCGGTCCGGTTGTATGCAGAAATCAGCATATCACATGGGGCTGTTCCTGTCCATATGTTTTATCCCCAAGAAGCGCCTGCTTCCTGACCCGCTGCCGTATCTGTTCCAGGAAGGATTCCGGCCCAAGGACCTTTATCACAGGACCGAAGGAAAGCACCTGAATCAGCAGTTCGGTTTCCCACCGCCTGTCATAGTAGATGGTGCAGCGGTAGGTGTGGGAGTCCTTCATCCGCTCCACCTTTTTCTGATAGCAGGAGAAGTGGAGGATGGCCCGCTCCAGAGCATTGCGCCTGGTGGTGATTTCCAGGATGAGAGGCTGCGGGCATAAGGTACGGTCCAGGAAGCGGTCCACGTCTACCTGAGAAGGGAAGACAGAATCGGTCTTTTTTACGGACAGGATTCTCGCCGTATTCAGGATGTCCATCTGCTGCCTGCCGGTCCTGGTAAGACGCATGGCGTAGAGGCGGAATTTGCCGTCCCGCTGTCCGTACTCCAGACGGCAGGGAAGCCAGGCGTGGGACAGGATGCGATCCTTTCGGGACAGATAGTCCACGGACAGAAAACGCCTTTCCCGAAGCGCCGTCAGGATGGTGTGCATGTGCCGGCGATACATGACCGACGAAAAGGGATCATGGTCTTTGTACTGGTCAAACAGGCAGAAGTCTGACGGGCGAAAGAGAGGGACCGTGTCAGCCAGGTACCAATCCAGATCCGCCAGCTGCCGGTCCGT
Organism: Hungatella sp.; assembly: GCA_022795805.1. Lineage (GTDB taxonomy): Bacteria > Bacillota > Clostridia > Lachnospirales > Lachnospiraceae > UBA3402. Next base: position 16,482 of record JAAWHK010000055.1, on the reverse strand, counting down.
AAAGAAGAGACGGATGCGGGGGTCGTCCATCAGCGCCTTCAGCCAGGATTTCTGAAGGCCGGTCAGGGGCTGGGGAAAGGGCGGGTTTTTCAATGTGCAGGAGTATGTGGGGGGAGAAGTATCCTCCCGACGCAGAAAAGGCCAGTCTCCCCGAATAAGCCGGGGGACGATGGAGAGGGCGCTCTCGCCGCCGCAGCAGTCCCGGGCCAGGGTTTCTATCTGGCGGCGTGTGAGAGGATGAAGGGCAGCCTCTTTAAGGATTTTGGCAACTACCTGGTAGTAGCAGCTATAGAGTTCCGAAAATAGGGGGAAGTCAGGTTTGTTCATGGCCGATGGTTTCTCCTGTCTGCAAATAGTAATCCTGCATTATCTTCATATCATTCCAAAACCGTTTTTCCACAGCGGCATTGGAACAGTGAAAAGAGCGGATCCTTCCGGTAAAACTTTTGACCCAGGGGAGAAGTTCCATGGAATCCAGGCAGAGGCGGCTGTACTCATACACCCCCGGTTCCAGACGCTTTAAGGCGCCGCCTCGTCCCTCCCGCTTCAGTCGGGTCAGAATAAAGTCCTCCTCAACCTCGTCAAATTCAATCTCCATGGATACTCTTTCCGGCTCCTGCTTTCCGGCGTTTCCGAAGGATACGCCCCACATATAGGGAAAGACAGAGCGAAACTCTTCCATATGAATGTCCCACTTATCGTCTGCGTGAAGAACCTCCACACTTTGGATGGAATCCAGGCGGATGGAGACAAGGCGGCAGGGCCGTTCCTGTTTGACGCAAACGTATCGGCGGCCCGTGTGGGTGCTGGTGAGGATTTTTAAGGGGCTGGCAGTGAATGTGTCCGTGCGGCGGGTTTTGGTGCTTTTCACCGTCATACGGATTTTCTGTTTCTGCTCTACGGCATTGAGAACAGGGAGGAGAACCTCATCCTCCAGGGTATGTATCAGGTAATCGCTGCGGAAACGGAAATATTTATTTTTTTCGTTCCAGAAATCCAGGATGGTGCTGCCCACAAAGCCGAAGGGGGCCGCGCCCTGGAAGAAACTCACCGCCATAGCCGCGGCCGGAAACAGGGACGGGCGGGTGAGGGCCAGGGGGCGGGTCCTGCGGTAGAGATACTGCTTCCCATGCTTTTCCTTTGTGATAAATCCCTCCTTTTCGCAGAGGGACAGCTTGCGGCGGATGGTCTGGGTGTCCGGAAGGCAGTGATACTTTTCCTGGAGCCCGTCGGCGATCATTTCCAGGCTTTGGGGCTGTCCGTCAAAGAGAAGGTCGGTCAGGAGGAACCGCAGGGTGATGTCATTGTCTGTGAAAGTCTTTGATTTCCAGGCCTGATACAGAGGGTTGACTGCCATGCGGCCGGAGTCCAGGGTGAGGAATACGGATTTTCTGTGGCCGCTGTGGTCGGAGCGGATGTAGTCCGCGAACCAGCTTTCCATGCGGCGGCGCTGGTTGTCATAGGTTCTGCCGCTCTTCTCGCAAAAATCCTCACGGGTCTTGAAGCCGTAGATGTAGAAATCCCGGACATAGGAGCGGATCTTGTCAAATTGTCTGATGAGTTCTTTGTATTCGGACATGGGTATGATTCCTTGTATCGTGTGTATATTGTGTGGCTGTGTGATTTTAGGATAATCCAATGTCAGCGGTCTGTCAACAGGCCGCTGACACATAAAAGCCGGCTTCCATAAACAGGAAAACTTCGCAGTGTTTTTGAAATGATAAAAGTTCCGGACTGTGTTAGCATTAAGACACCGAAGAGGTGACGGTTCCGGCTTACAGTTAAGGCGTTTTGCCTGACGGTGCCGCCTGCACTGCAGTACGGTATGCCGCGGGAACTGTGAAAAGACGTTCAGTTAGGGACTGAAAATGTCAAAGACTTGATGTACGTGGGTTCGAATCCCACCGGTGAAAACCGTTGCTTAGTGGTTAAAGCAGTCAAACGACACCTTCCAAGTGTCCACATGAATGAGGAAGACATGGAATCCGCCGGTACGGTCTGTTTCCGGAAGGAGGAGAATGGGAAAATCACCCCATCCGCCGCCGGACGGGAAGGCCGTGCAGCAGGAAATGTGCCAGTGCCGTCCTGGACGGGCAGAGCGATATGATATCCCATGTCCCGGAGTACGGGGGACGGACATGGCCCTTGAGAGTCCTGGCGCTTCTGCAAAAGGATGAAAGGGTTATGGACGGTTCTCCGAAAACGGGAAGCCGGATATAGGACGTTTTGACGTGGAGACGGCCCGCAGGATTTTTTGTGGCGGATTCCAGGTTGGAATCGGAGACAGGAAAACAAACAGTCAGGGAATCAGACTAAAAACAGGGGAACACCCATGAGGAGGGATAACATGAAATATCAGATCAATCAGAACCAGTGCGGATTTTTGATGAAGGACGGCCGCTTTGTGAGAACGCTTTACTGCGGAACGTACCACTTTGTCAGGGCTTTGGGATATGAAGTGAATGTGGAGGATATGGAGGGCGCCGTGAAATTTGACAAGGTGCCGAAGGAGATCCTGCTTGAGCAGGATAAAACATTTGCCGGAAAAGTGCTCCGGATCATGATTCCTGAGGGCCATATCGGAATCTTAAAAGAGGGCGGAGTGGCCAGGAAGATCCTGACGGAGGCGGAGTATCTGTACTGGAATGTGTGGAACCGATTCAGCGTGGATCTTCTGGACATGAGGGAGCCGGAGTCGGCCGGAAAGGTCAACAAGGCCTATATGGCTCAGATTCCTCTGAAATATTACAAGAAAATAGAGATTCAGCCGGGAGAGCTGGGGATCCTGTACTACAACAACCAGGTGGTGAGGGAGCTGGAGACAGGGACGTACTACTACTGGGTGTACGCAAAGGATGTGGTGTGTCGGATCGTGGATCTGAAAGTGCGTCCTCTGGAGATATCCGGTCAGGAAATCCTTACGGCGGATCGTATCGGCATCCGGGTGAATCTGATGTGTACATACAGGGTGGTGGAGCCCAGGACCATGCTGGAGACGATCAGGAATCTGGAGAATCAGGTGTATGCCTGTGTGCAGCTGGTTATCAGGGAGTACATCGGAAGATACCGGCTGGATGAGCTTTTGGAGCAGAAGGAGGAGATATCCCGGTTTATTCTGGAGAGGCTGCACCAGGTGGAGAGGGATTACTGCATTGAGTTTCGCAGTGCGGGAATCAAGGACATCATTCTGCCTGGAGAGATCCGGGATATCATGAACACGGTACTTGTGGCGGAGAGAAGGGCTCAGGCCAATGTGATTACCAGAAGGGAGGAGGTGGCTTCCACCAGGTCACTGCTGAATACGGCGAAACTGATGGATGAGAATAAGACGCTGTACAAGCTGAAAGAGATGGAGTGCCTGGAGCGGATATGTGCCCAGGTGGGCAATATTCAGGTGGGAGGAGGCGCTCTGCTGGAGCAGTTGCGGGCGCTTATAGAGTAGGCAAGAGTTTTGGAATGATTTCCCATAAAGGCTTTACACTTTACTGCCTTCTGATTATAATATAGAAAGCGGGTTTTATGCTTTTTTAACAATATTATAACGAAAGGAAAGATCGGGAGGCAGACTGTTTATGGAACAGATAGTGTGGGATGAGAAGTATAACATCGGGGTAGAGGTGGTGGACACTGCTCACGCCAAACTTTTTCGGATCATGAAGAAGCTGATGGATATTTCCCAGGACAACAGCGGGGACGGGTATCAGAGTACATACCGGGAGATGATCAAATATCTGGAGACGTATTCCATGACCCATTTTTCGGAGGAGGAGGAGTATATGCGCTCCATCCGATACAAAAGTTACGGACATCACAAGAAGATTCACGACAGTTTCAGGGATAAGACTCTGGTTTCCCTGAAAAAGGATCTGGAATTGTCCGGTTATTCGGGTTCGGCTGTCCAGCGCTTTGTGGCAATCATGAGCGGCTGGCTGGCAGAGCACATCATGAAAGAAGATCAGGCGATTGTAGGGAGAGGGAATGCCCGGAAGGGGCGTGATCTCTCCTCGCAGATAGGAATTATATCCAGGGCAGCCAACCGGGTCGCACAGGAAGTGTTTCAGGTGGAGGCAAAGCTGGACAGCGCAGAATACAAGGGACATAACATAGGAAAGGGATTCTACTGCCGGCAGTGGTATGATACGGAAGGGGGAATCCGGCTGCAGTTTTTGCTGGGGATGGAGGAGCCGCTGATGGCCCGGGGAATCACCCGGATGGTACGCAAGGGCGAAGGGACAAAGGAAAATATTCTTCTGGTTTTTCAGCAGATACTTGAGCATATGGGGAAAATATTCCGGGCCGAAGCGGCTGATGAGCTTACCAAGGACAATCTGCTGGACAGAGACGGTTTCCGGGCAGATTTTATGAAGGGGTATCCGTGCAGTCTCCTGTTCAGCACCAAGATCGGATATTTTGTCTTCTGCTACCGCAGCTGGCGGGTAAAGAACCAGAAAGCCGATGCATGACAGACGGCGAAGACAGCCTGCGGAAAGGATTACGGACTATGGAGCATAGGGAGACATCACAACAACCAGGCAGTTCCAGGCAGAAAAAGGCTGCGGTTATCAGCGATATGACCGGGTTTGGCCGCTGCGCCCTGACAGTAACTCTGCCGGTTATCTCCAAATTAAAGGTGCAGTGCTGCCCCGTTCCCACGGCGATCCTGTCCAATCACACCGCATATCCCAGTTACTATTTTGACGATTATACGGAGCGTATGGGGGAGTATATAGGTGAGTGGAGGAAGCTGAATCTGACCTTTGACGGAATCGGAACCGGATTTTTAGGTTCCAGGAGGCAGATTGAGATCGTGAAAGATTTCATACGGGATTTTCGCAGGGAGGATACGGTGGTAATGGTGGATCCTGTCATGGGGGATAACGGGAGGACGTATGCTGCCTGCACCGAAGATATGTGCAGGGAGATGAAAATGCTGACAGCGTGTGCGGATATCGTAACACCGAATGTGACGGAAAGCTGTATACTGACGGACACGCCTTACCATGAAGGGAGATGGAAGGAACAGGAGCTTCTTCGAATGGCGCAGCATATAGCGGATACAGGACCTGATAAAGTGGTGATCACCGGTATTCCCCTTGGCGGTTTCATCGGAAATTTCTGTTATGACAGGCAGGGAGACGGTCGGGGCACCGTCCATATTCTGAGAAAGATAAAGAGAGTGGGGGAGACCAGGTGCGGCACCGGGGATATTTTCTCTTCCGTTATTCTGGCAGACGCCATAAACGGTGTGGCGCTGGACAGATCGGTGAAGAAGGCGGCTGATTTTATTAAAGACTGCATCAGGGAATCCGTTAAGATGGAGGTGCCTTTGACGGACGGGGTCTGTTTTGAGGAGGTTCTGGACAGGCTGAAGGCGTGATTTCATAAACGGCAGTGAGGAGAGGTGTGAAACATGATCAACGAAACATACAAAAGGATGCTTCAGGGGAAATCCGTTATCCGTGAGCTGAGCGAGTACGCCGCGGCGCGGGGAAAGGAAATCGGCTATGACAATGTATTTGACTACAGTCTGGGCAATCCCAGCGTGGCCTGTCCCCGGGAGTATACGGCTCATATGATTCGGATGCTTGAGGAGAAGGATCCCATGGCGATTCACGGGTACAGCCCGTCCCTGGGGATCGAGAGCGTGAGAAAGGCAGTGGCGGACAGCTTAAACCGGCGGTTCGGCATGGACTACGACACCAGACATATTTTTATGGCATCCGGTGCGGCGGGGGCTCTGGCCCACGCTCTCAGATGTGTCACGAAACCGGGGGATGAGATCCTGGTTTTTGCTCCCTATTTTCCGGAGTACAATCCCTATATCAGCCATACGGGGGCCGTGCTTAAGGCGGTGCCTGCGGATACGGAGAATTTTCAGATTAATTTTCAGGCCTTGGAAGAGGTGATGAATGAGAGGGTGACGGCGGTTCTGGTCAACACGCCCAACAATCCCTCCGGCATCGCATACAGCACAGAGACCATTGAGCGGCTGGCGGATTTCCTTCGTAAGAAGCAGAGCAGGTACGGCCACGATATATTCCTGATCAGTGACGAACCCTACCGGGAGATCACATTTTCGGGAGCGGATTCCCCCTATGTATCCCGGTTTTACGACAATTCCGTCTCCTGCTACTCCTTCTCCAAAAGCCTCAGCCTTCCCGGGGAGCGCATCGGCTATGCGGCGGTGAATCCCAGATGCACGGACGGAGACAGCATGGCTGTGATGTTCGGCCAGATCAGCCGGGGAATCGGCCACAACTGTCCTCCGTCCAGCGTCCAGCTGGCAGTGGCAGAGGTTCTGGATAAGACCAGCGACCTGTCGGTGTATGAGACGAATATGAACCTGCTGTACAGTGCCCTGACCCGTCTGGGATTTCAGGTGGTGAAGCCGGGAGGAACCTTCTATATTTTCCCCAAAGCGCTGGAGGAGGATGCCAACGCATTCTGCATGAAGGCGAAAAAGTATGACCTGATTCTGGTGCCGTCTGACAATTTCGGGGTGCCGGGATATTTTCGGATGGCATACTGTATGGATACGGATAAGGTGAAACGGTCGATTCCGGTGCTGGAGCGGTTTGTGCGGGAGGAATATTCTGCCGGACAGGCCCGGGGATGACAGGGAAAGGACGAAAGATGAGAAGAACGATATTGCCTGCAATAGCGGCAGGGGTCATGATGCTGTCAGCCCTGAACCAGACAGAGGTTACGGCAAAGACGTTAAAGGACGGGGAGGTGAAGGCCGAAAAAGTCTGGCAGGACAGCGGGCAGCAGGTCTACACGAAAGAACCCAGATGCGGGGACAGGGTAACCTTATCGTTTGCGGGGGATATCAGCTTTGCGGAAGGTTATGCCAACATGAGCTATTACCACAGCAACGGGAATGACATTACCAAATGCATCACTCCGGAGGTAATCGCCAGGATGGATCGTGCGGACATTATGATGGTGAATAATGAGTTTACGTACAGCAACCGGGGCAAGCCTCTTTCTGGCAAGACCTTTACGTTTCGGGCCAGGCCGGAGACGGCCGCCAACCTGTCGCTGATATCGGCGGACATCGTATCCCTGGCCAATAACCATGTGTATGATTACGGGGAGACGGCTCTTGTGGATACTCTGGATACCCTGAAGCAGTACGGGATCCCCTATGTGGGGGCGGGAAGGAATCTGGAGGAGGCCAAGGAGATCGTGTATTTTCGGGCAGGGGACATGAAACTTGCCTATGTCAGCGCCACCCAGGTGGAGCGCTCCTATGTGTACAGCAAGGAAGCTACGGAGACGACGGCGGGGGTTTTAAGAACGTATGATCCGTCAAAGTTTCTGGAGGTTATAAAGAAGGCCAAAGAGACCAGCGATTTCGTGGTGGTTTATGTCCACTGGGGAACGGAGGGAGTCAGCGGGTTTGAGGCGGATCAGCAGAGCCTGGGCCATCAGTACATTGACGCGGGTGCGGACCTGGTTATCGGGGATCATCCCCACTGCCTTCAGGGGATCGAATACTATAAGGGGGTTCCCATCTTCTACAGCCTGGGGAATTTCTGGTTTAACAGCAAGACCAGGGATACGGGGCTTGTGGAGGCGGACGTCTCCGGTGAGGGGATTCTGGAGCTGCGCTTTGTCCCCTGTCTCCAGAAAGGCTGTAGGACCACGCTGGTGACGGATGAGGGAGAGAGGCGGCGGATGTTTGATTTTCTGGAGGGAATCTCTGCCAATGCGGTAATTGACGACAATGGAGTGATCAGGGAGAGGACGGTCAATTAGGGAAATACGCCTGCAGACCGCGGCGGATGTAACAAATGTAAGAATTATGTAAGACTTGTGTAATGAAAAGTTTCTTTACCAGAATAAGGAAATGTGGTAGATTATAACGCAGGGAATGCGGACAGCGCGCATTCAGACTATCAGGAAAGGAGAATCGCTATGAAACGGCCGGATAACAGGAGAGAGAGATTTTATAGTTGGATAGGGAATGCAGTATCATGTCTGTGGCAGGGCGTGGAGGCAGTTTCAGGAAAGATTCTCTTTGTGTGAGTGCGGTGTGCCATGAACACATGAACTGAGAATTGCCGGTAACCTTGCGGATTAGAAGCCAGACAGCATGATGGGCAGGTCCCGTTGTGCGGTCGGCGGTATGAGATACAGCAGAAACGATACGGAGCCGATGAACTCCCGGAGAGCACCCCGGGATGCCGGCTCCGTTTTTGTGTGGAAATGATACGGAAAAGAGGAAGGAATCGTGGCACATATAAACGGGAAGAGGAAAAATCGGACAGGATCAGAAAGAAGGAGACAGGATGGGAATAAAGGTTATAGAAGGGCGCTGCAATACGGCGAACGTGTACACGGAGGCTGTGGAGGAGACGGCTCTGGCACAGATCCGGACGCTGTGCGATCAGGAGTTTGTCAGAGGGGCCAGGATCCGGATTATGCCGGATGTCCATGCCGGGGCCGGGTGCACCATCGGAACCACCATGACCATCACGGATGCGGTGGTTCCGAATCTGGTGGGCGTTGATATCGGATGCGGAATGGAGACCATACGGCTTCGCAACAGACATCTGGAGCCGGCGAAGCTGGATAAACTTATCTATGAGAAGATTCCGTCGGGATTCCATATACGTGAGAAAGCTCATAAGCTGAATGACGACATTGATCTGACGCAGCTTCGCTGTCTGCGGCCTGCCAGGATCAATCTGGACCGGGCGGTCAGGTCTCTGGGGACCCTGGGCGGGGGCAACCATTTTATAGAGGCGGATAAGGATGATGAGGGGAGATTGTACGTGGTGATTCACTCCGGATCCCGCCATCTGGGGCTGGAGGTGGCGGAATACTATCAGGAGCAGGCCTGGAGAAGTTTAAACGGTGTGTCGGGAAAGGACATAGAGAAACTGATCGAGGAGTACAAAAGAACGGGAAGGGAGAAGGAGATCGAGTCGAGGGTGGCGTCTATGAAGACCCGGATGAGGCCAGAGATTCCCCAACCCCTGGCCCCCTGCCGGGGAGAGCTGATGGAGGACTACATCCACGACATGAAGATTGTGCAGAGGTTCGCCATGCTCAACCGGAAGGCTATGATGGATGAGCTGATTCGGGGGATGAAGTTTAAGGTGGAGGAGGAGTTTACCACGATTCACAACTATATTGACACGGATGCCATGATCCTTCGGAAGGGAGCGGTCTCCGCCAGGAAGGGGGAGAAGCTTCTGATACCTGTCAACATGAGGGACGGCTCCCTGATCTGCACGGGGAAGGGGAATGAGGACTGGAATTTCTCGGCGCCCCACGGGGCGGGACGGCTGATGTCCAGGAGAAAGGCCAGGGAGACCTACACGGTGTCCCAGTTTAAAAAGGAGATGGCGGGAATCTTCACCACGTCGGCCAATGCCCAGACCCTGGACGAGTGTCCCATGGCATATAAGGATATGGCGGATATTGTGGACAATATCGGGGATACGGCAAAGATAGAGTGTGTCATCAGGCCGATCTACAATTTTAAGGCGGGGGAAGAGTAAAAATAAAAGATTTATAAATTTGAGTCTTCCTTTTTTGGAGAAGTCGTGATAGAATGAACCAGAAGTCCGGACCTTTGGGCCTGCGCCCGGGGGTGATAAAAACAACTGCAAACATTTTAACATGATAGAGGTGCGAAATTCAAGAGTATCGGGAGACTACAGCCGAATCGCTGTCTCCTGCGTGTTTTTTGAGAAAGGGGATTTCGCCGAAGGATTCTGTGCCGGTTCGGGCTCAGGATTCTGGGACGACGCAGAATATGCGGCGTACTGTCACGTATGTGGAGCGCTATCTGTGTTGTCGGCCATATGGTTTTTAAACTTACACCACAAACGCGTTTCCTTGCGGGGAACAGTTGTTTGTGGTGTTTTTGCTTCGAATGTATTTACTAAGAGAAAAGAGGAGAGAAAATCATGTATCTGACAAAGAAAAAGGCATTTGGCACCATGGTCATGACCCTTCTTATGATGCTTGCCTGCTGTGTGACCGTGCTGGCCTCCGAGGGGGAGGCGGAGTATGTGCCGGCTATGTACTCCACATTCTGGGCGTTGGTGCCCCCGATTGTGGCCATTGGCCTGGCGCTGCTTACCAAGGAAGTGTACAGCTCCCTGTTTGTGGGAATCTTGATGGGAGGGCTTCTGTACTCGGGTTTTAATTTTGAGATGACCATCACACACATTTTTGAGAACGGGATTATCGGCGCCCTGTCTGACAGCTACAACGTGGGAATCCTGGTGTTTCTGGTGATCCTGGGAGCCATGGTGTCCCTGATGAACAAGGCCGGCGGGTCCGCAGCTTTCGGACAGTTCGCGGCCACGAAGATCCACAGCCGGGTGGGGGCGCAGCTGGCCACCATCCTTCTGGGCGTGCTGATTTTTATTGACGACTATTTTAACTGTCTTACAGTGGGAAGCGTTATGAGGCCGGTGACGGATAAGTTTAAGGTGTCCAGAGCCAAACTGTCCTATCTGATTGACGCCACCGCGGCTCCGGTGTGCATCATCGCGCCCATTTCCTCCTGGGCTGCGGCTGTCACGGGATTTGTGGAGGGAGAGGACGGATTTTCCATTTTCATGAGAGCCATCCCCTACAACTTCTACGCAATTCTGACCATCGTGATGATGGTGGGCATGGTTCTTATGAGGACGGAGTTCGGTTCCATGAAGACCCATGAGGTCAATGCGGCCAAAGGCGACCTGTACACCACGCCCGGCCGCCCATACGGACTGGTGAAGGATGAGGTTGTGGAGACAAAGGGGAAGGTTATAGATCTTTTGATCCCCATCGTATCCCTGATTATCTGCTGTGTGATCGGAATGCTGTACACCGGCAGATTCTTCTCAGGCACGGATTTTGTCACCGCGTTTTCCGAGTCTGACGCCTCTCTGGGACTGACCTTCGGCAGCTTTTTCGGGCTGATTATCACCATCGGGATGTATCAGATCCGCCGCGTGCTGAAGTTTTCGGACTGTATGGCATGTATTCCGGAAGGATTCAAGGCCATGGTTCCGGCTATTTTGATTCTCACATTCGCCTGGTCTCTGAAAGCCATGACCGACAGTCTGGGGGCGGATGTGTATGTAGCCGGCGTGGTGGAGGCCGGCGCCAAGGGATTCCTCAATTTCCTTCCGGCAATTATTTTCATCGTGGGCTGCTTTCTGGCATTTGCCACCGGAACCTCATGGGGAACCTTCGGTATCCTGATTCCCATCGTTGTGGCTGTGTTCCAGAACAGCAACCCGCAGCTCATGATTATCTCCATCTCCGCGTGTATGGCAGGCGCCGTGTGCGGCGACCACTGTTCACCCATATCGGATACCACTATTATGGCGTCGGCAGGGGCTCAGTGTGAGCATGTGAACCATGTGATGACCCAGCTGCCCTACGCGATGACGGCTGCCGGGGTGTCCTTTGTGACGTATATTGTGGCAGGATTTGTGCAGAGTGCATGGATTGCCCTTCCGGTGGGAATCGGTCTGATGGTGGTGACTCTGTTTGTGATAAAGGTGATGGGGAGCAGGGTTTCAGAATAAAGGCCGGGAAAAATATATCCCGAAGTTTGGAATCGTGAAGAAAAACGAAAGATTCCGGACTTCGGGATTTTTTTCTATTGACATTTCCAAATAAAGTGCTAATATAAACATATGAATAATTGTTCATATGAATAGAAAGGAAGATGGGTATGACGGAAAAAGAGAGAATCGAGCAGGAAGTGCAGGAGTGCGTCTGCGAGTTTATGCATGTCCATGACGAGATCGTGGATAAGGTGGAGAGGGTCATGCCTCAGGAGCAGGAACTGCTGGATCTGGCCGAGTTTTTTAAGGTGTTCGGGGATTCTACCAGGATTAAGATCCTGTATGCGCTGAGTCAGTCGGAGATGTGTGTCTGCGATATCGCCACTTTGCTGCAGATGGGGCAGTCGGCTATCTCTCACCAGCTGAGAGTATTAAAGCAGATGCGCCTGGTAAATTTCCGCAGGGACGGGAAGACGGTGTTCTACTCCCTGTCAGACGGCCATATCCAGACGATTCTGGCCCAGGGTATGGAGCATATCAGCGAATAGGCAGTGAATAAAAAACAGTTGGAATCGAGGGAATGATTATGACTAAGAAGCAGAAAAAGATGATAGTCCGTTTGGGTGTAAGCGCCGTGTGCCTCGTGGGGGGCATCGCGGTACAGGGAATCCATCCCGGGGACTGGGTGCTGTTTTTGGCGTCTTATCTGGCAGCGGGTTATGATATTCCGCTGAAGGCTCTGCGCAATATCCGCAACGGCCAGGTGTTTGACGAGAACTTTCTTATGACCGTGGCCACGTTCGGAGCCATAGGCGTGGGGGAGTTGGAGGAAGCCGTGGCGGTTATGCTGTTTTACCAGGTGGGGGAACTGTTCAATGATTATGCGGTGAACCGCTCCAGGAAGTCGATCACCAATCTGATGGATATCAATCCTGATTACGCCAATGTGATCCGGGAGGGCAAGGAGGAACAGGTGGAACCGGATGAGGTGGACATCGGGGAGAGGATCATCGTCAAACCGGGCGAGAAGGTGCCTTTGGACGGAATCATCGTCAGGGGAAGTTCCAGCCTGGACACCAAAGCACTCACAGGGGAGAGCGTGCCTGTGGAGGTGACGGAGGGCGAGAGCATCGTCAGCGGCTCCATCAATCTCAGCGGGCTCCTGGAAGTGGAAGTGACGAAGCTGTTCGACGATTCTACGGTGGCCAAGATCCTGGAGCTGGTGGAGAATGCCAGCTCCAGGAAGGCAAAGGCGGAGAATTTTATTACCAGGTTTGCCAGGGTGTACACGCCTGCGGTGGTGGTGCTGGCACTGGCTTTGGCGTTGATACCGCCTGCCCTTTTGGGTCAGCCCTGGTCTGTGTGGGTGTATCGGGCCTGCAGTTTTCTGGTGGTGTCCTGTCCCTGTGCGCTGGTGATCTCCGTGCCGTTAAGTTTCTTCGGAGGTCTGGGGGCTGCTTCCAGAAACGGGATTTTGATGAAGGGCAGCAATTATCTGGAGGCTATGGGGAATCTGGATACAGTTGTGTTTGACAAGACGGGAACTCTGACTACGGGGAGATTTCAGGTGACCGGGGTCAGAGGGGAAAGAAATTTGAGCCGGGGAGAGCTTCTGGAATTGGCTGCTTACGGAGAGTATCGTTCCAACCATCCTATCGCGCTCTCTGTCAGGGAGGCTTTTGAAAATGAGGGGACCGGAAGAAGGATAGACGGGGACCGGATCCTGTCAGTGGAGGAGATTGCAGGGCACGGAATGTGTGTGAACCTGGCTGACGCAGAAGGGGCCGGGGAGAAAGACAGAATTCTGTATATCGGCAACGAAAAGCTGATGAACCGCCAGGGAATCCGGGTTTTCCAAGAGGATGGGGCAGGTACGGTCCTGTATCTGGCGGATGAGAAGGGCTTTTTAGGCTCCATCGTAATCGCGGACACAGTACGCCGCGATGTGCCGGACGCGCTGAAAGGTCTGAGGGAGGAGGGGGTCAGGAATCTGGTGATGCTGACCGGAGACAAGGAAGCCGTAGGAAAGGCCGTGGGGCAAAAGCTGGGGCTGGATAAAGTGTTCGGAGGGCTTCTGCCGGGGGATAAGGTGCACAAGGTGGAGGAACTTCTCAAGGCGAAGCCTGAGGGTAAGACCCTGGGGTTTGTGGGAGACGGTATCAATGACGCCCCGGTTCTGGCGCGGGCAGACGTGGGAATTGCCATGGGCGGTATCGGCTCCGATGCCGCGGTGGAGGCGGCAGATGTGGTGATAATGAATGATGAGCCGTCTAAGATTGTGGACGGAATCCGGATTGCACGAAAGACCGTGGGGATCGTGCGGCAGAATATTGTGTTTGCCATCGGGGTTAAGGTGCTGGTGCTGATTCTGGTGGCCTGCGGTATGGCGTCCATGTGGGCTGCCGTGTTCGGCGATGTGGGGGTGTCGGTTCTGGCGATTTTGAATGCAGTGCGGGCGCTGAGCTATAAGGCAGGGAAATAAGACCAGAAACCTAAAATATATTTTCGGTTCTCCTTGCATATCTCCTTCATGCGATTTATAATAAAGTCACAGACAAAAATTTTTTCCAGAAATAACCAGGAAAAAGTTATATGACCCAATAGGCATAGAGACAGCTTAGAAGGAGATGACAACATAATGCCTGTATTTCGACTGAATAAAGAAGACGTGATTTTTCCCAGTCCGATGCTGGCGGAGGAGAACGGACTGTTGGCGGTGGGAGGAGATCTGAGTGTGCGCCGGCTTTTGCTGGCCTATGATCATGGCATATTCCCCTGGTATAATCCGGGGGAGGAGATACTGTGGTGGTGTCCAAGGAAACGATTTTTGATCTTTCCCAAGGATATTCATATTTCCCATTCCATGAAAAAACATATGAAGAGGCATTCGTTTCGCATCGTTTTAAATCGTGATTTTCAGGATACCATGCATCGGTGCCGTACAAAGCGGGAGAATGATGAGGGAACCTGGATCAGTGATGAGATGGAGGAGGCGTTCTACCGGCTCCACAAGGAGGGATATGCGGTGAGCGTGGAGGCCTATGAGGACGGGGAGCTGGCGGGAGGCTTATACGGGGTGTCCCTGGGAAGGTGTTTCTTTGGGGAAAGCATGTTTTCCGAGAGGGACAACGGATCCAAGGTGGCACTGATTGCATTTTCCAAGTTTTTGAAGAACAGGGATTTTCTGTTTATTGACTGCCAGTTTCACACGGACCACCTGGAGAGCATGGGAGGGCAGTATGTGTCGTGGGAGACCTTTGAGAATCTTCTCCGGGAGGGGACAGGGGCGGCAGGTAATTAAAGAATGGCCGCATATTTTCTGTTGACAAACCGCAAAACCATTGATATATTTGATACATGGACGAGGACGTTGCAAGGACAGCCGTTGGGGACAATGGCTCCTTAAGCGTCCTTTTTGCATGGCAGAGTATATTCCTGTGATGAGGGGCGGCATTTCATCAGCTTGACAGCGGGCAATAGATTATAATATCATGATAGAGGAGAAAAGGAGACTTGACATGGGAAGATACAGTAAGGAAGACATTATCCGCATGGTGGAGGACGAGGATGTTAAATTTATCCGTCTTCAGTTTACGGATATTTTCGGGATGCTTAAAAATGTGGCCATCACGGCGGGGCAGCTGAGAAAAGCGCTGGACAATCGGTGCATGTTTGACGGCTCCGCTATCGAGGGATTCGTGAGGAAAGAGGAGACGGACATGTATTTGTATCCGGATCCGGATACGTTTGGTATATTTCCCTGGAGGCCCCAGCAGGGGAAGGTGGCGCGGCTTATATGCGATGTCCACTGCCCAGACGGAAGCCCTTTTGAGGGGGATCCCAGGTATGTGCTGAAGAAGGTGCTGAGAGAGGCAGAGGACATGGGATATCGGTTCAACGTGGGGCCGGAGTGTGAGTTTTTCCTGTTTCACATGGACGAGGAGGGGAGGCCCACCACCACCAGCCATGAGATGGCCGGGTATTTCGACGTGGGCCCCATTGACCTGGCGGAGAATGTGCGCAGGGATATTGTGCTGAATCTGGAGGAGATGGGATTTGATATTGAGTCGTCCCATCATGAGATCGCGCCGGCTCAGCATGAGGTGGATTTTCAGTACGAGACGGGACTTAAGGCGGCGGACAATATTCTGACCTTTAAGATGGCGGTGAAGACCATCGCCAAACGCCACGGGCTTCACGCCACGTTTATGCCAAAGCCCAAGGCTGGGGTTAACGGATCGGGGATGCACATTAATATGTCCCTGGAGGATATGGAGGGGAACAACCTGTTTGCGGACGGGGCGGATGTCCATGGGCTCAGCAGACTGGGGTATCAGTTTATGGCTGGGATCCTGTGCCATATTAAGCCCATGACGATTCTGACCAACCCTCTGGTCAACTCCTACAAGAGGCTGATTCCGGGGTATGACGCGCCTACCCGCATCGCCTGGTCCACGGCTTCCAACAGGGGACAGCTTATCCGCATCCCCACATCCAGAGATGCCAGTACCAGGATTGAACTTCGGAGTCCGGATTCGGCTATGAATCCCTATCTGGCTCTGGCAGCCTGTCTGGCGGCGGGGCTGGACGGGATCAAGAAGAATATGACCCATCCCAGGGCCATCAGCAGGAACGTGATGACTATGACGGAGGAGGAGCTGATTGAACAGGGAATCAGCCAGCTCCCGGAGACTTTGGGGGAGGCCATTGAGGAGTTTGCGGAGGATGCCTTTTTGAAGGAGGTGCTGGGGAAACATATTCACGGCAAGTACCTGGCAGCGAAGAAAGAGGAGTGGAACGAGTTTCGGTCTCAGGTGACAGACTGGGAGATCGGGCAGTATCTGTATAAATTCTGACAGGGCAGCATCGGCGGCCTGGAGGTGAGACGTTTGACCAACATTGTGGTGGCATTTTCCAGACAGGGGGATGCGAAAAATATTAAAAATATCCTTATGCG
>JAAWHK010000004.1 GCA_022795805.1 Hungatella sp. | reverse complement strand
CGTTCGACATAGCTCACACCTAACCTCCCTCCAGTTGTGTACTTGTGCATAATACAACTGTTTGGGTATTTTATAGCACTGCTATGATTATAGCATAAATTATCCATTCGTCAACTAGTTTTTTAAATTTTTTGTTATTAAATTTAACCCTGAATCTGATCCTTCACCACCTGCGCCGCCTTAGCCAGCGCATCGTCGATTCCGGCCGGGTTCTTGCCTCCCGCCTGGGCCATATTGGGACGGCCGCCGCCGCCGCCGCCTACCAGACCGGCGATGGCCTTGATCAGGTTCCCCGCATGGGCTCCCCTCTTCTGGGCACCGTCGGTCACTGTGGCCAGAAGGTTCACCTTGCCGCCCTGGGAGGAAGCGATGACGATAACGCCCTCGCCCATCTTCTCCTTCAGCTGGTCTCCCAGATTCCTGAGGCCGTTCATATCCACATCCGCCACCTTCGTGGCCAGCACCCTGACGCCGTTTACCTCCACAACCTGACTCATAACATCGCCCAGGGCGCTGGTGGCCAGTTTGCTCTTCAGCTTTTCGTTCTCCGAGTTCAGCGCCTTGATCTCCCCAAGGAGACTCTCGATCCGGTGTGTCAGTTCCCCCGGAGTGGTCTTGGCTGCCTTCACCGCCTCGTGAAGCTGCCGCTCCACGTCCTCGTAGTAGGCCATAAGCCCCTCCCCGGTGAGGGCCTCGATCCTGCGGACTCCGGCCGCAATGCCCGTCTCCGACAGAATCTTAAACGCAGTGATAACGCCTGTGTCTTTCACATGGGTTCCGCCGCACAGCTCCACGGAGAAATCCCCCATCTTCACGACCCGCACGGTCTCTTTGTACTTTTCGCCGAACAGCGCCATGGCACCGGATCGTTTGGCCTCATCCAGAGTCATCTCCTCCGTGACCACGGCCAGATCCTCCCGGATCTTCTCATTGACCAGATCCTCCACCCGCCTGATCTCGTCGGGGGTCATGGCCGAAAAATGGGTAAAGTCAAAGCGCAGCCGGCCGGCATCCACGTAGGAACCTGCCTGCTCCACATGATCTCCCAGAACCGTACGCAGCGCCTTCTGCAGAAGGTGGGTGGCGCTGTGGTTCTTGCCTGTGGACAGTCGATTCTTTTCGCACACCTGGAGGGTCACCGTATCCCCGGTTCTCAGCATACCCTCTGTCATGACTCCCACATGGCCCACCTTGCCGCCCATAAGATGGATGGTGTCCTCCACCCTGAATCTCCCGTTTTCGCAGAAAATAACGCCTGTATCCGCCTGCTGGCCGCCCATAGTTCCGTAGAACGGGGTCTCCTCCACGATAACGGTTCCTCTCTGGCCGTCCGTCAGAGCCTCCACCAGCTCATCCTCCGTGGTGAGAACCATGACGACGGAATCGTGGGACAGCCTGTCATAGCCCACAAATCTGGTCGTAATCTCAGCCGGGACGGACTGGTACACCGTCACGTCCGCTCCCATGTAGTTGGTGGTCTTGCGGGCTGCCTGAGCCTTCTTCCTCTGCTCCTTCATGGCCGCCTTAAAGCCCTCTTCGTCCACCTTAAAATTCTTCTCCTCCAGAATCTCCACCGTCAGATCCAGGGGGAATCCGTAGGTATCATACAGTTTAAACGCGTCCTCACCGGACAGAACCGTCACGCCGTCTCGGCTCATGGACTGCTCCAGATCGCTTAAGATGGCCAGACCCTGGTTGATGGTCTTGTTAAACTTGTCCTCCTCCTCGCTGAGGACCTTTAAGATCATGGCCTTCTTCTCCTCAAGCTCCGGATAGCCGTCCTTTGACAGGGCAATCACCGTCTCGCTTAAGCCTGCCAAAAACTTCCCGTCGATCCCCAGAATCCTTCCGTGGCGGGCCGCCCTGCGCAGAAGCCGTCTGAGCACGTATCCCCTGCCTTCATTGGAAGGCATGATGCCGTCCGAGATCATAAATGTGCAGGACTTCACATGATCCGCAATGATCCGAAGGGACACATCCTTCTTCTCGTCTGCCTGGTAGCGGGTGCCCGCCAGTGCGCACACCTGATCCAGCAGAGCCTTGTTGGTGTCCACGGTGAACAGAGAATCCGCGTCCTGAACCACAACCGCCAGGCGCTCCAGCCCCATGCCGGTATCAATGTTCTTCTGAACCAGCTCCGTGTAGTTGCCGTGGCCGTCATTCTCAAACTGAGTGAACACGTTGTTCCACACCTCGATGTAGCGGTCACACTCGCATCCCACGGTACACCCGGGCTTTTTACATCCGTACTTCTCGCCTCTGTCATAGTAGATCTCCGAGCAGGGGCCGCAGGGACCTGCGCCGTGCTCCCAGAAATTATCCTCCTTGCCGAAGCGGAAGATCCTCTCGCTGGGAATCCCTATCTCCTTATTCCATATCTCAAAGGCCTCGTCGTCCTCCAGATACACCGACGGATACAGCCTGTCTGCAGACAGCCCTATTACCTCCGTCAAAAATTCCCAGGACCAGTGAATGGCCTCTGTCTTAAAATAATCCCCAAAAGAAAAATTGCCCAGCATCTCAAAAAATGTGCCATGGCGGGCAGTCTTTCCGATATTCTCGATGTCTCCCGTGCGAATGCACTTCTGACAGGTGGTGACCCGTCTCCTGGGCGGAATCTCCTGCCCCGTAAAGTATGGCTTTAAGGGCGCCATTCCGGAGTTGATCAGCAGCAGGCTGTTGTCATTGTGAGGAACCAGGGAAAAGCTTTTCATGGCCAGATGGTCTTTGCTCTCGAAGAATTCCAAAAACATCTTTCTCAATTCGTTAACACCGTATTTCTCCACGTCCGTTCCTCCGCGTCTATTTCGTAGTGTCTTTGCTGTTGGCTGATTTCTTCACGGCCATATTTTTGCCCAGCATAATGCCCGCCCCTGCGATCACCACAAACACAGCTACCTCTATCAGATTTTTAACAACACTTCCAATTATGACTCCCATAAACTCTTCCTCCTTACATGATATCCTCTTTCCGAACCGCTTTTATCCTATCACAAGGCCCGGAATTTATCAAGCCATTTCCCGGGATTTTTAAGATACGGCCCCGTCCGCGCCGGCCTCATAACCATACTGCTGCTACTCCAAAAGCCATGCGTACTGCTCTGCCAGCTCATAGGCCCGCTGTCTGGTGGATTCCATGAGGGACACTGTGTACTCGATGCTCTCTCCGGATCCTCCCGCCGTCTTCTGGGCCGCCTCCATGGCGAGGCTGTCCCGCTCTTTCAGCCAGGCACGCTCTTCTTTCACCAGGGCCTCGGACTGTTCCTGTTCCAGCCTGTCCAGGATGGCATTGTAGATGGTGTTCAGCTCACTGTCCCACAGCTTTAATTCGCTGGAAGCCGCCGATTTGGCAGAATTGCCCCCATTGGCGCTGCCCTGGATCTCCCTGGTCTTCTGAATCTGACTGTCCAGATCCTGAAGCCGCTTCACATAGTAAGACAGGGATTCTCCGGAGGCCGCCTCCGCTGTCAGCTTGGCCTCCGCCGGCATCACCGCCTGCGTCTCTCCGGGCTCCAGCGGAGATAAAATATCTGTTTTGGTGCTTTGATCCGTAACGCCGCCGGACCCTCCGGCCCTCATCCCGGCATCCCCCGAATCGGCGTCCTCCGAAAAGACGATACTCTCAGAGGACCAAAAGTCGTCCGTGCCTCCTCCGCTTCCCTCCGTGCCGCCGGAAGTCCGAAAAGCCCCGCTCTCATCCTCTCCGGCAAAATCGCCTGCATACGCCACGGGCTGCTCATCCGCGGCCTCTGCTGCCGCAGCAGCCTGATCCTGAGCCGCTGCTTCCTTACGGGCGGCCTTCTCTGCCTCCGGAGCGGTGCCTGCCGCTGCCAAATCCCCGGCTGCGGCTGAGGTAGGGAAACTGTTCTTCTCTATGAATCTGTGAGTGCCTGTTGTGATTACCATTCCAATGAGCACAATGACTGCCAGTGAAATCATGACTCCTTTATTCTTCATTGGGATCATTCCTTTATTTTTTGTGATAGACTAAACATATCACAATCCTCTCGCAAATGGAATAGACATGCAGAATTAGTAATATATTGTAAGATTTAATTAAAAATTAAAAACAGCTGCAGCCCATAAAACGGCTGCAGCTCTCTGGTATATATATCCCGGCTTCCCACGGACAGACGGCGCGCCTTTCCTGTCCTATCTGTCCCACTTATCACACAGCAGATTGATCTGGTCGGCAAATCTGGCCAAATCCTTGTTTGTACCGCCCTCGTTGTGGAGGATAACCCGGGCAAGCCGCTCTCCGGCAGCCACAAGGCGGGCAAATACGGAGTCGGCACGTTTTCTGGCTGCGGTAACCTTGGCCACAGGGACGCCCTCCGTCCGGGTGATCCACTGCCCCGTTGCCAGATCAAACACGGAGCCGCTGAAGGGCGCCGCAGCCGTCAGCCCCATTTCCTTCGTCAGGCGCTCCGCAAACACATCGCACACCGCGTCGTCGCCGTGAACCGCAAACACCATGTCCGGTTTTTTCTTGTAGGATCTGATCCACTTTAACAGGCCGTTAACATCCGCATGGCTGCTTAGCCCCTGGATCATCTCGATGCGGGCCCTGACATCAATGGTCTCGCCGAAGAGCTTCACCGTCTTGGCCCCGTCGATAAGGCTGCGGCCCAAAGTCGTCTCAGCCTGATACCCTGCAAACACGATGGTGCTCTCCGGATACCACAAATTGTGCTTCAGATGGTGTCGGATCCGGCCCGCGTCGCACATTCCCGAAGCGGAGATGATAACCTTGGCGTTGGGGGTAAAATTGATGGCCTTGGAATCCTCGCTGGTGACGGACAGTTTCAGCCCGGGGAATTCCAGCGGATTGATGCCCTGCTTCACCAGCTCCCTGGTCTCGTCGTCAAAGCACTGGAGAAGGTTCTTCTTGAACACATTGGTTGCCTCCACCGCCAGAGGGCTGTCCACATAGACCTCAAATCCCTCGTGGCCGAATATCATGTGCTCCTCCTTGATTTTCCTGATAAAATACAGAAGCTCCTGGGTACGTCCTACGGCGAAGGCCGGAATCACCACGTTGCCGCCCCGGTCCAGGGTCGTCTGGATAATGCGGGCCAGATCGTCGATATGCCCCATAACGGCATCGTGCTCCCGATTGCCGTAGGTACACTCCATGACCACGTAGTCCGCCTCCTCTATGTAATCCGGGTCCTTGGTGAGAGGCTTGTTGGTGTTGCCGATATCGCCGGAGAACACGATCTTTTTCTCCACATCCCCCTCATGGCACCACACCTCGATGGACGCGGAACCCAGAAGATGCCCTGCATCCGTAAACCGGACGGTAATGTCGTCGTTCAGCTTTATGATCTCTCCGTAGTCAAAGGTAGTAAGATGACTCAAGGCCCCCTGGGCGTCCTCCATGGTATACAGAGGAACCACCTCCGGCTGGCCGGCACGCCTGGCCTTCCGGTTCTTCCACTCCGCCTCCATCTCCTGAATGTGGGCGGAATCTCTCAGCATGATCTGACACAGATCCCCGGTGGCATGGGTCGTGACAATCTGTCCGCGGAATCCTCTGGCGTACAGAAGAGGAATGCAGCCCGCATGATCGATGTGGGCGTGGGTCAGGAGCACATAGTCCAGATCCCCGCAGTCTACAGGCAGCTCGGCGTTCTCATAGCGGTTGACCCCCTGCTCCATCCCATAGTCCACTACCAGTTTCGTGTCGCCGCACTCAATGTAATGACAGCTTCCGGTCACCTCGTGATCCGCGCCGATGAACATTAACTTCATGCCGTACCTCCTTCTTCGTTTGTGTAATTAATCCTCTAATGCCGTATCAATTTCCAGATTTTAATAAATTTATCATACCATATATCTGTCAATATTTCAACAAAAAGGAGAATAAATCGACAGAAGCGACAGCCTACTCAAACCTGACGATCTCTTTTTTCAGCCTCTTCATGATCTTCTTTTCCAGCCGGGAGATGTATGACTGGGAGATCCCCAGAAGATCCGCCACCTCCTTCTGGGTCATCTCCTCCCCGTCCTCGTTGGTAAGACCGTACCGAAGTTCCACGATCTTCCTCTCCCTGGGGTTCAGCCGGCTGATGGCCAGGTTCAGAAGGTCCTTCTCCGTCTCATATTCCAGCTCCCGGTAGATCACATCCTCCTCCGTGCCCAGAATATCCGACAAAAGCAGCTCATTGCCGTCCCAGTCCACATTCAGGGGCTCGTCTATGGACACCTCCATCTTGGTCTTGTTGTTTCGTCTTAAGTACATGAGAATCTCGTTCTCAATGCATCTGGAAGCATAGGTGGCAAGCTTAATATTCTTCCCCGGGTTAAAGGTGTTAATGGCTTTTATAAGCCCGATGGTGCCGATGGAGATCAGATCCTCCACCCCTACGCTGGTATTGTCAAATTTCTTTGCTATATACACCACCAGCCGGAGATTGTGCTCGATAAGCGCTGACTTGGCTTCCCCCTCCTCATCGGTTCCCAGCTTTTCGATAAGACGCGCCTCCTCCTCATTGTCCAGAGGCGCCGGCAGGATGTCCGCACCGCCGATATAATGTATCTCCCCCTCCCGCTTAAACAGCATGGTCCGGAAGCTTGGCACTGTTTTAAACTGAAAACGATTTGGTATGGATACTTTTATAACCATTTGTAATTCCTCCTTATTTGTCCTCCCTGATGGCTGTCTCCCCGTACAGCAGCACCTCATAGCCCTCCTTTTGGGACAGCCCGAAAGGCGCCTTTGCTATCCAGGGGGCATCTATCCTGATTTTTCCCCTCTTTCCCGCGATCTCCATCCTCTCAATCCTGACTCCCTCCATAACGCCCCACGGGTTGCCGATGGTGCGGTACGGAATCATCGCCCGCTCTCCCTTTGAATCCGCAAACCGCTTAAACACCCGTTCCGCCACAATATGCACGCCCTCCGCGGTTTCAGGCATTTGCAGCCGGTTGCCCGTGTCCAGATATCCCGTCACACACTCAGACACCCCCGCGTCCGTAAGGGTCAGAGTGAACCGGTTTCTCCTCTCCCTGCCCACCTCATCCGCGAACTGCCACATCCCCTGTACCAGAAAGAAAACCCCTGCCGCCATAAATACCCAGAAAAGCAGAGGCAGCGCAAAGAGTTTCTCCGCCGCAGTGCAGCGCAGCATAAACTCCATGGCGCCGCCGGCCGCCACGGCCAGGCCAAACAGGATTCCCGTACCCTTGACAAGCTCCCGAATCTCCTGCCGGCCAAACACCGCCCGCACCATAACAAAGGCCTCCCCAAGGGAGATAAACACAAACATATATCCCGGGATCTTCCACAGGAAAATCTCCAGGCATCCGAAAAGTCCCCCAAAAACCGCCCCGAGAAGAAGGCGTCTTCTTAAAATCACTTTCTTCAGAATCCTTCTCAGGAGGATGAGCAAAAGCAGATCCATAATAAAATTCACAAAAAAAATAACGTCTATGTACAGGTCAAGACCCACGCACCTGCTCTCACCTCCTGCCCGGAGACCGCCGCTTCACTGCGGCGGCCCTCACAGACCCATTATAGAAAATTATGCGTGGGGATTTTGTCAAAATCGGGTATGGCACAGCGAAAATTTATCGGGAAAATACGTCAGAAAATGACAGGAAAACATCTTTAAAACAACAAAAGGATACAACAGACCAGACGGATGAGACTCCGCCTGCCCTGCAGTATCCTTTTTATCTCTTTTATTTCTATCTGCACATCCTTATCTGCAGCTTGGGATCCCCGGGGCTTTGGCCCTACCTCCGGCCGTTGTTGTTCCGCAGAAAATCCGGGATATTGATATCTTTCACATTTACATTGGGACGATAGGGTGTACCCGGCTGAGGCGGCACCGGCGCCTGCCCCGGCTGCTGCTGGCCTCCCGCGCCCACGGCTCCGCCGCCCTGTACCGGCGGGATCTGCCTCTGATTCCCTCCCGGCACCGTACGCAGAGGGGGCTGTCCCTGAACCGGCACCGGACGGCCCTGGCCGTACCCCTGGTTCATGTTCATGGCCGGCGCCGCGGCCGTGGCCGCAGCCTCTGTCTGGGCCTTCTGCCGGTTGTATCCGAAGCCTGACATGGCGCCGGATACGCCCGTTCCCGCGGAGGATACATGTCCGTCCAGACCGGTGGCGATGACGGTGATCACGGCCTCGTCCTGGGCGCTCTCGTCATACATGGCGCCGAAGATAATATTGGCCTCCTCACCGGCCATATCCTGAACAAAGCTCGCCGCCTCGTTGGCTTCGATGAGGCTGATATCTCCGGAAATATTGATAATCACGTGGGAAGCTCCCTCGATGGTGGTCTCCAGAAGAGGGCTGGATACAGCCTGCTTCACCGCCTCCAGGGCCTTCTCGTCTCCCTTGGCCCTGCCGATGCCGATGTGAGCGATTCCCTTGTCGATCATAACGGTCTGAACGTCCGCAAAGTCCAGATTAATGAGGCCCGGCACATTGATCAGATCCGTGATGCCCTGCACAGCCTGCTGAAGCACCTCGTCGGCCTTCTTCAGCGCGTCAGGCATAGTGGTCCTGCGGTCCACGATCTCCAAAAGCTTGTCGTTGGGGATGACGATCAGGGTGTCCACGCTCTCCTTGAGGCGCTCAATGCCCTGAAGGGCGTTGGTCATACGGGTTCTGGCTTCAAACTTAAACGGCTTGGTCACCACACCCACCGTAAGGATACCCATATCCTTGGCGATCTTGGCCACCACCGGGGCTGCCCCCGTGCCTGTGCCGCCGCCCATACCGCAGGTGACGAACACCATATCCGCCCCCTTAAGGGCCTGTGACAGCTCCTCAGAACTCTCCTCCGCAGCCTTCTCGCCGATATCAGGCCTGGCACCTGCCCCCAGCCCCTTGGTCAGCTTCTCCCCGATCTGCATGGCCGTGGGAGCCTTGCAGAATCCCAGGGCCTGCTTGTCCGTGTTGACCCCGATAAACTCCACTCCTGCGATATTCTCGTCAATCATGCGGTTCACCGCGTTGTTTCCGGCACCGCCTACACCGACTACTATGATCCTGGCTGTATTCTCCGCCTCATTTATCTTAATCTCTAACAAGATATTTCCTCCTTCAACCTATCGGTAATCTCTTCTTCCCTATGTAAATCCCTGATGTCTCTCTCTGTGAAAAAATCAGGCCTACCTTCTAACCTATCTAATACTATATTTTATTTCCCCCAAAATAGCAACTGTTTTTTTCAACTTTTTAGGAGTTTAGGAGTTCTTTTTGAAGGTATATGCCATCTGATTATTGGACGGGTCATAGGTATCCAGATACAGCGTCCCCTTAAGGCCCTCCAGTTCCGGCAACATGTTGGACAGCCGCAGTACTTTCCCGTCAATATTGGAACCGTCGCCCAGAACGACTTCCAAATCCTCCATGTACAGTGTGGCATCCCCCTTTCTGTCGTACTGTATTTTGTTCACACCCAGATTGTAGGTGGACAGAACCTGGGTCAGTATAAGGATCTGGCCGAAGATGGCCTGATCCGTCACCGGCAGGGGCTTGTGAAGCACGATCTGCCCGAACTCCAGGCCTGCGATGCAGGGAATACCCTCCACCTTCTCATTGGTGCTTTCCACGATAATTCCGTCTTTATCAAAGTACATGCAGCTGGACATATAGTTTACATACCCCACCACACTTTTCTCGTGGACAATCACTTCCACCTCAAAGGGGCTGTGGAACACCAGACGGTAATCCTCCACAAAGGGAATCTGTAAGTGTTCTCCGAATCTGTCTTTCCCATAGCAGTACAGCCAGTTTCTGTCTGCCTTGGTCCTGAAAATAATGTCCGTCAGCTGCTCCTGAGTGTAGCGGTTGTTGCCGCTCACCGTCACCTGCCGTATATTCAGCGACATGGCTGTGATACTCAGGGCCAGCCCTATGGCTGCTATTCCCAGAAAGGCTGCCCCAGGTTTTTTTATTCTGAATTTTCTCATAATTCTCTCCGTATGATGCCTCCTAAGTGCTGAAGATCTCCGCAGATATCCTCATATCCCCGAACGATATGACCGCAGTCCGTGATCCTGGTCTCTCCCTCGGCGGCCAGCCCGGCCACCGCCAGAGCGGCTCCGCCCCGCAGATCGCAGGCCCGGACGCCGGCGCCTTTAAGGAAGCCTTTTCCTGTGACACATGCCTCGGTTCCTTCTATTATAATCTCTGCACCCATTTTATGCAATTCTTTTGCGGTGGCAAATCTTCCCTCAAATACCGTTTCTTTCAAATACCCTTTTCCCCGGCCCACGCTCAGAAGCACCAGAGCCATGGACTGTAAGTCCGTGGGGAACCCGGGGTACGGGCTGGTCTCTATGGATACCGCCCTGGGCCTGCCGTCCATGGATATGCGGACGGCGTCGCCGGACACGGCAATACGCGCCCCCATCTCCCTCATGATATTCAGCACACAGGCAAGCTGTCCGGGAGAGGCATTTCTCAGGAGGGCCTCCCCGCCGGCCGCTATCACCGCCGAAAGGTAAGTGCCTGCCACGATCCTGTCGCCGGGAACCTGGTACTCTGCGTCCGCCAGGTCTTTGGTCCCCTGAATTTTCAGGACGGACGTGCCGATTCCGCCGATACGCACCCCCATGGAAGAGAGCATCCGGCACAGGGCATCGATCTCCGGCTCCCTGGCCGCTCCCCTCAAAACCGTAATTCCGCTGGCCCTCACCGCCGCCAGGATCACATTCTCCGTGGCCCCCACACTGGGATAGGACAGGGTGATATCCGTTCCTTTAAGCCCCCGGGTGCAGGCCCGCAGGGCTTCCCCCTCCTCCCGTATCACTGCCCCCATCTGTCTCAGGGCAGCCAGGTGCAGGTCAATGGGTCTGCTGCCGATGGAACAGCCGCCAGGATAGTAGACATCCGCCTCCCCGCACCGTCCCAGAAGCGCCCCCAAGACGATGATGGAGGACCGCATGGCTCTCCCCCGCTCCTTAGACACGCCGGTGCAGGTCAGCTCACCGGCATCCACAGTCAGGGTATGGTCACAAAAGCGGCATACGCACCCCATAGACTCCAATATCCCCATCATACAGAAAACGTCCTGTATCATGGGGACATGTTTCAATACGGTGGTGCCTTTATGGAGAATTGCAGCCGCCATCATGGGCAGAACCGCGTTTTTGGAACCCTGAATCTCAACTTCACCTTTTAGCGGATAGTAACCCTGGACTACAATTACAGACAACCTGTTCCCTCCTGCGGCTTCCTTTATACTATCCTATGTAAATGCGGCCTGTCTGTTGCCCTCTCCTGTCACTTTTCCAGCCTGATCTGATTGGAAACGCTGAGCACCATCCCCATCTCGATCATCAGAAACAAGACCGACGTTCCGCCGTAGCTGATAAAAGGCAGCGTGATTCCCGTATTGGGGATGGTGTTGGTAACCACCGCTATGTTGAGAATTACCTGAATGGCGATGTGCGCCATGACGCCCACCACCAGAAGCGCCCCGAAAAGATCCGGCGCGTTGCTGGCAATCAGCATAAACCGGTAGATCATAAACACAAACAAAAAGATTACCATCATCGCCCCGAAAAGCCCCAGCTCCTCGCAGATTATAGCAAAAATCATGTCATTCTGGGACTCCGGCACAAACCCCAGCTTCTGAATGCTCTCCCCCAGTCCCTTTCCGAACAGACCGCCGGAGCCGATGGCATAGAGCCCCTGAAGCACCTGGTAACCACCTGTGGTGGGATACGCCTCCGGGTCCAGCCACACATTGATGCGGGACAGCTGGTAGGGCTTCAGGATCTTAAGCGCCGTCAGGACATGGCCGATAGGCCCCGCAAAGATAAGCACCACCGCGGCGGCCAGCACACACAGGAAGTAAGGCATTTTCTTTTGGCTGGCCACAAACATCATCACAAAGGCAATTCCCACGATGATAATACCGGAACTAAGGTTGTTGGCAGCCACGATAGCCGCCAGGGGACCTGCGATGAGGCCGACTCTCACCACGCCGGCCATTCTGTCTATGTTTTTGCCCAGGCGGGTTATGAGAACGGCCAGCGCCACGATCACTGTGATCTTCACCAGCTCCGTGGGCTGAAAGCTGGCAGGCCCCAGTTCAATCCACCGTTTCTTGCCGTTTACCTCCCTGCCGAACAGAGTCACGGCGATCATAAGCCCCCATGACACCATAATCGCCAGGGAAGCCAGCCCGGCATACCAGTGGTAATCCATTCTGGAGATAATAATCATAACAAAGAAACCGCCCAGGGCTATCATCGCCTGCCGTGTCATGAAATAGCCCGCATTGCCCTTGTAGTTGATCTGCGCCATATAGGAGCTGCTGCTGTATATCATCACCAAACCGAAAATCGTCAGGAATACGATGGTGAACAGAAGGCTGTAGTCATAGAACCGCCTTACTTTCTTTTTCTTCTTTTTCGGCAAAACAGCCTCCTCCTTCCGGATTCATGCCTATAGCGGGGCTTTCCCGGCGCGGTCTTCTGCCCTTTGGACATGTCTGCAAATCCGCCGGTCCGCCTTTACAGATTTCGGACACATTCCTTGAATATCCTGCCCCGCTCCTCATAATTCCTGAACATCCCCCAGCTGGCACAGGCCGGGGACAACAGGACATTGTCTCCCATGTTGGCATAGGAGGCACATACCCTCACGGCCTCGGACATGTCCTCCGCATACATGATGTCCGTAAACCCGTGTTCCTTGGCACATTCCGCAATCTTATCCCTGGTCTGGCCGATGAGAACCAGGTATTTGACTTTGCCGTCAAACTCCTCCACCCACTCATCGTACTGCGCTTCCTTATCGTATCCTCCGGCAATCAGCAGGGTGGGACCCGGCATGGCTCTTACGGCCTGGATGGCCGCATCCGGGTTCGTCCCCTTGGAGTCGTTGTAGTACCTGACCCCTGACCGCTCCAGCACGAACTCGATGCGGTGCTCCACAGCCCTGAAGGCTTTCACCGCCCTGCGGATCCGGTCAATGGAAACCCCCATGGCGGACCCGATGGCCACGGCGGCCATCACATTCTCATAATTATGCCGGCCCAGAAGATTTAATTCCCTCACATCCACAATCTCGCTGATGCGGCCGTTGTGGGCGAAGCAGATCATGTCCCCGTCCAGGTAGTACCCCTCCGCCAGGGGCGTACGGCTGCTGAAAAAGATAACCCTGCACCTGCGCCGCTCATTTTCCGGGGAGCCGAAAGCCCGCAGAACCGGATCATCGTAATTTAAGACACATATATCGCTCTCCGTCTGGTTCATCGTAATGCTCTCCTTGACGGCGATATAATTCTCCATGGTGTGGTGGCGGTTTAAATGGTCAGGGGTTATGTTGAGGATGGCACTGACATCCGGCCTGAAATCCATGATGGTTTCCAGCTGAAAACTGGAAATTTCCGCAACCGTCACGCTGTCGTCCTTTGTCTCCAGAGCCACCTGGGTGTAGGGGATACCGATATTGCCCACCACATACACATCCTCGTACTTGGACTTCATGATCTCCCCCACCAAAGCCGTGGTGGTCGTCTTCCCGTTGGTTCCCGTAATCGCCGCCAGACGCCCTCTGGCACACTGGTAAGCCAGCTGTATCTCCCCCCAGATGGGAATTCTGGCCTGATCCAGAACTTCCACAAACGGGGCCTCCAGAGAAATTCCCGGACTGATGATACACAGCTCCACCCCTGTCAGATCTCTCCGGTCCAACTCTCCCAAAAGGATCGTAAGCTTCGCATCCTCCTCAAACTCACTTCTCAGTTTCTCCTGATCCAGATCGGCATTGCCGTCATAAAGAATCACCTCACCGCCCTTTTCCAGCAGAAGCTTTGCGGACGAGATGCCGCTGATCCCGGTTCCCGCCACCAGTACTTTCTGACTCCGGCTCATATTCTCTTTCCTCCTACAATCCTAAGTACGCTATTAAACAAAGAATGGCTGTGATGATGGAGAACACCGCCACCACCCGGGTCTCCGACCATCCGCACAGTTCAAAATGGTGATGGATGGGAGCCATCTTAAAGACCCTTTTTCCCCCTGTCTTCTTAAAATAAGTCACCTGAATCATAACCGACAGCACTTCCACCAGATAGATGAGCCCGATAATGGGAATAAAAAGCGGAATCTGCATCATGCAGGCGCTGGCCGCCACAAAGCCTCCCAGCGCCAGAGACCCTGTATCCCCCATAAACACTTTGGCCGGATACACGTTAAAAAGGAGAAATCCCAGAAGACTTCCCACCACAGCCCCGGTTATGGGGCTGATTCCGCTCTTCTCTCCCAGGGAGATGATGGTCAGGAAGGTAGCCACCAGTATCGTGACGCTGGTGCACAGGCCGTCCAGACCGTCGGTAAAGTTGACTCCGTTATCCGTTCCCAGCATGACCACAAACACGAAAGGCACATATAAAATCCCCAGATTCAGATAGTATCCGTTCTCAAATCCGCCGGTGAAGGGGATCAGAGCCGTCGTCCCCACCTCCCCGGAATTCACCAGATAGTAGGTGAAAATACCCGTAATGGCAATCTGCCCCAGGATCTTCTGCTTCGGGTTCAACCCTTCCGATCGCTTCATCACGATCTTAATGTAGTCGTCCAGAAAGCCGATGATACCGAATCCTACGGTAACAAACAGCACGGGAATCATCTTCGGGTAATCCCACAGGTAAAACATGGATGTGATGATGATGCTTCCCAGTATGATCAGGCCGCCCATGGTGGGGGTTCCCGCCTTCTTCAGATGGGTCTGGGGGCCGTCGTCCCGAACCTGCTGTCCGAATTTTAATTTATGGAGAAAAGGAATCACGATCGGGCACAAAACGGCGCTGATCGCAAAAGCGATAATAATCGCAAGTATGGTTTCGTTAATCATATCGCACCTCAAATTCTTATGTATACCCACAGGGCATCTCCTGCCGCTGCCGTCAAAAAATTGTCCTTCCATAGTATACGTCTTTTTACGGGAATAATCAACCAAAGATTCCAAACCGCAAAGCAATTTCTTCCATGCATGTTATTGCGCTTTTTCGGCCTCAA
Source organism: Hungatella sp. (assembly GCA_022795805.1). Lineage (GTDB taxonomy): Bacteria > Bacillota > Clostridia > Lachnospirales > Lachnospiraceae > UBA3402. Next base: position 50,614 of record JAAWHK010000004.1, on the reverse strand, counting down.
TTCCCAGATACGGCAGAATATTCTTAAACAGATCCGCGATCACCGGGGCCGCTATGGTTCCTCCGTAATAAATCCCCACCGGCTCGTCGATGGTCACCAGCGCAATGACCTGGGGATCGTCTGCCGGGGCAAATCCCACAAAGCTGGATATGTACTTTTTCAGGCTTCTGGGGAGCTTCTCCGACGTGGCCGTCTTTCCGCCTATGGAGTATCCGGGAAGGGCCGCCTTTTTTCCGCTTCCCTCCGATACCACCTGTTCCAGAATATACCTCATCTTTTCACTGGTCTCCTCCGACACCACGCCCTCCCTGATCGGATAGGAAAACTTCCTCACGCTGGTGCCGTCAGAGCTGACCGCCCGAATGCCGAAATGGGGCGTCACCCGGTTTCCCCCGTTTACGATAGACGCCGCCGTGGTGATAAGCTGCAGCGGCGTAATCTGGAACGACTGACCGAAGGATACGGTGGCCAGCTCCACCAGCCCCATATTCTCCTTCCTGTGCATGATGGTGGATGCCTCGCCGGGAAGGTCGATGCCTGTCTTTCCCAAGAGACCGAACTGAGTAAAGTAGTGGTAGTACTGATCCACCCCCAGCCTCTGCCCCACGTCAATGAACACCGGATTGCAGGAATTCATGGCCCCCTGAAGAAATGTCTCCGCCCCGTGGCCTCCCACCTTGTGGCACCGGATCTTCCGGTCCTCCACCACCCGAAAACCGGGACAGGAAAACCGGTCCTCCAGATTTACCGCCCCCGCCTCCAGACCTGCGGCTGCGGTTATGATCTTGAAGGTGGACCCCGGCTCATAAGTGTCGTTGATGCTGGGATTCCTCCACATCTGATTCAGAAGATCCTGTCTGGAAACCGCCGCCCCCGCCTCAGGCTCCGTATTCAGGGCAAAAGGATCGTTGAGATCAAACTCCGGAACATTGACCATGGCGTAGATCTCCCCGTTTCTCGGGTCCATGACAATCACCGAAACCCTTTTGGCCCCCTTTTCCTCCATGACCTTGCCCGCAGCCTGCTGGGCATAGGTCTGGATGTTTACATCCAGGCTTATGGTGAGATCCGCACCCGCCACCGGCTCCACCCGATCCTCGAACGCGTTTTCGATCTCCACCCCCGCCGCGTCCGCCTGGGTCAGGATCAGACCGTTGGTACCTTTCAGCCACTCCTCGTACACCACCTCCAGACCGATGATCCCCTGGTTGTCTCCGCCTGTAAATCCCAGGACTTTGGAGGCCAGGCTGTTGTAGGGATAATACCGTTTATAGTCCTCGTCTACCTTCACGCCGTCCAGACGGTAATTTCTTATGGTATCCCCCAGCTCCTTATCCACATTGACCGCCACAATCTCTCTGGCACTGTATTTTTCCACCTTCTTTCGCACATCGTCCCGGGGCAGGCCCAGGGCGTTGGACAGAACGTTTGTCACCTCATCTTTGTCCGTGATCTGGTTGTGAATCACGGATATGGTACACACCGTGCGGTTGGTGGCAATCACCGTACCGTTGCGGTCCAGGATGCGCCCTCTGGCTGCCTTGATGGTCCTTTCCCTCTGGTGCAGATCCTCCGCCATCCGGCTGTAATGCTCCGAGCAGAAGATCATAAGATATACCAGCCGGCCCATAAGGCATACCATGAGCAGGGAAGCAATCAGCCACACAGCCGTCATCTTTCCTCTGTGACGGGACTTGGTCTGAACCATATGCATCGTCCAATCCCAGCAATATTGGTATAATATATGAGGCCGTCTCCAAAATATGCAGGAAACTGCACGGCTTACGGCAGATGCGTGCCGCCGGACGCGCCAGTCGTACTCTCTTCGGCAGTACCCCCGCCTTCACCGGCCGCACTGCCGCTTTCTCCGGGCGGCCCGCTGCTTTCTCCGGCCGCACTGCCGCTCTCACCGGACACTCCGCCGCCGGGCGTACCGCCTTCCGTTCCCGCAGGCTCCGCTGCCGCCGGCAGGGTTTCCGGCAGGCTCTCCTCTCCCGCCGGAAGATAGGGCATATCTTCGTCCACCACGGAACCGTCCTCCGCCGTCTCCACGGGCGGAGCGTTCTCGTCGGTCTCATACACGCGGCTTTCCTCCGTCTCTTCCTCAATCTGCACGCCCTCATTCTCCTCGATCTCCTCCGGCGTGAGGATATCCTCCTCATCTCCTGTGTCCGGAAATACATTTATATACGGAAGGATATCCCCCATAACCTGGGCGAACACTTTGCTGGCGTAGGAACTGCTGTCCTGCCTGTCTACATTGGGCTCGTCGATAACCACGTACACCAGTACCTTTGGGTTGTCCGTCGGGGCAAAACCGCAGAAGGACACCACATAGTCCTCCTTGTTGCGCCCCACTTTCTCCGCGGTTCCCGTCTTTCCTCCCACATCATAGCCTTCCACCTGGGCCGCCTTTCCGGTACCCTCAGCCACGGTGCGCCTCAGCGCCTCCCGCATAAACCGGCTGGTAGAGTCGGACACCGTCTCCCGCACCAGGACACCGTCATTCTTCTGGATCACCGCGCCGTTTTCGTTGAGGATCTGCTTCACCACATGGGGTTCGTAGTAGGAGCCGCCGTTGATCACCGAGGCGAACGCAGCCGCCATCTGCACCATGGTGCAGTTAAAATTCTGGCCGAAACCGTTGGTGGCAAGGCTGGCCGGATCCATGTTATCCACTTTATATACCAGTGACGACGCGTCCGCCTCCCCGGGCAGATCGATTCCCGTCTTAAAACCGATGTTAAACAGATCCTGGTACTTCTTGAAAACAGTCTTTCCTTCCATAAACGCCATGTGCATTATGGCGTCATTGCAGGACACGATGATGGTTTCATCCAGCGCCAGGTCGCCGTGTCCTTCTTTTGAATAGGCCGTACACTTGATCCTGTAGGGTTCTATGTATTCCAGGCCGTCGCAGTTAAAGTAGGTGGTGGTCTGGAAGACATTCTCCTCCAGGCCCGCCGCCACCGTCAGTACCTTGGCCGGAGAACCCGGCTCATACGTATCGCTGACGCAGAAATTTCTCCACATCCGGCTCAGAGCGTCCACCTTCTCCTGGTCCGTCATGGCGTCGACCTCCTCCTGGGTGTAGCTTTCGCTCAAGTCCCTGGGGTTGTTCAGATCATACCGGGAATCGTCGGCCATGGCCAGGATCTCGCCGTTGTTGGGGTCCATCACCAGAATCCCTATGCGCTTGCTTCCCGGATCCGCCTGCCACTGCTCGATCCTTCTCTCCACCAGCTGCTGGATGTAGATGTCAATGGTTGACATCACCGTGTTGCCGTTTCTTGCCGGCTTAATGACGGTCTCCATATTGGAGTCGTCATTCAGGTAACCGTACTCCCGTCCGTTGACTCCTATGAGAGTCTCGTCGTAATACTGCTCAATGCCTCCGTTGCCCTGGCTTCCGTCACCGGAGGTAAAACCGATGACACTGCAGGCCAGGGAATTGTAAGGATATACCCTTTTGTACTCGTCCTCAAACCAGACGCCCTTTATCCTCCTGCCGTCCCCCGCCTCCGCGTTGGCCTCATTGACAGACTTCTGCAGGGCCTCGAATTCATCTTTCTTGTCGTACGTCAGCCTCCGCTCGTACCGAAGATACTTGGATTCCTTGTGGTCCAGAAGCGTCTCCAGAAGTTCGGTTCTGTCATACCCAAAGACCTGCACCAGGGCATCCACCGTGGGGTTGAGAAAATATTCTTCCCGGCTGTACATCTGGTCCGGGTCCAGGATCAGATTGTAGACCTTGTCGCTGGTGGCCAGGTATGTGCCGTTCCTGTCCACAATGTCCCCCCTCCGAAAGGGAATGGTGCGGCTGTCGTAGGTAGACCGCTGGGACAGCACCACCCTGGTGTACTCCTCATTGTTCTCCCTGACGATGCTGTAAAGCACCATAACCAATGCAAACAAAGCCAGCAAGATCACGGAAACCGTGAACGCCAGCTTTTGCTGCATATGTACCGTAAATACAGGAACCCGGGAGCGGGAAGGCTTTCCTTCCCGCTCCGGTCTCTTCTTAGTAGGTCGGGATGTCTTCATACTGTCTTACAAACTCGCTTTCTGTCTGATGATACATGCGGACCTGGTTCTTTCCTGCGTAGACCATGCCCAGCTGTTCCGTAGCCACCTTATACACATAATCCAGGTCCACCGACGTGTTGATCCTGGTCTGCAGGGTGTCGTTCTCTGCCCTGAGTGAGTCCAGGTCTTTCTCCAGCTTCTCTATGCGGTCCATACGCCTGGTGGTGGTGGTCTGAACCTGAAGGTAATTGATGCAGATGAACAGTGTACAGCAGGATGCCGCCATGAGAAGAACCAGGTACGGAAGATCGATCCGCAGCGCCTTCTGCTGGTTTCTCCTTACCCTGCTGCTGACCTTCCTGTGTTCCTTCGGCCTCTCCTTCTCCTGCTCCTTTCTGCGGACAGGCGCCGCCTCCTGCACCTTTCGCACGGCGCTTCCGTGGATGTACGCCTGATTTCTATGTATCGCTCCCGTTTCTTTACGTCCCCGGCGGGAATATCCGTTTCGTGATGCCATACGCTCACTCCTCTCCTCTCTCAAATACTCTCAGCTTGGAGCTCTTCGATCTCTTATTCTCCTCAACCTCTTTCGTATCGGGCACAATGGGCTTTCGCGTCACAACCCGCCCCCTGCTCTTCTTTCCGCAGACACACACCGGAAAATCCGGCGGACAGGTGCAGGGGTTTTCGTTGGTCTTAAACCGGTTTTTTACGATCCTGTCCTCCAGGGAGTGGAAGGTAATGACGCACAGCCTTCCGCCTGGCTTTAACAGGCCGATCATCGTGTCAATGGACTCCTCCAGAACCTCCAGCTCCCGGTTCACCTCGATCCGGAGAGCCTGGAACGTCCTCTTGGATGGGTGTCCCCCTCCGGCCCGCGCCCTGGCGGGAATGGCCGCCCTGATGATATTTGTCAGCTGTCCCGTGGTGGTCACAGGGCCCCTCTGTCGTTCCCTCACAATATGCCTGGCTATATGTTTCGCAAATTTCTCCTCCCCGTAATCCCTGATGATTCGGTAAAGCTCTGTTTCGCCGTAATCATTGACAATGTCCGCCGCCGTCACCGGCCCCTGCCTGTCCATCCTCATATCCAGGGGCGCGTCCTCATCCCGGTAGGTAAATCCCCTGTCAGGGGTATCAAGCTGATAGGAAGACACCCCCAGGTCCAGGCAGATCCCGTCCACCGCCGGGATGTTAAGCTCATGAAGCACACTCTCTATATTTCTGTAATTATCTTTTACTATGGTAACTTTATCTTTGTATTTCTCCAGACGTACGGAAGCCGCCTTAACAGCGTCCTCATCCTGATCGATTCCGATAAGCCTTCCGCCCTCCCCCAGTCTCTCACACACCAGGGACGCGTGGCCTCCTCCCCCCAGAGTCCCGTCTACATAGACGCCTCCGGTTCTTACATTCAGACCGTCCACTGTCTCCGTCAGCAACACCGACTTGTGCTCAAACGTCATATTCCAAGTCCTTCCATACTTTCCGCAATCTCATCCATATCATCATACACGTTGGCAGATGTCCAGGATTCTTTGCTCCAGATTTCGATTCGGTTCCCCACTCCCACCATCACGGCATCCTTCTCAATCTTCGCGAACTCCCGCAGCACGGCGGGGAGCAGGATTCTTCCCTGTTTGTCCACCTCGCACAGAGTGGCTCCTGCCAGGAAAAAGCGGGTGATTTTTCGGGCGTTGGCGTTGGTCAGGGGCAGACTTTTCAGCTTCTCTTCCAGGATCTTCCACTCGGTGTTTTCATACACGAAAAGACAGCCGTCCAGACCCTTCGTAACCACGAATTCATCTCCTAGCTGCTCCCGAAACTTTGAGGGAACGATAAGACGTCCCTTAGCATCCACTGTATGATTGTACTCACCCATGAACATAAGCAATCACCTGCTGTTTCTACATCCGCCACTTTTCAACCACTTTACACCACTTTATACCACTTTTCACCACTTGTACCTTAATTTTATTACAAACCGGAGGAAATAGCAAGGACAATTTGAATTTTCAGGCAACAAAAAAGGAACAGCTGCCGGTCTCCCAAACAGCTGTTCCTTTCTTAAGTTTTCTTAGTGTCTAATAACCTGCGTCAATGTACTGCTCGATGAGACTGTCCAGCGCTACGCTCTTCTCGTAGATCTCCTCATAAGCACGTCTCTCGTCAATGCTTCTGTTCAGAACAACTCTGGCTGCCTCAATCCTCTCGATTAACTCCTCTTTTGAATATCCCATGCTGTTTCTCCTCTCTTGTGTCTGTAACTTTATTTGGCATCTGCCTGCTTCCAAAGGCCTCTCCTGCGCCAAGCTGCCAGCATCGCTTTTTAAAACTTTCTGCCCGAACCGTAACCATTCGGGACTTTACCTTCTTCCTTCATCCTATTGCGCAATTCGGACGCCGGAAACTATATCAGGTTTTCTTCATTTTACCCTTATTTGGGACAAAATGCAATTTATTTCGACCGACATATTTCGTCAAAATTCGACTTTTCGCCCTATTTGGTATTATTTTTCGTTATAATGTGATATAATACGTCATTTTGCCCCCAAAATCTTTTCCCTCTTTTCATTCTCGCCCATATATGCTATGATGTTGGGGGCAAAAGGTCTTTTTCCCCTCTGATATCGGATTGCTCGTACTTTGTACTCCCGCAGTCCTCATGCTATTCTGTTATAGTATTTAAAATAAGGAAGGTAATCATATGAAATTAGGTATTGTCGGTTTGCCCAATGTGGGCAAAAGCACGCTGTTCAACTCCCTGACAAAGGCCGGCGCGGAATCCGCCAACTATCCGTTCTGCACCATTGACCCCAACATCGGCGTGGTGCCGGTTCCGGACCACCGGCTTAAGCTTCTGGGAAATTTCTACCACTCAAAGAAAGTCACCCCCGCCGTAATCGAGTTTGTGGACATCGCAGGCCTGGTAAAGGGCGCCTCCAAGGGCGAGGGCCTGGGCAACCAGTTTCTCTCCAACATCAGGGAGGTGGATGCCATCGTCCATGTGGTCCGATGTTTTGAGGATTCCAACGTAATCCATGTGGACGGCACCGTGGACCCTCTGCGTGACATTGAGACTATTGACCTGGAACTTATTTTCTCTGATCTGGAGATTCTGGAGCGCCGCATCGCCAAGACCTCAAAAAGCGCCTTCAACGACAAGTCCCTTGCCAGGGAGGTGGAGATTCTGAAAGCCCTGAAAGCCCATCTGGAGGACGGAAAACCGGCCCGGACCTTCCGGTGCGGCGACGAGGACACGGAAAGCTTTGTCTCCTCCTTAAACCTTCTCACCTGGAAGCCGGTGATCTTTGCCGCCAATGTAGGGGAGGAAGATCTGGCCGACGACGGGACCTCCAACTCCCACGTCCAGTCTGTCCGGCAGTTTGCCGCCGGCAGCGGTTCCCAGGTCTTTGTTATCTGCGCCCAGATCGAGCAGGAGATCGCCGAGCTGGACGACGACGAGAAAGCCATGTTCCTGGAGGAGCTGGGGCTCAAAGAATCGGGCCTTGAGAAGCTGATCGCAGCCAGCTACAGCCTTCTGGGACTCTTAAGCTTCCTCACCTCCGGAGAGGACGAGACCAGGGCCTGGACCATCAAGGTGGGCACAAAGGCGCCCCAGGCTGCCGGCAAGATCCACTCTGACTTTGAGAGAGGCTTTATCCGCGCCGAGGTGGTGAACTATCAGGATCTTTTGGACTGCGGCGCCTACTCCGCCGCCAGGGACAAGGGGCTTATCCGCCTGGAGGGGAAGGATTATGTGGTCCGGGACGGAGACGTGATTTTGTTCCGGTTTAATGTCTGACACCCTTTCCCGTCACAAAATATCTGTAAGATTCGGGAGCCGTCACGTCAACGGGGCGGCTCCGTCTGTCTTCGGCATGCCTTCTTCTATCAGGCTCTCCGCCCATTCCCGCAGCGTTTGCTCCAGTTTTGCGGTGGAGGCAGCAACCACAAATTCCTGTCCTCTGCGGGAGGAATTTAATTCCGCATACGCTCCGTTTAGAACAGGCCGGTTTTTCCCCTGCCATGAGACCGAAATACCGTCATCCGCAAAGAATGAGGGCAGGCGCCACAGCCTCCGGCTGTGCTGCTCTTTCTTAGTCAGTACCAGTGATTCGCAATAGCGAAATGTCCCGTATCTTTTGGGCACATACAGGCGGTTATGGGGGCGCGCGGCGTTCACGCTGTGAGGATGCCAGAAGTATTGTTCTATGTCCTGTTTCCCACGGAGTATTCCCCCCACTTCCATATAGCCATATATAATATGTCTGGCAGGAAAGCCTCTCACATAGGAGAGTCCGCAACTGCCTCGTCGTTCTGTTTTTTGGAACATTCCGTAGAACAGAAAAATATCACCGATTCCCACACCTAATCGGTCTAAGTGTCCGGCCGAAATTCCGCTCTGGCCAAATGCCGGTTTCCACCCCTTGGGTCTGCCTGTGATGTTCTCATAGATATCGGGGTCAAAATGACAAATCCCCTTTTTGGAAAAATCAAAAGAAGAATTTAACTGGTGAATGATTGCATGGTAGCTCTGTCCTTTATAGGATAAGCCGCCGTATGATTGTCCTCCTGCCTTGTCGGGTATGGGGAGAGATAGCAGCATGCCGTCCGGGAGTATGGGACTTGCCATTCCTCCGGCAGCGCTGTCCATGCCCTTTCTGCTCAATACAACCTTCATATCCCCGCCTCCTTCTGCTGTTTGCTTCTGTCTTAGGACACGGCAATAGCCTTTCCGATATGTTTGTCCAATCTCCATTTAGGCGCAATACCGTCATCTGCCCAATATTCATCAACTGCTGCAATTTTGTCATTAACAACCTTAATGAACGAAGTAACATGAAATGACAGAGTTTTATCTTTGGAATACACATGGGTTACTGTAATAAATAAATCATTTATTTCTTCAATTCTCTCCACTTCACCGTCCCAGTCACCGGGATATTCGCAATTTGCAGTAATAAATTCATTTACGTTAAAATGCTCATTGGTGCAATGCCAGTTTATATAAGCGTTCTCGTCAAAATAATCTCTGACAGCATCTGCATTCTGCTCCAAAACATCTTTCCAAAATTTGTATATATCCATAAATCTCCGCCTTCCTTATACGAATTTGTCGTTACGCTTAGTCTAGCACATTCATATAACATCTGCAAGAAATGAATTCTTCACCTGAAAATCAGGCAAAGATACGCTGCCGTCAATTGACAACCTCCTGTGTCCATGGTAAAATTTTACATAAATAAATTAAGAGGGGGTATTCTATTATGGCTTTTCCGAAAAATTTTCTTTGGGGCGGCGCAGTGGCTGCCAATCAGTGCGAGGGAGCCTATCTGGAGGACGGTAAGAAGCTGTCTGTTCCGGACATGCTTTTGGGAGGCGATGTCAACACACCGCGTACGTTTCTTCCGGTGTCTGACCCCAATGCCTTCTATCCCAGCCATCAGGCCATTGACTTCTACCATCACTACAAGGAAGACATCGCCCTGTTCGGTGAGATGGGATTTACTTGCTTCCGCCTGTCCATTAACTGGGGCCGCATCTTCCCCAACGGGGATGACGAGACGCCCAACGAGGCCGGTCTTAAGTTCTATGACGATGTATTCGACGAGTGCAGAAAACACGGCATCGAGCCCCTTGTCACCCTGTGCCACTATGAGATCCCGTGGAACATCGTGACCAAGTACCGCGGCTTTACCAACAAAAAAGTCATCGACATGTTTGTTAAATATGCCGTCACCTGTTTTGAACGCTACAAAGACAAAGTAAAATACTGGCTTACCTTCAACGAGATCAACATCCCGTGTATGGGCGAGGGCGGCATCGGCAACCTCTACGGCCTGGGCCTCATGGCTGACGAGGATATCAGGGCCACTAAACCCATAAAGTTAAGCGACTTAAAGTCAGACCCACAGGCCATGTTTGAGGCTCTCCACAATGAGTTTGTGGCCAGCGCACTGGCCGTACAGAAGGGTCATGAGATCAACCCCGATTTCATGATCGGCAACATGATCGCCCATGTGACCCTCTATCCCCTGACACCCAATCCCAAGGATATCTTCGCCTGCTATAATGAGGAGAACTTTAAGAACAACATCTGCGGCGATGTGCAGGTGCGCGGCGCCTACCCGACCTTTGCCTACAAGTATTTCAAGGATCACGGCATTGACACCTCCTTCATCACCGAAGAGGACAAAGAGATCATAAAGAAGGGCACAGTGGACTTCTACACCTTCTCCTACTACATGACCAACTGCGTCACCACGGACGACAGCGCTGAGAAGACCGCCGGCAATATGTCCGTGGGAGCCAAGAATCCCTACTTAAAGGCGTCTGACTGGGGCTGGCAGATCGATCCTCTGGGACTTCGCTACACCCTGAACGTGCTTCACGACCGCTATCCCGACACGCCTCTCATGGTAGTTGAAAACGGGTTCGGCGCCTTTGACAAGGTGGAGGAAGACGGTTCCATCCATGACAGCTATCGCATCGACTACTTCCGGGAGCACATCCGCTGTATGGGAGACGCCATCGAGGATGGCGTGCCGCTGATCGGCTACACCACATGGGGGCCCATCGACCTGGTATCCGCGGGAACCGGCCAGTACGCCAAGCGCTACGGTTTTATCTACGTTGACCGCCACGACGACGGGACCGGCGACTTCTCCAGAAGCAGAAAGGATTCCTTCTTCTGGTACAAGAAAGTTATCGAAAGCAACGGAACCGATCTGGATTAAGAATTCATAGAGACGCAAAAAAGCCGGGGGTATCGTGTATGCCATACCCCCGGCTCCTTTTTTTGCGCTTATGCCTTCACATCTCCCACTGCCTTTTTACGTCCGCTGCTTCTCCTTTCCCACTGCCTTTTACGGCTGGGCCTTCGCCTCTCTAACCGCCTTTGTCCGGATCTCCTCCCGGACGGCCTCCACAAATTCGCCCAGACTCTTCTGGCCTTCGTCCCCCGCGAACCTGCTTCTCACGGCCACCAGGCCTTCCTCCTGCTCCTTCTGCCCTACAATGAGCATGTAGGGTATCTTCTGCATCTGAGCCTCACGGATCTTGTAGCCGATCTTCTCGGACCGGGTATCCAGTTCAACCCGAATCCCCGCGTCATCCAGCTGCTTTCTCACGGACTCTGCGTACTCCCCGAACTTGTCGGAGATAGGCAGAACCTTCACCTGCACCGGAGCCAGCCATGTGGGGAACGCCCCCGCAAAGTGCTCGATGAGGATGCCGATGAACCGCTCGATGGAGCCGAAGGCCACCCGGTGGATCATGATGGGGCGGTGCTTCTCCCCATCCGCACCCTGGTACTCCAGCTCAAACCGCTGGGGCAGCTGGAAGTCCAGCTGGATGGTTCCGCACTGCCACGTTCTCCCGATGGCATCCACCAGGTGGAAGTCGATCTTCGGCCCGTAGAACGCGCCGTCCCCCTCGTTGACCACATAGTCCAGTCCCAGCTCATCCAGGGCGCTGCGAAGGCCCTCCGTAGCCATCTCCCAGTCTTCGTCGCTTCCCATGCTGTCCTCCGGCCTGGTGGACAGCTCCACATGGTACTTAAACCCAAACAGGGTGTAAACCTGGTTGATCAGCGTTGCAACCCCCTTGATCTCCTCCTTGATCTGCTCCGGGGTCATGAAAATGTGGGCATCGTCCTGGCTGAAGCACCGCACCCGCATAAGGCCGTGAAGCTGGCCCGACTTCTCATGGCGGTGTACCAGGCCGATCTCCCCCATCCTGAGAGGAAGGTCACGGTAGGAGCGGGGCTCCGAAGCGTACACCAACACGCCGCCGGGGCAGTTCATGGGCTTGATGGCGAAATCCTGCTCGTCAATGACGGTGGTGTACATGTTGTTCTTGTAGTGATCCCAGTGGCCGGAAGTCTCCCACAGGCTCCGGTTCAGCATGACGGGCGTGGAGATCTCCACATAGCCGGCCTTCTTGTGAATCTCACGCCAGTACTCCATCAGCGTGTTCTTGAGCACCATGCCCTTTGGCAGGAAGAAGGGGAATCCCGGACCTGCGTCGTGCATCATGAAAAGTCCCAGTTCCTTCCCCAGTTTCCTGTGATCCCTCTTTTTGGCCTCCTCCATCATGGTAATGTAGGCCTCCAGTTCCTCCTTCTTACCGAATGCCGTTGCGTAGATGCGGGTCAGCATCTTGTTGTGCTCATTGCCCCTCCAGTAAGCGCCCGCGATGCTCATCAGCTTGTAGGCCTTCCCCACATCTTTGGTGTTCATCAGGTGAGGCCCGGCGCACAGGTCCGTAAATTCTCCCTGCCTGTAGAAGCTGATCTCCTCCCCTTCCGGCAGGTCTTCGATAAGCTCCACCTTGTAGGGCTCCTCCTTCTCCCTCATCAGGGCCAGGGCTTCCTCCCTGGGCAGGGTAAACCGCTCCAAGCACAGCCCTTCCTTGACGATCTTCTTCATCTCCCCCTCGATCTTCTCCAGATCCTCCGCCGCAATGGGGTTGGCAAAGTCGATATCATAGTAGAATCCGTCGGCGATGGACGGCCCGATGGCCAGCTTTGCATCGGGATACAGTCTCTTTACTGCCTGTGCCATCACGTGGCTGGCCGTGTGGCGCAGAGCCGCCAGCCCCTTCTCATCCCTGGCCGTGAGAATGTTTAACTGGCAGTCCCTGTCCACCACATACCTCAGATCCACGCTCTCGCCGTCTACCTCCCCCGCGCAGGCCATCCTGGCCAGGCCGGCACTGATGGACGCGGCGATGTCGATTACGGACATGGGCTGCTCATACTCTTTAAAACTTCCGTCTTTCAGTGTTACTTTCATGACAAATCTCTCCTTCTCTTATTGTTTCGGTTCCTCATTATCCGGTGGATTCCCCGCAGCGCGCCGTACTTCACAGGACGCATGTTCCGGCAAAACAAAAATCCCTTCCTGCAGGCAAGTTTCCTGCAGGAAGGGACGATCACATCGCGGTTCCACCCTTCTTGTCAGAGCATAACTGCCGCTCTGACCGCTTTTGAGATGATAACGGAATCACCGTGTCCGATTAAGGACCGCTCAGGGGTGGTCTTCCTTTGCCGGTCACGTGGGATGCTCACACCTTTCCATCCCTCTCTGAACGCTTCCTGACAACCTACTGTCCCCGTCAACGCATTGGCTTATTGGTATTTCCTTATGTGTGATTATATCATTGGACAGGATTTTGTCAAGTCAAAAATTTTCCCTCCCCACCCGCTTCGTCTCACAGAATCCGGAAAATTACGGCCAGAAAACCGGCGCAGGCCCCGATACAGATCACCAGGCTTATTCCCCAGTAGAGAAACATGTTGGTTCTGGCGCTGTAGGCCCGCTTCGCCTTCAGCCAGTACAGCAGCTTTGAGAAGACAAACGCCAGAATCAGAATGTAAATCATCCAGAACCCCACCATAACAAACACCACGGCCTTCGACGAATACTGACCCAGGGTATAGATCAGAGGGGCCGCGCTCATGACAAGGACTGACAGGATCAAGCCATAGTTCTTCCTTTTCACCGTTTGCCACGGGGAGCAGAAAAGAACGCCGTCCTCCCTCATAGACCTGCCGGTTCTGGCTTTCCACCGCAGAAACTCTCCCTGGCTCACGGCCATGAATCCGATCATAAGCAGAACGATCCAGCCGTTGATATTCATGAAACTTTTTTTCATGTAACAGCTGAACAGATTGGAGAGGATGACCAGCCCGAAAATCGCGTACGTCAGCCGGCCATTCCCCTGGCAGGCCTGACAGATCCGCTCATACCGCTCCTCAGGGTCGGTCTCCACCACCACCGCCTCATCCTCCTCCGTGTAAAATATGTGGAGATATCCCGTGGACCCGGCATAGTCCCACCCCGCGTCACGGCAGAATTCCCGGTACGCTTTCAGCTTTTCGGACTGATTGGACGCGTAGACGCTGGGCTTCTCCATGACCTCCACACAGTAGCGTATCCTGTGGGGTGCACACGGCTCAAAACGAAAAAATACGTTTCCCACACGCTCCAGCCGCCATCCCTTAAGAGCCATATCCTCCAGGTAATCCCTCAAAGAATCGTTCTCGTAGACCTGAAAAAACGCGGCCGCATACTTTCTCCCTCTTCCCATCTCACAGACCTCCTTTTATCCCCGTCTCTTTTGCCTTCTCCGCACCCAGATAAGGCGCTCCGTCCTGGATCAGCGTCTGAAGTCTGACGTACTCCGTGTACATCATCCGTTTTCCCTTCTCCGTGATCACATAGTACCGCTTTCTGCCGGCGCTCTGCGTCTCCCGAATCATCTCCTGCTCCTGAAAACGCCCCAGCAGCGTATACAGCGTGCCGGGACCGATCCGGATGCGCCCCTGCGACAGCTGATCCACCCGCCTGGAAATATCCGCCCCGCACTGCACGTCCCACAGAGCCAGCAAGATATAGTACATCTGCTCGCTGAGACTCTGAAACTGTTCCCGGGCCATAGAATCTCCTCCCTTCATTTGTATCGAATATCGATAGTTATATTATAATATCGATATTCGATATTGTCAAGCATGAAAAGACCTGCCAGCATCTGACAGGTCTTTTCATGCCACAGGTTTTATATATTACAGCTGCAACAGCAGCAGCGTTGCGAGTCCCCGGCTATGATCACAATGGCCAACACAATGTATATATTTGATTCCTCCTACTCCAGCTCCCATATATCCCTGTTTCTCCTGAAATGGAGGCACACGCCGATTCCCGCGAAGGCGATGACAAAGAAGAGAAACGCCGCTCCGGACCCTTTCCCGCTTCCAAACATCCCGACCAGAATACTCCCCGCTTCCTGCCCGGCCATAATCGGCTCAAAGACCACGTCCACCAGGAAGCCTCCCAGGAAATACCCCACGGGAATGGTAAAAAACTGCAGGGAATTTCTCACGGAGTACACCCTCCCCTGCATATCCTCCGGCACACGAAGCCGCATAATAGCGTCCAGGTTCGTGCTCATAAGAGGAATGGCGATCCACCCCAGAAAGCCTCCCAGGCACCACACAAAAGGCGTCCTTCCTAATGCCAGCAGGAAATTCTCCGTGCTCATGGAAAACAGCAGGCATCTGCAGATAACCTTCACCCGGCTTTTTGGCGCCTTCATGAAGGATGCCAGAATGCTTCCTGCGAAGGTGGTGAGGCCGATAACCGCATTGACCAGGCCCAGAACCTTTTCTCCTCCCCCTTCCCGCGAAAGCATCATGGCGGGAAAGGCGGCTTCGTAGACAGAGGCCACCAGGTTGATGGCTGCCAGAAAGAGGATCAGTTGAAAGATCCCTCTCTCCCGTCTCAGGTAAGCGATTCCCTTTCCAGCCGCGGCAAGCAGTTTCTCCTTCCCAGCCCCGTCCCTCTCCTTCCGGGGAATCTTTATGCAGAAGGCCAGGGTCACAAAGGCGACGCCAAAGGTAAACAGATCAAAAGCCGCGACGGCTTCCATACCCGCCAGTCCCAGAACCGCAGTGGCGATGATCGGCGTCATGATGGAGTTTAAGGAGGCTGCAAAGTATTTAAGCCCTCCCACCCGCTGGTAGTACTTCTTGGGCAGCACCCTGGTGACCGCCACTTCCGACGCCGGCTGCTGCACCGTGTTCATCAGCCCGTTGATCATGTTTAAAAGGTAGAGATGCCATATCCGGAGCCTGCCCCCTTTAAGCAGAACCAGCATGATCACCGTGGTAGCTGCCGCTGCAAAGTCGCATGACAGCATGGTGGCTTTCTTGTCCCACCTGTCGCTGAGAGCCCCGGCAAAAATGCTGAACACCACGTAGGGCGCGTAGGAACTGACCATCAAAAGGGCGGTCATCAGCGCTGAGCCATGTTCGTTGTAGGACCAGATCACCAGCGCGTAGCTGGTCATGGCGCTGCCCAGACCGGAAAACGACTGGGTAAGCCAAAGGATCAGGTAGGTCCTCATCTCTTTTACAGCTGTTATAAATTCTTTCATGTTATTCATAGACTTTGCTCCTTTTCAGATAAATTTGATTTACCCGGGTGTGCAAAGTCCCAGAGCAGTCTTCAAATGCTCCTCTCCGTGCAATCCTGCTCTAAAAGACCCTGCACGGAGCTTTTGCAATGCACATGTACATGCAGTTTCCTCTTTTCATGGGATCCGCCTCCTGTCTCACAGTATTTTTGTTCTCTGCCGCCAGCCTGATATGCCGGCGCTTCCATAATTTTATCACATACGGACACAAAATAAAACCTTTTTTCTTCCGCCCTACTTCTCCAGCTCCTCCAGAAATTTCCCCACCCGCGAGTCTGCTTCCACGGTAAAAGTCTCATTCCTGTTTTCCTCTGAATACTCGAGGATAAACTCATATTCGTCTTTCACATTTTCCAGCCTCCCGGTTTCAGGATTCCTCTCCATAAGCGTCCTGTGCAAGACTTCCGCATAGGCGCCGTCTTCTTCCACGCCTGCCATGGCAAGGCACCTGCCTGTATTCTCCTCGTCTATCATTACAAGCTCCTCCGTCTCCATGACCGTGAGAACGATCTCGCCGTCTATATACCGATAGGTATAATAGCTGTGTCCTGCGGCCCAAGCCCGTGTCATCCCGTAGATACACTTCTCTTCCTGGTCAAAACCTGCCATGGAGATTTCGCTGAGCCTTGGATCGTGTTCAAACTGCCCGGTTTCGGGATTCCACACCAGATAGACCCACTCCTGCCTGTAATTTCCGTTGAGGGTGTCCCACAGCCGGATGTCTTTGTACCCGTCAAAGTTCACATCCTCCAGACTAAGCGCCATGTCGACCCCCATGTTTTCCTGACAGGGCACCGCCGTCTGGCCGAAGCATGTCAGCTCCGGTATGGAGATAACCTGCAGTTTCCGATTATTTTCCCGGACCGTAACAGACCGGATCCAGTAATCGGATGTCTCCCGGCAGAGTGCCGCGTCAATGTCAAAGGCAAACTCCGGCATCTCCTCCTTCAGCCTTCCCCTGACCGTGGTGACAAAATAGTCCTCCTCCTTCGGCTCATAGAAATCCTCCAGCTCCTCCTCCGAAATCTTATTTTCCCGAAGATTCACATGGGACAGCATGCGCAGATTCTTCAGGGGCTCAATATCCGCAACATAGTTGCTCCACAGTTCCAGGTACCGCAGTTTTTTAAGACCTGCCAGGGGACTTACGTCCCTGATTACATTGCGGGACAGCTGCAGGTACTCCAGCTCTTCCATACCGGCGAAAACGGAGATATCCCGGATCCCGCAATATGGCCCGTAGAAAGATTTCAGGTTTTTCAGGTCTTTTAATGGGGACAGATCCGTATAGAACATGTCATTGTCCCCGATGCACAGCCTCTCCAGATTCACCAGCCCTGACAGGGGCCCGTAGTCCCGGATCGCGTTCATGGCGCAGTCAAGCTCCTTAAGATTCTTTAAGTTTCTCACCGGTTCAAGGCTGGTAATCTTGTTCTTTCTCACCTCCAGAACCTGCAGCTTCCCCAGTCCCTCAATTCCCCTCAGGCTTTTCAGATCACCGAACATCGCGGAGAAGCTCTCAAGATTCAAAAACCACCTGAGATCCTCAACGCTGTCGATATCCTGGTTTAAATCCAGCTCCGTAACGGAAAGCACTTCCCACGGAGCGATGTCCCCCTCCGGTTTCCCCAGAAATTCTCTGGCCGCCGCCTCAATGGCCGGCTCTCGAAATGTGATTGCCCCGGGGACGGCCCTGACCTCTTCCACCGGATCCGGTTTTTCCCACTCCTCCCTCTTAATCTTCCCCCGCACAGGCCTTTTAAGCTCCCCCTCATCCTCCATATATTCCTCTGCCGTTCCCCCCGTGTCCCCGTACGCCCCATCCTCCACCGCCGCAGCCGTATATTCCCCGCCTCCGAACCGGCCGGCCGGTTTACATCCGCCGGCCGTCATAAGAACCACCGCCAAAATCACCGCCAAACCAATCCCCCATATACCTTCCCTGTATCTCATTCCGCACCTCTTTTCGGAAGCGTCAAATTTCCCGGACCGATCAAGAACCCGGGCCGCTTCCCGCCATAAGACCACTATACCACACAGTGACGGAGAAAGTCATCACCAAAAACCATCTGCCGGTTGAAAAGCCTTCCCCTTAACGGTATAATAGGAAAAAGGCGCAGGCGGGCATTTTGTCCGGCAGCAGCGAGATACGATTTAAACTACTTGTACTCCGGGAGTACATCTGCAGGAAAAGGGGAGCTTATACATGAAAATCACCGTCATAGACGGACAGGGCGGCAAGATGGGCCGCACTGTCATTGAACAGCTGAAAAAAAATCATCCGGAACTTGTGCTGTACGCCGTGGGCACCAACTCCACCGCAACTGCCGCCATGGTAAAGGCGGGGGCGGACTACGGGGCCACCGGGGAAAATCCCTGTATTGTCAATGCCCGGGACTCCGACATCATCATCGGTCCCATCGGCATCGTCTTTGCCGACGCCCTTTTAGGTGAGATAACCCCGGCCATCGCCCAGGCCATCGGTTCCAGCAAGGCCTACAAGATTCTGATTCCGGTAAACCGGTGCAGCCACTACATCGTGGGCTGCCGGGAGGCCGGCCTGGGAGAATACATCCGCTTAGTGTGCGAAAAGGTGGACTCCCTGCTGTAGGGAGGCCGGGAGTACCTGTCTTTTCACCTGTGAAGGGAGCTGTCATGCCAGCTGCCTTGACAGATCCCGAGACCTAAATATCTTCGCAAAGTAGACAATCTCCGCCGCCGCGGTGATGGTCCACGAACAGACATACAGAAGATACAGGGATTCTATGGTTCTGAAATGGGCAAACACGATCCATATCCACAAAAGCCGGAACACCGTTGACCCTGCCGTCACAATCAGCATGGGAACAATGGTCTTCCCGAGTCCTCTGGAGGCCGCGATGGTACAGTCCATGAAGGCGCTGACACAGTAGGACAGGGCCATGACGGAGATGCGCTTAATCCCTGCACTGACAACGGCGCTTTCATTGGTAAACAGAGATAAAAACGGGTACCGCAGCACATACAGCCCCACCCCCAGAAAAAGTCCCAGCATAAAGGAATAGAGCGTGCAGATATAAAAACTTTTCAGGATCCGGTCCCGTCTTTTCGCCCCCAGATTCTGGGCGATAAAACTGGTGCAGGCCGTGTAAAAGGCCGCCATCATATCGTACACCAGAGGGTCTGAGTTGGCGGCGGCCGAATTGCCCTCCACCATCACATGGTCAAAGGAGTTGACGCTGGCCTGGACAAACAGGTTGGCCACCGCGAACAGCGCATACTGGATGGCCGACGGAATCCCGATCTGCAGGATCCTTTTTAGCTTGTCCCTGTCTGTTTTCAGGCAGCCCGGCCGCAGGGCAAACGCCTCCCCACTCCTCACCAAAAGCCGGATAACGAGAAACGCCGATATATACTGGGAGATGATGCTGGCCACTGCCACGCCCGCCACACCCATATGGCACGCAATGACAAAAAACAGGTTCAGGATTACATTGACCACCCCTGCAAAGGTCAGATAGTACAGAGGCCTTCTGGTATCCCCGGCCGCGCTCAGGATCGCATTGCCCAGGTTAAACATGGCCAGCGCCGGGGTTCCCAGCAGGTAGATCCGCAGATAGAGGACCGCATCCCTTATGAGCTCGTCCTTGGTATGCATCACCGTCAGTATCCCGGAGGCAAACCCGATTCCCAAAACCATGATAACCACCCCTGACACAGCCATCAAAATGGCCGCCGTATGGACGGTGCTCTTCACGCTCACGTCGTCTTTGGCCCCGATATACAGCGCAGTCAGGGCGCTGACGCCGCTGGCCAGCCCCAAAAGAAGGCCTGTGGAAAGCGTCACCAGAATACTGGTGGAGCCTACCGCCCCCAGGGCTATGGGGCCCGCAAACTTCCCCACAACCGCCACGTCCGATATGTTGAAAACCACCTGCAGAATATTGGAAAACATCAGCGGCACGCTGAACACCATAATCTTCTTCCACAGGGAACCTGTGCACATGTCCATCTCATAACTTTTCATCTCAAATGTTCCGTTTCTTTCTCTGTATTGCCGTGTACCGGCTGATTCGCTCAATGGCAGATCACAGGACTGCCGTCTTGTCCAGTATAGCACAGCCGCAAAAATTGTAAAGAGAAATCGACCGGGTCCATCCGGGACACTTGGCATTTTTAATGCAATGGGAGAATTTTGTTCCCCCCTTAACCACTTCATAGCAAGAGGCACAGATGATGCTGTTCATCATCTCATTGCATTCTTCATCAATTTCCGCAAGATGCTTCCACAGGGTTTCCGATAAAAGTATATGCTCCTAAAGCCTCTCTGTTCGTTCCAACACCTTATAGCTTACCCGGCTCACGGTCCCGGCCAGCCCATACCATCCCCGCCGCAGAAAAAAAAGCAGCAGCCTTCTGGGCATCACCCCCGCCTTCCCGTTATGCCTCATGGCCTCCCGGTAGATCCCATCCCTTTGCATCCTTTCGCACATCCCCCGTTTTTCCCCGAATCCCGCTTCGCTGCGGGGGTTGAAGATCCCCCTCACTAAAACGTCCGCCATATTGGAGAGAACACTGTTATAGTAGGCCCTCTCAGCCCCGGGGAGGATGCCATGGTCTGTCAGAATACGCCGCAGCCGTCTCTGGTATCTCAGATCATTCTCCAGGTATCCCCCATAGTATCCCCGCATGGCAGAGTCAGGGCGCAGGGTTATATGGTAGACAGTCCGTCGGATATAGGCCCCGGATTCCGTCCTCAGCAGAAATTGGATGTTGAAGAGACGGTCCTCCCCTATGGCGATATCCTCTGCGAACCTGAGACCGTATCGGTCTATGACCGCTTTTTTGTAGGCCTTTGCGCAGGGAGATGCCAGGCTGGTGCTCCCGCCGCGAACCGGCTGTCCCATGTCCAAAAGCGTCTCGACAAGGCGCAGCCTGTGGGCTTTCCCGAAGCCGTACACCCTCCCCTCTTGGGCTTTTCTGTTTCTTCCTCCCGGTTTCCTGCCTCTCTGTTTTTCGTTTCTCTCCGCCCCCGCCCTCCATGTACCTTTCCGCTCCAGATCAAACAGCAGAAGGTCGCAGCGGCCATACTCCTGCTGTGCCACGGTTTCCAGAAAATCAGGACTGATAAGGTCGTCCCCGTCCACAAACACGATCCACTGTCCCCGGCTGATTTTGATCCCCCGGTTCCTGGCCGCGGACACACCTCTGTGTCTCTGGCTCACAAAGCGGACGCGGCTGTCCCTTGCACACCAGGCTCTGCAGATCTTTGGACTGTCGTCCAGGGATCCGTCGTCCACCAGGATCACCTCAAAATCTCCGTATGAGGAATCCAGAACCGACCGGATGCACCTTTCCAGATACCCCTGAATATTGTACACCGGTATAATCACCGATATCATGGCCCGCCTCAATACACGGAAGCGCCGCCTGCCAGAACAGCCGGCATCAGGAACATGGTCATGATTTTCTCCTTTTTATCCATAGCCCCTCACTTTCCCCTGTTCAGAAACGTCACATAGTCAAAATTGTCCAGATAGCGCCGTTTCAATATCCGGTTTTTAAACTCCGTCATAACGCCCCAGTTTCTCCTGAATTCCTTTATGCAGAAAACAGACTGAAACTCCGGGTATTCTACGGGACTGAAGATGACTTTATTCTCATAGGGAAGCTTCTCGAATCTCTCAATCACCTCCCGGTCCCCGTCACTGGAGACCCCTACGATGAAGAGATTATCCCAGTTGATCCGCCTCTTCCGCTCCTCCCACTTGGCCCTTGCCTCCTGAAACGTCCGGTAGTGTATAAACTGTATCCTGACATCATAAAGCATCCCCACCGGGTAGGGCGCCTCCTCCTCAGCCTCAAGGAGCAGCCCGGCCATATACCACTCCAGATTCTCCGCCATCTTTATAAAGTCCTCCGCGTCAATGCAGAGATTGATGGTGGGCGACCTGTAGGGAATCCCCAGATCGTGGTACATAACCGTGCCGTTGCAGCTGGAGGAGATAATGGTACAGTCTCTGCGTTTTAGCCTGGCCGATTTTCTCCTCTTATATCGCTCCCACTCGTATTCCCGAATCCTGTATACACAGCCCATATACCATGGAAGCCCGCGTCCCGTCTCACCCATCTTCATCCTCCCGGCCTTCAAAACCGCCCCTAAACGATTACTTTCTGCCTCCGCAGACGAACATACAAAACCGGGTCGCGGGCCAGCTGGGACATGGTTATCATCTTATACCCCCTCTTTTTCAGCTCCGGAATCATCATATCCAGCGCCTCCGCCGTATGCTCGCCCAGGGTATGCATAAGAATCACGGCCCCGTTGGTCACATTCTCCATAACCGTCCCGGCGATGCGCTCCCCGCTGATCCCTTCCCAGTCTTTCGTATCAATGGTCCAGCCGACGGTCCGCATTCTCCGCCTGCGAACCAGCCTGCACAGCCGCTTATCCTTCCTGCCGTAAGGAAACCGAAACCACCTGGCCCCCACTCCCACAAGCTCTCTGGACAGCCGCTGCACCCTGTCTATCTCATCCAATGCCTCCTCATCCGACAGCTCCTCCATGCGCACATGGCTGTAGCCGTGGTTTCCGATCTCATGTTTTTCCCTGAAAATATCCCGGTACTCTTCGCCGTGCCCTTCCATCCACTGGCCGCAGACAAAAAAGGTGGCTTTTACCCGGTGCTTTTTAAGTACCTCCAGGATCTCCCCGGCGTATTTAAACCCGTCGTCGAATGTAAGCATGACTTTTTTCTTCCCGAATCCCATCATCCTTTATTTCCTTCCGCCGCTACTCCTCCATATACTTCTGGTACGCCTCCAAAACGGTCCTGGCCTCCCCGCACAAAACCGCCTTTCCGTGGTCCATCCACAGAACCCTGTCACAGACTTCCTCCAGAACCGGCCGGTTGTGGGAACAGATTACCACAGTCTTTTCCCTGCCGCCGATCAGTTCCTTCATCTTGTCAAAACTTTTTCTCTGGAATCGCTCGTCCCCCACACTGAGCACCTCGTCGATGAGCAGGATGTCCGTCTCCAGCATGGCCGTGATGGCAAAGCCCAGCCTGGAGTGCATACCGCTGGAGTAGGTTCTCACGGGCATGTCGATGAAGTTCCCCAGCTCGGCGAACTCTATGATCTCCTGTTCTTTCTTCCTGATCTGCTTCTGGGTAAATCCCAGCAGCAGTCCCGCGATATAGATATTCTCCCGCCCCGTCATATCCCGCTTAAATCCCACGCCGATTGCCAGAAGAGCTGCGGACTGTTTTCCCAGACTGATACTGCCCGAATCCGGGGATATCATCCCCCCTATGGCCTTCAAAAGCGTGGACTTTCCGCTTCCGTTGCGCCCTATGAGGCCGAATATCTCCCCCTTCTTCACTTCAAAAGACAGATGGTCTATGGCCCGGTACATGTACCGTTTCTCATGCTTCTGAAAAAAATTTTTTTGTATGGTAATTCCGCTTAAAGGCTTATACTCGATTACCAGGTCTTCGACTTTTATGGATACCATATCAGATCACCTTCGCGTAATTGTTCTCGTTTTTATGAATCAGCATGATTCCGATGGATGCCAAAAGCACGGACACAACGCACCACAGAAAGAGCCACACAAGGGACGGCGCTTTTCCGTATATCATGATATCCCTCATGGACGAGATAAAAAACGCCACCGGATTAAATTTGGACGCCATCTTCCCGAAATTGCCGGGAAGCCTTCCCTCGATGGAGTAAAAAATCCCGCTGAGATACATGACAAAATTCAGTATGATCCCCACCACGTAGGTAAGGTCGTAGACATAGACTCCAAAGTGTATCAGTATGCTGGAGACGCCGAATGCCAGCATGGAGTACCCTATGAAAAACGGAATGGCATACAGCATATGCCACCCGAACCGTACACGGAATATAAGGAGCATGACAAGCTCCACCAGCATGCCGAATCCGAATTTGCAGACATACTGATACATGTTGCTGATGAGCAGCATGTATTTGGGCACATACACTTTCGATATGATGTCCTGGTTGATCTTCACCAGCAGAACGCTGGACCGCACCACCCCGCCGAAAAAATTCCACATGAGGATTCCCATAAACAGAAAGACGGCGTAGTTAGGTTCCGATACTTTCAGAATATGGCCAAACACAAAAATATAGATAAGCATTGTGAGGAACGGCTCCAGAATCCACCAGATCCAGTTGAGATAGGAGGAGGTCACCTCCGATTTCAGCCTGGCTCTGGCTTCATACAGCGCATACTCGTGATACTTTTTCAAATTTCTCCAAAAGCGCATGTCCACACCTCTCTTTTTCGAAACTCGCTCTGGCTTCTCATTGCCGTCCGATCTCAGGATGTCAGTTGTCCTCAGACTCCTTCTTCCCCTTTCTGCGCCGGTTTGCCCTCCAGATCCTGACCCTCCAGTATACCCAGCCGCCCTTTCGCACACACCAGCCTGCAGTCTTTTTCCAACCCCTTATACATACCCCCAGGACTTTCGCCGTACCGATCCTGAATCTCCAGTAGAGCCACGTCTTCACCCCCGCGATCCGGTTGTGCTTCCACAGGATCCTGACCCGCTCCCCGAAGAGTTTCAGCCCGCTTCTCCCGCACAGACACAGATGGAACAGCGCCTTTGCCATCTGTTTCCTCTCCCCGTACTTCCACGCGATCTCGTACCGCCTCTTCACCTTCCAGCACAGGATACGCCTTTTGGACGCCTTGTCCCGGATCCCGCAGATGCCCGCAATCTCGTCCACCAGACTCTCATAATCCCGGTATTTCTGCTCCTCCTCCTCACGGCCAAGGGGCGTCCTGGAGTGACTTCCTTCCCGGACGCAGACCCCGTACAGAGGCTCCCGGATCGTGAAGCATCTGTGGCGGTACATAAAGGGCAGAAGCATCTGGAAATTCTGTCCCACCGGGTACTCCGGTATGCGGCGCTCCGGATAAATCTTAAAAAACTCCTCGGACCTTACCATGTAACATCCGCAGCACACGTACGTCTTAAACTCCAGAATATCCCAGAACAGTTCTTCCCGGTCCGGATCCCCGATCTTTTCGTCCGACTTATCCAGCATGCCCTTGTCCCGGTCAAAATAGTAGGACTGGGAGCGCACCGCGCCGTATGTTGGATGCGCCTTCAGAAAGGCGGCTCTCTTTTCCACGGACTCTGGCTCCAGAATGTCGTCGCTGTCCGGCCAGATCAGAAACTCCCCGGTCACATAGGGAAGGCCCCCATTGACGGCTGCGGAGGCATTTTTGTGAAATCCCCGTATAATGCGGTAGCCGTACCCTTTGGCCCTGAACTTATCCCGGTAGCTTTCCGCCACCTCCACCGTCCTGTCCGTGGAACCGTCGTCGATCAGGGTCATCTCTATGTGAGGATACGTCTGCCCCAGGACGGAATCCAGCATGAAAGCCAGGTGCGACTCACCGTTGTACACCGGGGTTATGACCGTAACCCTGTCCTTTACGAATCCGGACCAGGGTTCCTTGCAATTCCCCTCCCCGTTCAGAAACGCCACGTAGTCAAAATCGTCCTCATACCTTCTTATAGGCGATCTGCTCCGGAAAGCGGTAATATCCCCCAGCCCGTCCTGCCCCTCAAACCCTTTTATATAAAAGGCAGCGGAAAACTCCGGATACTCCCTGTTGGTAAAAATAACCTTATTTCTGCAGGGCAGCTGTTCGAAGCGCTCCATAAGTTCGCGGGTATTCCCCGCCTTCTCCATGGTCATAAAAAACAGATTGTCCCAGTTGATCCTCTCTCTCCGCCTCTCCCACTTCTCCTTTGCGTCCTCAAACGTCTTGTAGTGGACAAAGTATATCTTTATATCCCCCAGCATGCCCACAGGGTAGGGGGCGTCCGCCTCCACTTCCGTCAGTTCCTGCGCCATATACCACCTAAGGTTCTCGGCCAGTTTCATGTAGTCGGACACGCTCATGCTTAAGTTGTTTGTCGGGGACAGGTACGGCATCTCCATGTCGCGGTAGATAATGGTCCCGCAGCAGTTTAAGGATATGATGCTGAAATCCGTGTTTTTCAGGCGGCTTCGTTTCTGTTGTTTGTACGCTTTCCATTCTTCCATACTGCTTGGATCATCGTTTCCCCGGATTGCCTGCTTTCCCCTCTCTTCATCCCCGCTCATCCCAATATCCTCCTGGATCTTATGTCGTCCACCGCCTTCACGATGAAGTCAAAGGGCAGAAATCTGTACATGAGCATGAACCATCGCCTTCCTTTTGCCCTGTCCGTAGGCGTCAGAAGCCGTGGCTGCAGGACATCTTCTTTTTTGCACTGAAATTCCGTCAGCTGATCCCTCACCTGATTCCACAGCCTCTCCCCCTTCTTTGTGTGGAGGATCACAAGGGATGTTCCCATGCCGTCGTCCATCTCCGGTTTCACCTTCTCTATTCCCCAGAAATCTCCGATGGTGATGTCGCTGCCCCGGTCCACACTGCAGTAGGGACACTCATGGCAGGAAGGGCGCAGGATGTAGTTGCGGAAATACATCAGGCAGTACCCGTCCTTTCCGTGGGGGCCCGCATACTCCTCGCCGTCTATGACATAGGAGCGCGTCCGCCCGTGGTCCCCGCCACGTTTGTCCCTGAAGGAAAACTCCCTCATCTTCCCGCCGTGCCGGTGTTCCAGATACGCCACGTAGTCCTGCCAGATTCCGGGGGAGGGTACGCCGTAACACACCAGATCCAGGGTCACCAGATTCTCCCACGGTTTCTCCAGAAAAAGCCTCAGCCCATGGGCCTGGCAGGGTGTTCCGCTAAACAGCACACGTCTGCCCTCCTTCAACAGGCTTTCGATCCGGCCGTAGATCCCTCCCATGTCGCTCTGGACATACTTTGTCCTCCTTATGCGCTCCAGCTGAGTTTCATCCTCCGCCATGCAATGCACCACTCTCATGTTCTCGTCGTAGGCCGCCCCGAAGACCGCTCCGCCCCGGCTGAACATATGTCGTGCAAATACCGTAAAAACGCCTCCCGACGAGCTGGAATGCCTGACGGACTCATCCAGGGCGCGGGCACCGTAATACTTATGCCCGCCCGCCCCCCGGCTCCTGTGTTTTAATGGACATACCTGCCGGCAGCGGCCGCAGTTTACACACAGGGACATCTCCGTGCGGGGATAGGCAAACCCTTCCCTGTCCCGCACCATGGAGACAGCCCCCGCCTGGCAGACAGCTTCACAGGCGCCGCACCCGCAGCACTGCTCCTTGTTTTCATACAGCTTCATGTTCTCTCCTCCTGTCCGTGACTGCCCTTTACGGCCGTCATACACGGATATGATCCGTCAAAAACCTCTTCGATTCCTCCGCGCAGCTTTCCCGCCTCCGCTTTACGTCCTCCCAGTCAATGGTCCCGTTCATATCCGCCCTGCGGCCGTTCTCACACAGCCGGCTTTCCAGCCCGTGAATCTGAAGGATATTGTGAATCCTGGCGCCGAAACTGCTGTGGAGAAACGCCAGAAATCGCTTCTCATAAATAATGCTGAACGCAGCCATGTGGAACGAATTGGTCACCACATAATCGGCCCTGTGGATGTAGCCCAAAAACTCCGCCGGCCCGGCCGTGTAGTCCACCAGGAAGCTTTTGTCCGTCTCCCCGGTGTTGGTTCTCAGCTCCACCACCTTAAGCCCCGTGTTCTCCGACAGTTCCCTTGCATACCCGATCATGTCCCTGTCCAGCTCCGTGGCGTACAGAAGGATGTACCCCTCTCTTCGGGGCGGCTTCTCGATCTTCTCCCACTCGTCTTTCCCGGGCAGAAAAACCGGGTCCAGCACCGCCTGTATCGGCTCCCTGCGGAATTTCCCTATATAGGGGACAGCCGCAGCCTCCCTGAGTGATATGACGTCCACATGGGCCAGCAGAGCGGAAAACTCCGCGTCATACCTCTCCTCCAGAGCTTTCCCCCCCAGACTGGCCGCGTAGGCCGCCACCTTCTCTTTTCTTCGGTTTTCGAACGCCCCGAAATACACCGGCCGCAGGCCGCAGGTTATGGCCGGATTCCAGATCTGGTCGCTTCCCACGATGTAGCAGCGGTACGTAAGCCGCTTCATCTGCCACGCAAAAAGAATGCGTCCCTGTCCCCGCCTGACCAGATACGTTCTCCGAAACCGCCTCATATTGGCCCTGAGCCTGAAAAAATCCGTTCCCATGCGCTTGTGGGCCCTCCACCTGGTGACGCCCCACCTGATACATTTCTTTGGGCCTCCGATGGGTATGTAGGGAATCCACCAGTGCCTCCCGGTCATAAACGGCGGCTCATAGGGCACGATATCCGCCGGTACGCCGCTGGTCTCAAGATAGCGTTTCAGGCCGTAGGCCTGAAGCATGGCCCCGTAATTATCTGCGCAGTGAAAGGTTATGATTCCCACATCCGCTTTCTTTCTCCCTACTGTTTCCATCTACTCCCCGCTCCTCTTCTTTCCTGACAAAAACACCTGACAGATAAACGCTGCCTGATAGATAAACGGCACGGCCGTCCACACTTTAGACCATATGCGTCGTGCAAAGGGAGCTGCCCTGTAGCCTGCTGAGATTATCTGATGGAGCCGAAAGCCGTACATGGTTATATAGAAATTGACTCTCTTTTTTACCGCCATATCGGAAAACAGCCCGGATCTCACCTCCGCATTCCCCAGCCTTTTTGCGTAGGCCGCTAACCCTGTGTCCCTCTCTCTGCGCCCGATCTCATACCATTTCATCAGAGCGTTCAGGATTACGCCCTCCCAGCGCAGGGCATTCTCCCGCCTCCCGCTTTTTATCTCCCGGTTGCGGATATACCGGTTGACCCTATGCCGGCTTTTGCATGTGGGCACCGAAAATACACTGGTAATCCCTCCTTCGTGGATCCGGTAATAGTACCAGTCCCTCTTTAACACCGACACATCCCCGCCTGCGGCGATCAGCTCATAAAGAAACAGCGTGTCCTCCCCGTGGGTCAGCTTTTCGTTGAAACGCACCTGCCCCAGCGCATTTCGGCTGATCAGCTTTCCCCCTATGACGTACAGCGTGGTCTCCGGACTGCCGAAATTCCGGTAATCAATGGCCGCATCGCAATCCAGATACATGCTTTCGCCTGTGCAGTCCTCCTCCTGCCTCCACTCCGTGGGCTTTCGAAACGCTCCGCCCCCCGCATAGAAGCGGGTCTCCGTGGCTATGGCGGCATGATCCCGCCTCAACAGTCCCAAAAGCGCCTCCAAAAGCTGAGGGTGGATGACATCGTCGCTGTCCAGAAAAAACAGGTACTCCCCCCGGGCCGCCTCCATGGCCCTGTTCCGCGCCGCAGAAACGCCTCTGTGTTCCAGATTCAGAAGCCGCACCCGCTCATCCTTCCGGCAAAACGATTCGCACAAGTCCCTGCTTTTGTCCTTTGAGCCGTCATCCGCCAGAATCACCTCAAAATACGGGTATGTCTGATTCAGAACCGACTCTATGCATCCGCCGATATAGGATTCTGAGTTATAAACCGGAACGATTATCGATATCAGCTCCTCCATGTCCGCCTCCTTCCATGTCTCTCCTCAAACCAACTCCCTGCCCACGCTTCCCTGACCAGGCTTTTCAGCCGTATAAATCTCCACTTAACCTTGGTTCGTATCTTCCACGACTTCGCCCACTCCTCCCTGGCCAGCCATTTAAGCCAGGTTATCCTTCCCTTTATCTTCCATTTCCATTTGGTACAGAATTTCCATATCCGGCACTTCACCTTTCCCCGCTGCCGCACCCATTCCCATCTGTCCTCTGTCCCCAGCCATTTATACGGCAGAGGGGATGCGATCCGAAAAGCCGGAGGGCAGTAAAGCGCCAGATAAAATTCTGCTTTTCTCTCCGGACGCAGGCAGGAAAACAGCTCCGTTCTTCTTTCCCTGGCCCCCAGCATTCTCGCATACCGTTTCAGCTGCCTGTCCCCGGCGTCTTCGGCCACTGTATACCATTTCATGACGGAAGCCGCCGTGGCGTTCTCCCACCGAACGGCATTCTCTCTTCTTCCCCGCTGAAGTTCGTGATCCCGTATGTATCGGTTAACCCCATGTCTGCACCTGCAGGCCGCAACCGTGTACACACTGGTAGTCTTTCCCTCGTGAGTCCTGTAATAATACCAGTCGGCCTTCAGAATGGAGGCGTCCAACCCGCAGGAAATCAGCTGATACATAAACAGCGTATCCTCGCCATGGGTCAGCTCCTCACGGAATCTGACGCCGTGCATGGCCTCACGGCGGAGCATCTTGCCTCCGATTGCATAAAATTTCGTCCCGGAACTGCCGAAGGTATCGTAATCGGCCGCCTGACTGCTGTCAAGATACATCGCCTCCGGCCGTCTGCCTTTTTTCTCTCTCCCCCCGGGCCTGTCAAAATCCCCGTCTTTAATCTCAAGGTACCCTTCCCCGGCGATGCCCGTTTTGTCTTTCTCCATCAGCCTTTGCAGCTCCTCCAAAAGCCGCGGGTGAATCATATCGTCGCTGTCCAGAAAAAACAGATACTTCCCCTCTGCCTCCTCTATCCCTCTGTTCCGCGCAGCCGACACCCCTTTATGGGGCCCGCTCACCACCCGTATCCGGTCGTCCTCTTCACCGAGCTTCTCACAGATCCGCCTGCTGTCGTCCGTCGAACCGTCGTCCACGACCAGCAGCTCAAAATCCGTGTACGTCTGTTCCAGAACCGAACCAACACAATCCCGGATATACCGTGCCCCATTGTACACCGGAACAATAACCGATATCCGATCCGTCACAATCTTCCTCCCCTCTCACCGCTATGTTCGCCCTCACGCTTTTCCGCAAATCTTACGATCCGGCTCCCGCCTCTTTCTCATCCACAGCCATCTCACCGGAGGGATATGGGAACAGCCAAAAAACAATCCCCCGAAAACCGCCTTTCTCCCGGCTGAAAACGCTCTATATAATGGATGCCTCATCTCCTTTAGCATCCTCTCTCTCAAATCCCTGCTCCCGTCCCTGTCCTTCTGCTCACACATGAGCAGATATCTGGTCAGGATGTCCCAGACAAACCGGTACTCCCACTCTCCGGCCCACCGGCTGCCCCTTCGGTACTCCTCATCTCTTATAAACTCATAAGCCTTAAAACTCTGCCTGCTCTTTTCGATCCGGTTCAGATGGGACAGGCTCCCCTCGTGCTCCCGGTAGTAATACCACTGCCGGTCAAGGCAGGCCAGCCTCACGCCCCGGCGGATCAGATTGTACATAAAAACCGTATCCTCCCCGCCGGAAATCTCCCGGTCAAACTGCAAGTCTCCTATAAGCCTGCGGTCTATCATCTTCCCGCCGATACCGGACAGTTCCCTGTGATGCTTCTTGTGAAACCACTCTTCGCTCTCCTTTTTGGTACTCTCGATCCATGGCTCCCGGATCGTTCTGCCGTTTTGGATGTCCTCCCATCCGGCGCCGTCCTCCTTCGGATCTCTCCTGGTGTAGGAGCAAAACAGCACCCCTGCCCCCCATTCCCCCGCCTGCCGGACAAATGTTTCCAAAAGCAGGGGGCAGACCGTATCGTCGCTGTCCAGAAAAAACACGTACTCCCCCCGGGCCATGGAAAGCCCGCGGTTCCGCGCGGACGACACGCCCCGGCTGTCCTGGGACACCACCCGGATCCGGTCGTCCTCAGCCTCCATCTGCCTGCATATGGCCAGGCTTTCGTCCCCGGAACCGTCGTCCACAAGGATGATCTCCAGATCTCTCCACGTCTGCTCAACCACCGAACCCACACACTGCCTGATAAAGGCCTGTCTGTTGTACACAGGGATAATCACCGACACTTTCATCTCCCTCTTATTCATCTCCCACTTATCAAAGATTCCCACTTATCCAGAATCTTCTCCCTCTCAAACCGCCCGGCTGACCTGGCAGCCGCCTGCCCCATCTGCCTGCGCAGCTCCATATCCCTCATAAGAACTTCCATCTTCCCGGCAAAGGCGGATATATCCCCCGGTTCCACCAAAAATCCGGTTTTCTGATCCTCCACGATCTCCTTTGGCCCCATCCTGCAGGCGTAACACACCGCCGGAAGGCCAAAGCACATGGCCTCCAGCAGCGCCATGCCGAACCCCTCGTTCCTGGAGGGAAGAACAAAAAACGCTGCTTTTTGGTAATACGCCTCAATATCCGGCACATTGCCCGCAAATGTCAGCCGTTTTAGCCCCAGGTCCCCGGCCTGCTTTTCCAGAGCCTCCCTCTCCTCCCCGCATCCCGCGATCACCATGGTCCACCGGGGATATTTCTCCTCCAGCAGCTTCCAGCTTTTCAGCAGCATGTCGAACCCCTTCACCTTTGTGAGCCGCCCGGCTCCAAAGATCATGGGAGTCTCCTCCTCTTTTTCATACCCTGTATCAAAGGGAGCCGGGTCGTGGATGCAGACGATCCTGTTTTTTAAGGCCATCCTCCCAGCGTAAACCTGCCGGTCCGCCCGGGTCAGGACCACCAGACGGTCCGCGTATCTTCCCGCCAGCCTCCTCACCGCCTTTCGCACAAGCCTGTACCTTTCAAAGGGGAAATCATAGTAAAAATGCTCCCACGAGATCCAGTACAATCCGGGTATCCGCCATTTCATAAACAGGGAGTAGCACCCCAGGATCATATCCACGTCCACCAGAATGCGGGCGTCCGCCTTCCTCAAGACGGAACAGAGAAACTTAAGCCGTCCCGGTATGCCTGCCTTCGGGCACTCTCTCTTTATCCACCTGACCTTCACCTGTCTTCCCATCGGGAAAAACGTCCTGCCGTCCCCCCAAAGACTGACCACGGTCACGGGATACCCCCTGTCCGACAGCCCGTTGGCTATGACCGACAGAACCCTCTCCGTACCTCCGGAATGGCTCATGTCTCCTATGAAAAAAACAATGCTTTCTTTCCTCTCGTCCAACCTTCCCCACTCTCCCCGGTCCATATCCGTCATTCCCGCTCACTGCCGCAGTTCAACCGTTCCCAGGCAGTAGCCGTACTTCTCCTCATTCTGTTCATTGCCCAATCGGATGCGGGTCCGGGTACCGGAGTCCGTCATATCGAAGTATATCCGGTATGTTCCTGCGGAAAAATCCTCCAGCACAATGTCCTTTCTAAGCGTCACCGCCCTGTCCGATTCCGTTCCCCCGGCGAGGCTTTGCAGACTGCCCTCCAGGGGAACAGACACGACTTTTGTTCCGCCGCCCTCACCGCGAAGCACCAGTCTCATCTCCGGCTCCCTGTATATGGGGGCAAACCCCGCATTCTTTATTCTGATGGCCACCGACAGGCAGGAACCCTTTCGCCTGTACTTTAATTGAACGGATTCAATGAAGAACCGGTATCCCAGACGCCGCTCCATATACGTGTATCCGTCCAGTCCGTCAAAGCAGCCCTCCTCCTCCACGGCGGTCTCTCTCCATTTTTCCAGAACCGCCGGGTCATGCCACTTGTTGAGATAGGTCACATGCATAAGCTCCATGTCCCTCACCGCGTTGGCCAGGTCGTTACATGGATTGTCCACAATAACCTCCCCGCCGTTTGGCACCAGCCTGCACAGGCAGTTCTGAAAGGCCAGTTCCTCCTCCCGCATCCAGGGCTCCGTCCAGCCGGCCTTTGCGGCGCTCTCCTCACCGTATGTTCCGTAGTCGCTTTCGCTTCCCAGCATTCCGTCGTTGAACAGTCCCAGACGCCCCCAGAGAGGCGTGAGGGACGCATTGGACTTTCTTCCAAAACCGTCCCCGATGCAGGACAGAACTCCCGCCGCAGTCTGTTCCATGGGGATAAGCGTACGCCACTGGGCCGGAGTGCGGACCCCCAGGTAGATGGAATCATCCGTCACCCGGGCCAGTTTTTCCGCCAGCACTCTCCAGTCCTCCTTTGTGTCGTACCGGCTCCCGTTCATCTCCCCCCAGTTGCCCGTAAATACTCCCTGGACAATGAAGATCTGGCCTGCATGCTCCTCCAGAATGCTCTCCAGCTGCTCCATATGCCTCACGATCACATCCAGGCTCTCCGGCTCGTGCTCCTCGATCTTTCCCTCCCGGTCGTACACGAACCGGACGATCAGCTGTTTTTTGTAGGTGGCCAGCACGTCAAAAAGTTCTCCGATCTGTTTCAGCCCCTCCTCCGTGATCTCACCGTTTACATAGGACTGCAGATTCACCTGAATGAACATCAGGCTGATATCCGTAATCTTTGGGTACCACTCTTCGATAAACTCCCG
Organism: Hungatella sp.; assembly: GCA_022795805.1. GTDB lineage: Bacteria > Bacillota > Clostridia > Lachnospirales > Lachnospiraceae > UBA3402. The sequence goes on along the minus strand of JAAWHK010000004.1, from coordinate 16,428 downwards.
GTAATCCATCCCTTCATCCGTGATGAGGAATTCGTAAAGCTGATAGAACCCCCGGTTTGGATTCTCCAGCCTGCGGTTTGACTCCGCAAAGACAACGGTTTCGACGGTCCCCTCCAACCCTTTGGGGGCCGCGGCTTTTTCTGCCGTGCTTCTTAGACCCTCCACGGACAGAAAGTCCTTCTTTTGTGCATACCGGCCGCCCCCCGCAAGCATCAGCACACAAGCAAGCATCACGGCTGCACCGCCTCCTGTTTTTCCTGTCTTTACCATCCTATTCCATGCCCAGGTTATACGGTTCCTCCCCTGGCTCCTGTTCCAAATAGTAGCACACAAAGTCCTCATCCTCATAATACACCTTCAGAGCCATGGGATACCTTTCCGCAAATCTCCTGCACCAGCCGTAGGCTTTCGATTCCAGTGCCGTGCGCCTGTCCAGACGGGTGTAGGCCCGCCATCCCTTATCCAGCTCCTCCATGGCCGTCTGGGCCGCCTCCACGGAGATCTGAGACGCGTCGACTTCCGGAGCCTGGCTGCTGCCCTTTTCCGGATACTTTTTCGAGTACTTGTCCCAGTAGATATCCTGATATTTTTCCTCTGCCAGCCAGGAAGGCCCGGTGAAAAAGTGGGCCTGAGAGTAGCGGAACGGTTTCTTCTCCACATAAATAAAAATATGCTGTGTCGGAAGAAAATACTCCCCGTTTTCGCTGTTTCTCACAAAACTGAGAAGCTCCTCATGCCATCCGTAAGGGCTGACCGGGTACAGTTCGTCCGTGGGGGCGACCACCACAAAGCTTCCCGCCGGAAATTCCTCTATGATCCGGTTGGTCACTGCCACCGCCTGCCTGCACCGCGTCATCTCATAGAACAGATACCCGTGGTAATTGCCTGTCAGGATCACGGCCGCGTATATGCCAGCCGGCGCCAGAAACGACAGCAGGTGGAACAAAAATCTCTCCCCCCACACGGATACAGCCGCCGCTATTAGGGCGTCTATTGGTATCATCATCACTGCCAGGATCATCATATGGCCCGTGGAACAGAAACGGGAGTCGGAGATCACCTCCGGCAGCCCCATAAAAGGCGCCGCGTACAGAAGGATGTAGAAGAATGACAGGAGGATGGCCGGAGGGTAACCTCTGCAGACCGTACCCGGCAGCCGGTCCGGATTCCTTCGTCCCGACAGGCAGAGCATCACGGATACCGCAGTCAGAAGAAGCACCAGGCCTGTCCGTTGCCCGTAGAGAGCCTTATATCCCTTTTCATACACCGCAGTCACTTTCTCCTGCCAGTTTCCCGCCTCACTTTTCTCTATGGGATAGCCCCCGTCTTCCCCGGCGGCCTCATTCCCCGAACTCCCCTCTTCCCCGGCCTTCTCCTCCTCCAGCTTTTCGTCCAGCTCCCTGGTCTCGCTGCCGTCCATGGCGTTCAGCGCCCATGTGATGGAGTAATTAAAGGGTATCCCCGACGCAAAAGCCCCGGCCATAGGCATCGCCGCCACGGCAAAGCCGCAGACTGCCGCCGTCATAACAGGCGCCAGATATCTCTTTGAAAACAGCCGCTTCAGGGAAAAAGCGGCAAAGGAAGCGCACATCACCACGGCCATAATGGTCGTATAGTAGTGGACGGCCACAGAGGCGGCCACGGAAGACGCCAGCAGAAACAGATCCTCACTGCGCCGGTACCTCACCCGTCTGCCCCTGACCGTTTCTCCTCCCTCCCCCTTCAGATAGCGCAAAAGATACAGGGCGCACAGAAACTGGGTGTGAAGCCCGAACTCCAGGGGAAGGGTCATCTGGAGGCGGTACATCCCGTAGATCTCGTCCGCACTGACCACATCCAAGGTCACAAACAGCGCCAGAACGAAGATCGGCGTGTAGCGCCATGCAAACACCTGACGCATCAGAAAGTAAGCGGAGACAAAAAACACGGTTATATGAATATTCTGCAAAAATAAAAGGATACTGTCCACCCGGATGCCAAACAGGGCGTTGAGACAGTAGACAAAGCAGTGCATGGCCTCCGGGTAGATGCCGTCGGCAAAGATCCGGCCCTCCATAAGCCCGTATATCCACGCGTGATGGGTGTACAGATCTCCGCCCCCGTAGGAGCCAACCTGAAACGCCCCGTAGGAAAAGTAGGCCATGCCCAGCATAACCACCGCCCCGAAAGCCGGGTACACCAAGAGCCCGTTCCCATGCCGCCACCACAGATCCCACACAAGCCCCCTGATCCACCGTCCCGGGCGAAAACCGTTAAAACGAAAAACAGACTCTATTCTGCGAATGCTCCGGGCCAGGGAGCGAAACCATTCCCCCTCCATGCAGAGCCCCCACACAAAAGCGCCGTAAAACAAAAACACGATCAGCTTCCGGTTCAGAATATGAAAAAGTCCCGGTATCAGAACGGCCGTGTTCACCAGGACGATCTGCGCCGTCACACAGAAACCGAACCGATACATGCCGGTCTTCCTCTTCAGATGCCTGCCAAAGACCACCATGGGCCAGACAAACATCAGAAACACATAGCCCCCCAGCACCTTCCCATACTCAGCCGCCCAGTACAGCATCTCCATAATCCCGCCTCCCGCCATTCTTCGTATATCAAAGGAAAATATCCGTCAGTTCCTCCGTTCTTTTTCCCTCAGGCAGCCGCGTTTTCCCTGCCTCTCTTCCCAGCGCCATTCGCCTCTCATCGTCGTCAATGAGGGCCGCCACCGCGTCCGCCACCGCCCGGGCACTCAGCCCGCACAGGATTCCGTCCTTTCCGTGGGTGATCTCCTCACGGTTGCCGCTGCAGTCGGTGGCCACGATGGCGCATCCCAGTATCCGGGCCTCCTGAACGGCGATGCTCCGCCCCTCAAATCTGGCCGTATGTACATAGATATCCCCCTGGACATAGTAGGGGTAGGGGTTTTCCAACGCCCCCAGAAGTATGAAATCCTCCTTAAGCCCCAGAGCCCGTATCTTCTTCTCCAGACGCCCCCTCTGATCCCCTTCCCCCAGGACATACCACCTGAGTCTGTACCCGGAATCTTTCAGAAGCTTCATGGCCTCCACCGCAATGTCGTAGCCCTTCTGCCAGGACAGCCGGCCTACGCTCACCAGCCGCATTCCGTCATAGGCGTCCGTGAAACCTCCCGGCTCCCCGGCCCTTTTCCGGATCCTCTCCTCGTCCAGCATATTGTACAGAATGCCTGTTTTGTATCTATAGGCGGGATAAAACTCCAGGAAATGCTCCCTCACCTCCCCGGATACGGCAAAGATCTGGTCAAACTCTCTCCAGCAGTCTCTGTCCATCTCCCTTGTATACCCCGCGTTCTCATAGTCAATGTGGATGAACGCCGTCTTTTTAACGGCCTTCACATGTTCCGCCACGTAGTATGCGGAACCTCCCTCCAGCCAGGCCACGGCCCCGTCGAACGTCGTGTCAAAACGCACGGTCCCGTCGGAAACAATGCGCCACAAAAGCTTGCTTATCCGTATCCTTCCCCCTCTCGCCATAGAGGCGAAAACCTTTGCCAGGCAGCACAGTTTCCTCCAGCAGCCTCCGTTTCGGAAAAATGCCCGGCACACCGTACGGGCCATTCTCCTCCGGCCTGCCCCTGACAAAACGGACATGGTGCTGAAATTCCGGTTCAGAAGCCTGACCTCTGACGGCAGCTGCCCCATCATCTCCCCCTGGCCCATAAGCACATAGAGAAACACTTCATGACCGCATCCCTCCAGCTTTTTAAGCACCTCCAGAAGGGCAGTCTCCGCTCCGGCCTGCCCCATGGTATTGATGACAAACAGGAGCTTTTTCATTTTCCTGCCTTGTTCTTTTGATACACCAGCCCGGAGGGTTTGCGTCCGATTCCCCGTTTTAAAAGCTGACCGCTGCAGAACACGTGGGTATCCAGGTGCTTTTCGATCCATCGAAGCCGCGCGTAGGCCACGCTCCAGCCCATGAAGGAGCCTCCCACCAGGCCGATGCCGTACCAGATCTCGCTTAGATTCTTTGCCAATATACTTCCCGCAAGGGTGGCCGTGAAAAAGCAGAGGATGGATATAACCGCGCCGGTCAGGTCGTTGAAGTAATACATAAACAGAACCGATGCGTACATGAGAAACAGGATGAAATACCCTGCGGCCAGACAGGGATAGATCCTGAGAACGGAGCCTCCGAATCCGAACCTGGGCAGAAACACCACACACAGCAGATAGATCACCACGGAGATAATAAACTGAATCCTGGCCAGGTTCATCAGCTCTCCGGCCAGCTGCCTGAACATGCGCTTCTTGGCATTGACGATATCCGCCCTTTTCCCTCCGATCACAGCCTCCGAGTAGCTTCTGTATTTCTCGTGAAAATGCATCTCGATATTGGTGATAAAGATGATGGTCGCCGACAGGTTGGTAAACATGGCGAGACAGGAGGCCATGTCGTAGGGTTGATTGTACACAAAGCTCCTGACTATGATTGTCCTGGTCTCGTGGGTCCAGAACACAAAATTGTGGACATAGAGACCGCAGATGTAGAAGAAGTTCACCACCACCAGTTTCCACCACTTTTTGAAGTATCGAAGCACCGGCAGATACCGGTTGCTGTTCTCCTTAAAGTACCGCTTCACGGCCGCAAACTCCATGGTTCCTATGAGAAAGAATCCCACGGTCAAAGACAGCAGCATATTCTCCGTAATCTCCCATCCCATCCAGAACCCCAGAATCAGGCACAGGATAAACGCTATGGCCATTCCGATGAAGAAAAACACGAAAAGCCTCTCATAATCCTTGCAGATAGAGAGGTAAACCATGGAGTAGAATACCAGAACCATGGATATATAGGTGCAGAACCCGCAGAACACGTAAAAGACCTCCACGCCTCCCACGAAATGTTCCCAGAGACAGAACGGGATACCCAAAAGGCAGCTAAACGCCATATTCATGGCAAGCCCCAGGTAGTAACAGGGCAGAATATCCTGAAACCGCTCCTCATAGATGGCATCCTGCATGTACTTGGACAGCACCGCATTGAAAGGGGACACCGTCAGAAGCGCAAAAATAAACGTATACAGTATGGTACAGGAGAACAGTTCCCTGGTAAGATAATCCGTCTCACTGAATCCCAGCACGAATCCCATCAGCAGAATCGTCCCAATCACCAGCAGTATGGGCGCAATGGTGATGATGATACTGTAAGTAAATCCCACCAGATCCGCCGCGATGGACCGCTTTCCAAATATCCGGTTTAACTTGACGCCTACGCCTCCCATTCTCTCACCCCTTCCTGCGTCGCTGCATCCTTTTGTGTCCACTCAATCCCCATGCTCTGTGCAAACTCTTTATAGATTTCCCTGTATGCATCCTGCATATACCGGAACTGATAGCCTGAAACCACGCGCCTGTATCCGTTTTCCCCCATCCGCTGCCGCTCCTGCTGGCTGTGGGCCAGGTGCACCATGGCCTGGGCGATCTCCTGCACATTCATGATCCGGGTGACGATGCCCGCCGGGCCCAGATCGTCGTCCTCGCCGCAGATCAGCCCCCGGCAGTTGCCCACATCCGTGGCAATCACCGGCTTTCTGGCTGCGAAGCTCTCCAGGATGGTCAGGGGCTGCCCCTCGCTGATGCTGGTGAGCAGGGTCATATCCATTCTGCCGTAGTAATCCGCGGCCTTTATCTTCCCCGTAAACTCCACATCCTTCACGCCCATGGTTCGAACAAGTTCAAAGCATCCCCTGGCATACTCCTCATCCTCCTCCCAGGAACCCATGATCCACAGCTTTAAGGCCGGCTCTCTCTCCTTGGCAAAGCCGAAGGCCTGTATCATGGTCATAATATCCTTAATGGGGGTCACGCGAAGCACGGCTCCGATATGGATCTTCCCCTCATCCTCCTGACTCCTGCCGGGAATATTCTGAAAGTCCTCCACCCGTATGCCGTTGGGCACGACCCTCGTCTTCTCAGGCGGACACCCCACCTCTATTTGCAGCTCCCTGGCCTCCTTATAAAGGCTGGTGACCAGATCGGCCCTTTCGTAGGCCAGATTGGACATCTTCCGAAACTGTTCAATCCATATGGTCTTATACACGCCCTGGACCCACTTTGCCACGATGAGATCTTCCTCCCGCTCCCGGGTGTAGATCCCGTGTTCCGTTATGAGAAGCTTTCCTCCGTGGATATACTTGGCCATGCTCCCCAGCACTCCCGCATAGCCGGTGCACACGCAGTGGTACACGTCCGCCTTGGGAATTTTCATCTTTAAAGTGGTAAACAGCGTCAGATAGATGGACCGCATCATCCACAAAAAGTCGGAGAACACCAGCTGGCTGTATTCCAGATCATAGTACGCCGCCACCGCGTCCAGAAAATCCTCGCCCATGAGCATGTCGTCCAGGGACATCTTCTTTTTCTGAAAGAAGTCAAACAGCACGTCCCAGTCCGTCTCCTGCCCCAGAAGCAGCCTGCGCAGCGCCTCGTACTCTTTTCGGCTCATCTGCTTTTTGCGCCGCCCTCTCCTGCCCCAGTCCGCGTCGTTAAGGTACAGCTCATGGACCTCCGTCACATTGTCCGGCAGATCGTACACATACTTTCCCCGCAGGGAGCGGTCGGCCACTATGGCCAGAATAACAAACTCCTGGTCAGGAAAAGATTTTATCAGGCTGTGTGTCCAGCTGGACACGCCGCCTACCACATACGGATAGCACCCTTCTGCTATTATACATATTCTCATGACATATCTCCCTATACTGGACGGCTGACCCTCTTCTATTTCATCCGGATCGTCACCATCAGCTCATCTGCTTCCAAAAGCCACGCTCCGTCCTCCAGTTTTTTCACCCTTCCGCCCTCTACCCGGTCCACATCCCTGCCGTCGCTTCGCAGGATAAACCACACCGGCGTCGGCGTCCACTCCAGCTCCAGCCGGATGGCGCCGTTCTCCTCAATCTCCCGGTAGTCGAGGGCCAGGAAGCGGCGGATGCGCTCGTCGCAGTCTGACACCGTAGTCCCGGCAAAGTCCTTAAACGGCTCCCAGTAATGCTGGATATTCCAGCCAAAGTCGGAGATCACTTTCTCAAAGGTGTCCTCCTCCCCTTCCGGGAAGGCCGCCCGGCTTATATCCGCCGCGGTGCTGGTGTAAGCGAGGGCAGTCTCCAGGCTTCTGACCCTGAAGTCCTCCATAAACGTGTGCCGGGTGCCGTCGGAGACGATCTGCTGCCTGGTGACGTGCTCTGACTGGTATCCGATAACCTGGCTGCCGCCGTCATAATCCGTAACCACGGTCCGCACCTTGTCCAGGAACCCGCTCTCCAGAGCCTTGCTTATCTCATCGTCTCCCAGACCGCCTCCGTAGAAGGAGGCAAACCGGTACTCAGGGATCGTGTCCTCCATCAGCCGGGCATCCTCCAGAAGCTTCTTCTTTACGGGGGTTGGGGATACGCTTACGCCCGACAGCCCCACTTCCCCGTTCTGCTCGTTGAGCCGCTTCATATGATACAGAAATTCCGCCTGATCCGGATAATTGCTGTCCTCGTAATCGTACTGGGGGGACAGCATGGACGAAAGGCCCATGGGGCTGCGGTTGCTGACCGCAACGATGGCCGGCCAGGCGTTGTTTCTGAGCATCTCAGGCAGCGTGTGGCCGTAGCGCTCCATCATCTCTTTGCTGTTTTCCCTGGCCAGCCCCGGGTAACCGGTAAAGATCATGTTCTGGGCATTGACCACAGGATAGATCAAGTGATCCCCGGACTGGGCGCACATGGCGGACAGAATCCCGATTCCCGCCGCGTCCTCCATGTATCCCCCGTTAACCGCGAACACGGAGGCTCCTCCCAGCCGGTTTCTCCAGATCACCGCCGGCCCGTCCTCTTCCTTCTCCTCGTCGTTTTCGCCAATGCCTCTCATGTAGGCCTTTGTACCCTCTTTGAGGGTGAACCAGGGGAATGTAAACTCCATGTCCTGTCGCCGGCTGTACTCCTCCTCATCGGCCGCCCTGTACACCATCTCCCCACCCAGCAGAAATCCCTGGTACAGATGAAGCCCTGTCACAAAGGTCTCCTTCTCCCTGACGCCGCGGATGCCCAGAATGTCCATAAGCCTCCGGTTTCCCTCAATAACCGACACGTCCGGAAGGCCGGTGAACACGATGCTCACTCCGGGCCTGACCAGGCCGTTAATGCCTTCCACGGTCTCCTTTCGCTCCCAGTCCAGGGCGTCGGGATCTATGACGACCATCCGTGCATCGTCCGTCCCGTCCCTCTTTTTGTTCTTTTGGTATTCCTCCACGGTGCCGTACGTCTTTATCTTCTTTTTTCCGTAGACGGCCCATGTGTTTACCACCCGGCCCACAGGATCCTCTTCACTTCCTATAAAGACCGCTATCCTGCCGCCGGGTATTCCCTCCAGATCCGCTTTCCCCTCTGTCCCTGCCGTGTACGCCCCGCTTTCAGGGGGAAGACTCTCTCTGTCCACGGCATATGAATTATTCTTATAATCATTCCAGCTCTCCAGCGCCACATTGGTAAACTGGAAAAGAAAAAACACCACCAGCATCACCGCCGTGATCGCCAGATAATTTCTACGTGATACCATCTGCATTCTCTCCTCAGCTGAAAATTCGTATCATATCCAGAGTCTCGCTGTTGATCACCACATCGGATCTCTTCAATTCCTCCAGCGCCCCGAAAAAGGCCTCCCGGTCCCTGGTGGTAAAGTACAGCTTCAGCCTGCAGGTATAAGCGGCCAGCCGGTCCGGGTACTGCTCCCTCAGCCTCTGGCACCATTTGCCCGAATTTTCAAAATCGTTTATCTCCATCAGCCTGAGACACACGCTCTCATACTGCTCGTCGGTAATCTTCCAAGGGTCCTTGGCGTAAAATGTCTCCGCCACCTGGTCCATCATCTTCACAAACCGGTTCTGTTCCATCTTCGTGAACACGTTCTGCCTCAAGACGCTGTTCATCTGATTGAGAAGCTGCTCCTCGCACTCCGTCTGATCCTCCGGCTCCTCCTTGAGACATCCGTATAATTTCTGTACATCCATGCGGAATTCGTTCAGCTTGCTGCTGAGGACAGCGGCCGCATAGTGGGCCGATTCGGAGTCCTCCGCGTCCAGCGCCAGGGCGATCGATGCCAGTGAATCCTCCATCTCGCCCTTGATAATGTTCATCATGGCCATGCGCAAACTTTTCTTGTCGTTTACCGCGATGGCCTCCTCCACGGGGATCACGTTCCTCTCCCTGTTCTCGTCGGCTTTCTGCTGAGTTCTCACCCGCTCCTTGCCGAAGACCACATCATCCAAATCAACCTGAAACCGGAACACGGTCAGGTACAGCAGATGGGACACGAAGAAAAACAGGGGACCAACCACAGGACACAGGACCATCACCAGAAACCGGAGCACGTAGGCCCTCCGATTATCCCGGAGTATCTCCTCCTCCCCCTCTCTCCTGCGCGCCCGCACAGGAGCCACCACAAGGGTTCCTATAAGAAGATACAGTACCGCTGCCACAAGGTTGATGATCAGAACGCTCCTGAAAAGCTCCTCCTCGTACGTCAGTGTCATACCATCTCCTCCTTCGGCAGGCTCTCAAAGCCTGAACTGCGGAATCGCTCCACCACACCCTTTGCGTTGTCTCTGCCGGTGTTGGACAGAAGCACGCACAGCGTTCCCTCCAGCAGGCCTATATAATCCGTCTGACGGATATTCTTCTCCAGCATGGCGCCCACGGCTTTGTAACTGCCGTTTCCTCCCTGTATCTCCAGAAGGGTGCATTCGGTCAGCCCCTTGTCCCTGGCCTCAAAGAACGCCTTCACCAGCTGGCCGAAAGCCGCCTCCGTCAGCACGTTGGTGCCTTCCACATAGCGCTGGCTCTTCAGGCTCTCCAGATAGCGGCTGGCACGCACGGTGGCGTTCTGAATCAGGGTTCCCACGATAGTCAGCCTGTTGGCCTCCGCCAGCGTCATCCGCTGCCACGGAATCCCCCATATCATCAGGATCAGCTGCATCTCCTCCGCCGCGTACACGCCGCAGGCCATCAGAGGCAGGTCTTCGTCCATCTCCCTGTTGATAAACACCCTGTGCTCCCTCAGTTCCCCGTACAGCTTTGTCATATCCGTGTATTTGATGGAGCTTCCCAGCTTTCTGGCCTGGGCGGATGTGGAGGAAAACAGCCTGGCGTAGTCCCGGTTGGCCACCGTGTACACCGCCACATCCCGACTGTCCATCAGCCTGCCCAGCACCTGGGCGGCATAGAACAGGACCTCCTCCGGTTCGTACTTATCCAGGCTGGACGTAATCTCGTGAATCTTGCCCAGACTGTCCTTCTGATTCACCAGCTGGGCCTCGAAGCTGTGCTTCATCCGCACATTGCTGTCGTTGATGTCCGCAATGCCCTCCAGCTTCTCACTGAGGTACCGCAGCTCCTCATCCTTCTCGTCCCTGATCTGATACAAATGGTCCCTCATATAGCCGACCACCATTCCCACGATAAACAGCTGCGCCATCCACACATATGTATTGAAATCAAGCAGGACCTCGAATCCCGACTGTCCGTACATCTGGCCGAATATGTATCCCGCCACAGCCAGAAGACCTGAGAAGATGGCCTGCTGCTGGCCGTGGACCGTGGCAAACAAAAGCACATACAGAAGATAGAAATCCAGCCGCTCAAAATACCGGCTGCCCGCCGTCCGGTTATCCGCAATAAAGAACAGGATGAAACACACGATATTCTCCATGTATGGCACCATCCTCCGAAGCAGGACCCTGGCGCCGTGCATGAGCCGCGCCCCCCATCCCCCCGCCGCGTCCCCGGCGCTGATGTAGGAATCTCTGTGCTTTGCCATAAACTGAACGACTTTTTTCACGCCCTCCCCGTAATGGACAAACGTCTTCTGGCCGTACTCTTCCCGATACCGCTTTCCGTCCAGAATCAGGCGTCTGACATCCCCCATTGTATTGTCCGTGATGGTCACACCCGCATCCAGCCCGTCTTTCACCATCTGTGCCAGCTCCATCTCGCTTATCTCCTCCATGGAAGAAATGTGGTAGCAGGATGCCTTTGACTCCCGCTCAATCAGCATGCGGCAGATCTGTTCCACGGCGTCGCTGAGATAGATCATGGAGAACACGTTTTTGCTGTCAGCCGATATGGAGCCGGTTCTCAGCGCCTCCAGGCACATTCTGAAACAGGGGTTATCCTCCTCCTGCCCTTCCCTTGGAATACCGTAAACCCGGTCCATCCTCAGCGTAATGGCATTGATCCCCTGCATCTTCCGGTAGTTTTCACAGATACTCTCCCCCTGGGCCAGGGCCATAGCCCTGTAGTCTTTCGGTGCAGCGGGCTCATCCTCTAAAACACAGCCGCCGTAGGAGCCGCTGTACACCTCCTGGGAGGAAAGATAGAGAAAGCGGCAGCCGTTTTTGCCTGCCGCGGAGCAGACCGACAGCAGATTGATCAGCGATGAGGTGAACCGCACCGCCTCCTGCCTCCCTTTACTCCAGTCAAAGTTCGTGTCGTAAGCGCCCATAAACAGCACCGCTTCCGGCTTTACGCTCTCTGCGATATTCATGACATTGTCGTCGTCATACAAAAAATCATACCTCTCAAAAGCACGCTTGTAGGTGAATTTCTTTTCCCTGCGCCCTGTCAAAAGGTAGACCCGGTGGCTGCCCTTATTCAATTTGTCGATCATGGCGTCCATGATCTTACTGCTTCCGCCGACCAGTAATATATTCATTGGTCATACCCTCCTGTGTTCTGGAATTGATTCCTGTCCAGCCAAGTTTTTTCTTTCTGTCATTCCCCTCTTCATGTCCGTTCTCAGTGTCCTTCGTGTCAGATGCTACCGCCGTCCCTGCATCAGCCCGCCGTTTATACTTAAACAGCTTTGCGTCCCCCAAAACCCTGCAGACAACGATTTTTACCGCGGAAAATAAAAAATACATAATAGACTATTGAAATATACAACTAATATTATGCATTTTCATTATACGATAGTTGCCGAAAATAAGGAAGCTCATTTTTCTATCTCTATACATACATGGCATCCGTCTATTTTATTCCTATTAAATCAATGTTGTTTTATATACAATCGACTTATTAAATTTCGCATCAATATCACAATAAAAAGCTGATGTATCACGGTGATAACATCAGCCTGAAATCGTCTTTTATTCTATTACTTCCAAAGTTTTCCGGTCGCTTTACCTTTTTATTGGTACTTCCTATAAATATGTCAAAATCCGTCTCGTCATCTGTTACAATGTATTTTTTATTGAAATAATTGATCACATCCAGAATCTCATCCTCCGTGTACGCTTCCTCATCATAGAAGCCGCTCTCTTCAATGGCAGTCTCCCGGTTCCGGACCAGATAATAGCTGTTAAGCCCCAGATGATCAATCATCTCTTTTGCCCCTCTGCGCTCTGGCCTTTGTGGTACTGTTATTTCTGCCCCGGGTTATCTGATCGATCACGGCAGCCAGTTTCTCTGCCACTGGGTATGCATGTGGAGTTCCAGCTCGTCGATCAGAACACCCCCGCTGCCTTCCAGGGGATCTATCAGCACCGGATTGGCGATGGCCAGCGTAGCCTTCCGAACAGCTTTTAAATCCCGGTCTTCGTGATCTAAAGCCTGGCGCACCTTCTCCTGATTCTCCAGGTCCTCCCTTATTCGAAACCATTCAAACAAAGTACTGAAATCCAGCCTGCTTATTGAGCGGTAGTATTCAAATTCCTCCCCGGAATCAAACCGAAATACTCCTGTAATGGAAGCCTTTGACTTTCCCACACCGTTGACCCCGAAAATAACGGTACTCTTTCCGTCAAGTTCCAATTTCAGTTCCCTTATGCCCCTAAAATTCTGCTCTGTAATCCTTGATATCTTCATGCATCACTCTATATACTTTTCCTTACTGCAAAAACCGGTTCTTTCACCAACAATCTGTATTCTGCCCGGATTTTGCCGTCTTCCATACACCGATTCTAACATAAGGTTCTGGCTTTAGCAAGTAACCATATTCCCACGATAGTGTAACTTTACCTGGGGGTCCATATAGACGGACTTTCCACTTTATCACATTCTGGGCACTGTATACTCTCTCTTCTTCTTTCCTCTCTTCCTCCCTTGTACTGTTTCGCAATATTGAAAATATTTCTTGACGTTTACCGGTGTATGGTGTATTATATCTATGACTATTTTAGTATTTTAAGTCATACAAGGAGAAAACCATATGGCAAGAGGTTTTACAGAACGGGAAAAAGAAAACATCAAAAGAAGTTTGCAGGAAGCCTGTAAGCAGAGTTGGACCCAGTACGGCTATAAGAAAACAAGTGTCGATGACCTTTGCAAACAGGCAGGAATCTCAAAAGGGGCGTTCTATCTTTTCTGCGAATCGAAAGAGGCTCTCTTTTGTGAGGTGCTGTGTTCCGTGCAGGAACAAATCTGTACTGCGGCGCTCAAGGTAATCGAAAAGCACAAAGAAAAGCGCGGTGTTGCCGAAGCCTTAAAGCTCATTTACCGGGAATATGATAAAAACAATTTTTTGTACCATTCGGACAGTACGGACTTTACAATCTTGATGAATAAGCTATCAGAGGAACAGGCAGAGAAAATCCGGGAATCCAATCGCATGAGCCGGCAGCTTTTTACAGGCCGGCCCTATTTAAAATTCAAAGTTGATGAGGATTTGGCCTTGTCCGTTATCTACTCTTTGATTATGAATATCAAAAATAAGGATATTCTTCCACACAATCATGTGGGAACTTTTGATTTTATGGTTGACCATCTGATTGACAGTTTAATTCAAAATTGATGGAGGTACAAAATGAAAACAGAAGTTATAAGAAAAAATAATACAGAGGTTGCACTTATCAGCAGTGACGAACTGCTGATTACGGATGTCCAGTCGGCATTGGACCTGATTATGACAGTAAAGTATGAAACAGGCTGCACAAATATTGCCGTAAACAAGGAAGCTATTGTAAACGATTTTTTTGTCCTCAGTACTTGTCTGGCAGGAGAAATATTACAGAAATTCATCAACTATGGCGTGAGGTTTGCTGTATACGGCGATTTTTCAAACTATACCAGTAAGCCGCTAAAGGATTTTATGTATGAGAGCAATAGAGGAAAGGATTTTTACTTTCAGCCCACTGCCTCCCTTGCGGTTGACAGACTCACCGGATGTGCAGATAACCGTTAAGCCGCAGAGCCGATGAATTTTGCGTTTATGTCACAGTTCATCGGCTCTGCCCTTTCCCGTCACACAGGATTCACGCAGAGATGCCTAAACATACAGCCCTGCTACACGGTCACGTCCACATATTCGCCCACGGCCGGGGCCGGGGCCGGGTGCAGGCCCGCCCCCGAACCGTCGTAGGTCGTATCCTCCATGCCGGCTTTTGCGGCCGCCGTGTCCCCGGCCCCGGCCACAGGCCCTTCTCCCGCCGACTCTGTCTGGCTTTTTCCCTCCGGGCTGATCTGCAGATCATCCAGGTCTGAACTCTCACTGACCCCGGCCTCACTGCCTGAGGCTTCCTCTTTAAGCCGCTTTTCCAGCTCTTTTCGCTCCCGTCGCCTGGCCTCTGTCAGCTCCTCCCGAAGCATTTTCTCCTGCTCCTTCATCTCTTCGGCGTCCGCCTTCATGCCCTCCCCGGCTTTCTCCCCGTACTGGTCGGCCTGTTCCTTCATCCCGGCCGCATATCCAAGGGCACGCTGCATCTTGTCCGTATCCCCTTTGCGCTCTGCTTCCTTAGCCACGCTCATGGGTGTGGATATCAGGCTTATACTGGCTCCGGCCCCTGCCAGGCCTTCCATGGTCTTTATGTTCATATTCCAGCCTCCTTTTGTCCCTGCACGACTCCCGGACAGCGGCGATAAAGTGCTGCCGCCGGCCGGAAACCGCGCACGCAGTTTTATATCGACACTTATGATTTCGGCCTCTCTGCCGGAAGTTTTAGAACCATGGAACAAACGGTCTCTTTCGTGTTATGTACGGTACATGGGCAGGAGAACCGATATGGTAAATATTCCGTTCTCCGCCTCCACGCGGACCGCTCCGTTGTATCCTGCGGCCGCTGCCCTGATATTTCCAAGCCCCAGTCCGTGTCTGCGAAAATCTCCCTTCCCCCTTCTGCCCACCTTTCCGCTGTCTTGCCTGGGGCCGCCTCCCTCCCCCATCTCCATGGAGTTTTGCACCTCCATAAAAAGACAGCTTTTCACCGTCCCCATATACACACGGATAAAGGGGCCGTCCTGCACCTTAAGCCTTGCGCAGGCCTCCAGGGCATTGTCCAGGATATTCCCGGCGATGATGCACAGGTCCACCTCCTTCACCGGACAATTCTTTGGCACTCTCACATCACACTGCCAGCGGATATCCCGTTTAAGGGCCTGCTGCCTTTTATGGTACAGAAGGGCATCCATCACCAGACTTCCCGTAGCCTCATCGCCTGCCCCCACGGCTCCCATCTGCCACATCTCCCTCAGATACTCCACAGCCTGCTGCCACTGCCGGTTTTGCACCAGGTTCTCCAGGGCCAGCATATGGTTTTTCATGTCATGCCGCAGCCGCTCCATGGAACCGTACTGCTCCTCCATCATCTCATAATAGGCCGCCTGGGCCCGGTACTGCTCCCTCTCCTGCTCCTCCCTTACGATCCGGTCCGTCCCAAAGACAAAAAAGCCCGCCGCAGCCATGGACAGCCCGGTAAATACGCACATGGCGCCGTGACTGAAAAGCTGGTTCTCATACAGCCCGAACTTCATCCAGTTCTGGACCAGGATCCCGTTGCTGGCACCCCAATTCACAAGGTCAGTCACAAAGAGAAGGCACCCAAGAGGCGCTGACAGCCAGAGATATAAGCTTCCCCTTTTGCCCTCGAATACCGGTTTGAGAGCCTTTGACAGCCTGCCTACAGCCCATATCCCGGCCCCATAAGTCATAACCGTACAGACCCTTCCCATCCACGGTCCTATGACCGCAGCGGCCTCCCCTTTGCCTTTTACACAGCCAATCAGCACCAGGGCCCCGAAGGAGAAAAAGGAGTCCCCGAAATTCCACAGAAGCTCCGTCATAACCATCCCAAGGACAGCCGCCAAAACCCGCTTCTCCATCTCCCCTCCAAACACCGCCGCCGTAAGGATCCCCAGCAGAATATGACTGCATGCCGCATGGGTGATATAGGGGACGTTCCCTCCTGCCGCCCACATCCTGAGAATCAGACTCCCGCCCAAAATAAGCAGACCGAAGATCCCCTCCCGCCGCCTGCTTCCCTGAAGATGCGTCCCCAAAAACCTGGAAATGCCCCCCGCATACAGAATATGGCACGCCAACCACAGCCCTCCGTCCAGAAATCCTTCCTCCCCGCTCACAGGATCCCCCCGTTTTTTCTCACATAGGCCACCATCTCCTGGCAGAACTGCTCATACCTGCGCCTGGCGAT
>JAAWHK010000054.1 GCA_022795805.1 Hungatella sp. | reverse complement strand
TTTGCCAGTCAGAGGAGAGATGTCCCGGCAGGGTGAATATATGCCATGGAGATGAGACCAGGAAAACAGGAGGGCCTCACCCCGAGTGTTTTCCGCTTTGGGCTCATCGGAATGTCTGGCATATCTGAACCCGGACGGGACATCTCTCCTCTGACTGGCCCCACGACCAAATCCGCCCTTTGCTCACTCAATTAAACAGCAATTTAATAATAGTGCTATTTTGCGCAAGGAATCGTTCTCAACGCTTAAGTTAATGACATTGTCTGTGAACAGTAACCCCAGCGAACCGCAACGTGGAGATTTGCACAAGAAAATCATGGACATGGCAAAGGGGCCATGATATAATGAGTCTGCGGCCATTGGGCCGGCAAGGGATAAGGACCTGTCATGTGTTCTTTCCCATACAAGTTTCGTTTGGTAATCTAGATTTCTGGTGAACTCTCACCACATATTCCGGATTCAAGTTTATTTTACACATGGAGGAGACAGCCTATGGCAAATGGGACGGCACAATTAAATACCCGAAGGCTTTTGAGGGGGCAGGGACACGGATGTCAGGCGGATGACGAGGTGATTGTTTTTTTAAAACATTCACCGGTTCTTTATGGAAGCTATCAGGGACTAAGTGAGGAGTGGAAACGGCGTTTTTTAGACTTCTGTCAGGAGAAAAGAACGCTGCCTTTGACCTACGACCCGTTTTTCAAGAGGATCTTTCACCCGGATATCCACCCGGACCGCCTGTCCTTGTTTATTTCCAGCATTCTGGGCATGAGGGTGAGAATCATCCGTATCCTTCCCAATGAGGACAGTGTGCTGGGCGGGGATATGCTTTTGATTATGGATCTTTTGGGGGAACTGGAGAATGGGGCTCTCATCAATGTTGAGATCCAAAAGCAGGGATACGCATTTGGGGCGGAACGCATCTCATGCTATTCGTCGGATTTGGTCATGCGCCAGTATGTGCGGGTAAAAGGTGAGAAGGGAAGCACGTTCACCTACCGGGATATCAAAAATGTGTATGTGATTGTGATTTTTGAAAACAGTACTGGAGATTTTCACAAGATAGAGGATGCTTATGTCCACCACGGGGAAGTGAGATTCGATACCGGCTTGGAGATGCGATTTTTGCAGGAATATTTTCTCATAGCACTTGACGTTTTCCGGAAAAATCCTTATCCTAAAAAGAGAAGCGAACAGACTGCATGGCTGTCACTTTTGACCGTGGACAACCCGGAGGAGGCCGAAAGGCTGGCCTGGGAATACCCGGAGTATCCGTGGATCGGGGAAATTTTCGAGGAGACAGCCATGCTCCGCCAGAAGCCGGAGGAGGTGTTGGGGATGTTTTCGGAGGCGCTGAAGATACTGGATCGGAATACGGTAACGTATATGATAGAGGAGCTGAAGAAGGAGCTGGAAGAGACGAAGGAAGAGGCCAAGGCGAAGATGGAAGAAAAGGATGCGGCCATAAAGATAAGGGATGCGGAGATTGCGGAACTTAAGAGGCAATTGGAGAGCCGCGGGAAAAGTTAGGATATGACAGGAGACAGGGTTGCCACGCATGTTTGTGCGGCAGCCCTGATTGCGCAGGACAATGGCCTGGCGTACTGTCTGCAGAGGAGAAGATATTCAGGTCCGGGAAGAGAACCGGTTTATTTTACGGTTCTACGATGGCGTCATCCTTCGTGTATTTCCCAAGGGAATTGGCCTTTACCTGGATGCAGATAAAGCGGATGGACGTATCGTCTGCCGCAAAGAACCGGCGTCTGGCAGCGGGGGCGACGGAAAGCCAATCGCCGGCGGAAAGTTCTACGGTCTCCCCGTCGATAACCGCCCTGCCTTTTCCCTCAAGAACTGCGTAGATTTCTTCATTGTCCTTGTGGGCATGGACAAAAGGCACGCTTGCGCCTGCGGGGAGATGGTTAATGCTTATCTCTGCCCCGGTCAGGGAAAGCAGGTCGTGAAGTTCGACTCTTCCATTGTCTGCTATGGTTACTTTGTTAAAATTTGTCATCACAGGACCTCCGTTTGAGTGTTGTAATATTGATTGATACAACAATGGTTATAACACGGGAGTGTTGTAATGTCAATAGTTATAACGAAAATTGCCGGTTTCATTTTAGAGGTTTGACTGACCGCAGTTCTATATAGCCCCGTTCTCCCCGGGGTTCAAGCCGGATGCGATTTCTTTGCCTATGGGGTGCTGGCAGCCTGTATGCTCTATTTCCGTCAATGTCTCAGGGAAAGAAAGGACTGACAATATGAGGGACGGATGGGAGGAGATGATCGGGGGCTTTGGGGGCGTCCCTGGTTCTGGGAGCCGTGGTTCCGGTTCCCGTGCGGTGCCTGGCTGCCCAGGAGTATCTGGCAGGAAAGGAGATCTGCCCGGAGACGGCCGAAAAGGCGGCCGAACTGGCCCTTAAGGGGGCGGATCCGCTGGAGGAAACCTCCTATAAAGTACAGGTGGCAAAAACTCTTGTAAAACAGTCGATTCTTAATTTGAGATAAGAGGAAAGGTGCGTAAATTTGCAATATTTTACGCACCTTTTCATTGATTTTTAGCTGACAGTAATGATATGATGATGTTGTTGAGAGAGAATGTATGAAGAAAGGATACTGCCGGTATGGAGCGAGAGAATACAGAGTCCACGAGGGAAAGGCTGCTGAAAGCGGCGACGTGTTCTGGGCCAACAACTACAGCTACATGGTGCTGGGCACCTGTTTTACCTACAGCAACATGCCCTCTTTTTTGGAGACGGTGGTGGAAATGGCTCTGTCGGATGCGGAGCATGAATGCATCCACTTTTTCATTGACACGGCAAAACGCCTGGATTATAATTAAAAAAATGAAATAGCGGGGGAGCTTGTGTGACAGGCTGAGAGGAAGGTAGACCTTCGACCCTTGAACCTGATGCGGATAATGCCGCCGGAGGAAGCCGTTCTATAAGCTTATTTGCTTTTTTCGGGTAGCAGTGTACGCTTTGCGCATTGCCGCCCGTTTTTTATTTCATTGGGACAGACCTATTTTCTGAGAGGAGAGCATACCATGTTTGGGAAACTGTTTGAGAATGTGCGCCGGAAGGCGCCGCTGATCCACTGCATCACCAACTACGTGACGGTCAATGACTGCGCCAACATGCTTCTGGCCTGCGGCGCGTCGCCGGTTATGGCGGACGACTGTGAGGAGGCGGCGGAGATTGCCGGTATCTGTCAGGGACTGGTTGTGAATATTGGCACTCTGAATACCAGGATCATCCCCGCCATGACGGCGGCAGGCAGGCGGGCCAATGAGCTGGGACATCCTGTGGTCCTGGACCCGGTGGGTGCGGGAGCGTCCCGGCTGCGCACGGAGACGGCCCTTTTGCTGATGGAGGAGATACGGTTTGCGGTTATCCGGGGCAATATGTCGGAGATCCGGAGTCTGGCCGGGGCGGGCGCCGCCACGAGAGGGGTGGATGTGAATCTGGCGGACAGGGTAACGGAGGAGAATCTGGCAAAGGCCGTGGCATTTGCCATGGAGTTTGCACAGACAAGCGGCGCCGTGGCGGTGATTACCGGGGCCGTCGACATCGTGGCGGATAAGGATAAGGCGTACTGTATCCGCAACGGACACCCTGTGATGAGCGCTGTCACAGGCACGGGCTGTCAGCTTTCGGCCCTGACCGGAGCTTTTGCCGCGGCCAACCCGGACCTGCCTCTGGAGAGCGCGGCGGCGGCCGTGTGTGCCATGGGACTGTGCGGGGAGACAGGGTATAAGCGCATGGGGGATATGGACGGCAATGCTTCCTGCCGGAACTACATCATTGACGCCATGTACCGCCTGACGCCCCGGCAGCTGGAGGAAGGGGCCGACTGTACGCTGTGGGACGGGGAGGTGAGGCGGCCGTGAAGTGTTCCGGTAAGACCATGCTTCTGTATGCGGTGACGGACAGGGCGTGGACGGGAGAGCAGACTCTGTATGAGCAGATGGAGCAGGCGCTGAGAGGCGGGGTAACCTGCGTGCAGCTGAGGGAAAAGAAGCTGGACGGGGAGGCTTTTCTTAAGGAGGCGGAAGGGATAAAGGCGCTTTGCAGGCGCTACAGGGTTCCGTTTATTGTCAATGACAATGTGGAAGCAGCCATTGCCTGCGGTGCGGACGGGATCCACGTGGGCCAGAAGGACATGGAAGCCGGCCGGGTGAGACGCCTGGCCGGGGACGGGATGATTCTGGGCGTGTCCGTCCACACAGCCGGGGAGGCCCGACAGGCCATAAAGTCCGGCGCGGATTATCTGGGAGCCGGCGCCGTCTTTTCCACTGCCACCAAGACGGACGCAAGCCGGATGTCCATGGAAACTCTGAGGGATATCTGTCGGGTATGCCGGGCTGCGAAGGTGCCGGTGGTGGCCATCGGGGGCATTAACAGGGACAACATCATGGAGCTTGCAGGCAGCGGTGTGGACGGTGCGGCTGTGGTTTCCGCTATTTTTTCCGCACCGGATATTGAGAAGGCCTGCCGGACTCTTCGGGGGCTGGCGGAAAAAATGGTAAATACAACGATCTGAGAAGGAGAGAAGACAAATGAAGACAGTATTATCCATTGCCGGAACCGACCCCACAGGAGGGGCGGGGATTCAGGCTGATTTAAAGACGATGACCGTCAACGGGGTGTTTGGCATGAGTGTGATTACGGCGCTGGTGGCCCAAAATACCACAGGCGTCAGGGGAATTGCGGAGGTGGAGCCGGAGTTTGTGGGGCAGCAGATCGACGCGGTATTTGAGGATATCATTCCGGACGCGGTGAAGATAGGCATGGTATTTTCCCGCCGGATTATCGATGTGGTCGCCGAAAGGCTTCGGTTTTACGAGGCCAAAAATGTGGTTCTCGACCCGGTTATGGTGGCTGCCAGCGGGGGACGGCTGATCAGTGAGGAGGCTGTGAAAGCCCTGAAAGAGAAACTGATGCCTGTGGCTGCGGTGGCCACACCCAACATTTTGGAGGCGGAGGTCCTGTCCGGCATGACGATTCGCAGCGGCGGCGATATGGAAAAGGCGGCCGCGTACATAAGCGGGACCTACGGCTGCGGGGTGCTTTTAAAGGGCGGACACAGCGTCAATGACGCCAATGATCTTTTGTGCCGGGAGGGCGCTCTCAAGTGGTTTATGGGCAGGAGAATAGACAATCCCAATACCCACGGCACCGGCTGTACGCTGTCCAGTGCCATTGCGTCCAACCTGGCCAAGGGGTATGACCTGGACACATCCATCGGCCGGGCCAAGGATTACCTGACAGGGGCGCTGGCGGCCATGCTGGATCTGGGGAAAGGAAGCGGTCCTATGAATCACGGCTTTGCTCTGACAGGGGAGTACATGAATCCCCTCATGTGAACGCCCTTAATATTCGTCCTTATGAGCCGATAGTATCAGGAGAGGGGATATCCTTTGTATCCCCGGAGCTGTCCGGGGAATATGGTACATACCGGGGAGGAGCGGATTATGAAGATGAAGAAAACCATGAGAAAAGCCATATGGGCAGGTATTATTCTCTGTCTGACAGCCGGCTGCAGTCCGGCCGAAAGGCCCGGGCAGGCAAAGGCCCCCGCGCAGCAGGAGGAAGAGACGGAGACAGCCGCTGCCGAAACGGCGGTTTCCACAGACGGAAGCCTGACAATGACGATTCCGGAGGGATGGGAAGCATATGAGGACCCTGATCCTTACGATCTGCGCCTTAAAAGTTCAAAAGGATACACGGGGGTGTTTGTGTACGGCGACGGGGATTTTGACGAGGGGACCGAAGCCGGGGAGGTGTTGGATTACCAGATACAGGATCTGATGTCCCGCAGAGAGGAGGTCGCCGTGTATCGGGATTTGGAGACCGAGACTCTGGAGGGAAGGGTCATTACCCGGATTACCTATACCGGAAAGAAAGATCTGACCGAGAACATTTACCATTTCAGCCTGGTAGATTTTGAGAGCGAAGACAAGTTTGCGGTGATTATTCAGAGCTCCCTGCCGGAGGAATTTGAGGGGAATCTGGAGGAACTGAACACCATGGTGGAGTCCGTCAAACTGACAGGGGAGCCCGATACGGTGTGACGAAAAGCCTGGAGGATGCCTCTTAAGGGCGGTCAGGGCGCGGTGGTGTTTGCCTGGGCGTACTGGGACGGCCGCACGCCCATGACCTTATAAAATGTGTTGGAGAGATGGTTGGGATTGGCAAATCCAAGTTCTCTGGCAACCTGTGTCACGGTCATGTTCTGCTCTTTGAGCAGCAGGGCGGCATACTCCATCTTACACTTTACGATGTACTCCTTTGGAGACTGCAAAAGCCCGGCGACGAAAACCTTGTACAGATAGCTTTCGCTGACGCCGCAGGCGCGGCTTACCTGGGAGATCCGCAGGGGCTCCCGGATGTTAGCCGCAATATAGCTGGTGGCCTTGTTCAGCACCAGATCGGCGCCGGCGAAGGGCCCGCGGGGAAGAAGCTCATTGGGATGAAAATCCTTTCTGCGCAGCAGTTCCATGATGAGGAGGGTGAAGAGGCAGTGGATGCTGCGGTGGTATCCGGGCCGCTGATTTTCGTACTCCTCCTCTATGGCGCGGAAATAGAACTCCACAGGAGAGCGGAGGGCATGGAACACGCGTATCTTCAGGGAGGTCTCCATCATGAGGATAAAATTTTTCTCCTCATGGTGGGGAAGCACCTGAAAGTACAGGTAGAGAAATTCCGGAAAGGTATCCTCCAGGCTGACGGCATTGTAAATGGTGTTGGGGGGTGTGTAGAGCACGTCCCCCTTTTTCAGTGAAACGGATGTGTCGTGGATCTCATAGCGGACGGAGCCGCAGCAGACGTAGATAATCCGGTGGTAGGGCAGAGTCGTATTTTTGTCGGCGTGGGACCTGGCGGACTTGAAATAGCCGAAGGACACCAGGGAAAGCCGGTATTTTTTAAGCTCCAGGGAAAGGGGGTCCTCGGTGAGAGGGGGAAGGAAGCTGAAGTAGGACTTGCGCGGCATGGGTATTCTCCTTTCGGTAGGAATGATTTTAGCAGGAATTGTACTGAAAAATGTATGACTTTATCTTATCAGAACGATATAATAAAAGCAACAATTTTTTCAGACTATGCAGGAGGAGGAAATTTTTTTATGAAGAAACGCATGTTGGCGGCAGTGTTGGCGGCGGCAGTGGTACTGGGCGGGTGTTCTTCCAAGGCTTCGTCTCAGCAGACGGCAGAGACCGGGGAAACTAAGACCACGGCAGCAGAGACTTCCGGGGAGGAGACAGAGGCTAAGACAGAGGCCAAGACCCAGCCGGAGACGGAAGAGGGTTCGGCCTGCGACGAGGTGAAAGAGGCGGATGTGATTATCGTGGGCGCCGGAGGAGCGGGCCTGTCGGCGGCCATAGCGGCGGCGGACGAGGGTGCGGAAAGCATTATCGTGGTGGAGAAGCTGGGGAAGACCGGCGGCTCTTTGAACTTTACCAGCGGTTCCATGTCCGGCGCGGAGACGATTATCCAGGAACTGGACGGAATCGAGGACACGAAAGAGTCCTATATTGAGGATATCATGTCCAACGGAGCGGGCCTTGGAGACAGGGAGCTGATTGAGATCTTTGTGGAGGAGGATGTGGAGGCCGTGGAATGGCTGTGGAACCACGGACTCAGCGAGTACACATTTGCGGAGCAGAACGGCAAAAAGAGCGTGTTCGCGCCGGAGCATCAGCTGTACTCCGTTCCCAGGACCTACAAGCCAAAGGCCATGGACCCGGCCAATTACAAGTCGGCGGTCCACGAGATACTGGATAAGGAGGCGGCCGCTTACGACAACATTGCCATTGACTACTACACGGAAGTGACAGAGCTTGCGGGCAATGAGAAGGGGCAGGTTCTGACGGCCATAGCCTATAACAGCGATACCAAAAAGACGGTGCAGTACAATGCGAAGAAGGGCATCGTCATGGCCACAGGCGGATATTCGGGCAATCCGAAGATGATGGGAGAGTACGCCAAACACGGGGAGAAGTACCTGGTAGGCGGCGCGGACAGCGCGGACGGCAGGGGAATCCGCATCATGCAGACCGTGGGAGCGGCGGTTGACCGGGAGAAACTGTCCTACATACCCACATTCCCCATGGGGCTGGAGTTTGCCCCGGGCAAGGGCGCCATCGGCGACGTGTACATGTGGAAGGCCGGGGGCATCTGCGTGAACCAGGAGGGAAAGCGGTTTATCAATGAGACCCTGGATGAGGTGGTTCCCAGGGAGACTGCCCTGGAGGAGCAGACCGATGCCGTGCAGTACAACATTTTTACCGACAAGATTATTGAGGACCTGAAGGCAGCCAATGCGGCCGGCATGTGGAATTTCTACTATGAGCCGGAGGACGGCATAGGCCATAAGCTGATTCGCTCTGCAGACACTTTGGAGGAGCTGGCAGGAATCATAGGGGTTCCCGCCGATGCCCTGACGGAGACGGTGAATGCCTACAACGAGGCGGTGGAAAGCGGCGGCACGGACGAATTCGGCCGGGATTTTGGCGGAACGCCCACGGCCTACAGCGTGGCGGTGAACAAGATCGAAGGCGAAACATACTATGCGGTTCCCATCAAGGCTTTGGTTGTAATGACCCTGGGCGGCGTCACCGTCAACAGCGACATGCAGGTGGTGGATGAGGCAGGCGCCGCGATTCCCGGGCTGTACGCAGCCGGAGAGGTGGTCGGAGGCATCTGGGGCAAGTTCGTCTCCGGCGGTACGGGGGTTATGGGCCCCGTGGCATTTGGCCGGATCACGGGCCGCAATGTGGTGAATCTGGAGCCGGGTGAGGGCCGGCCGGTTAAGGAGGCTTCCTTTGTGCTGGAAGAAGAGCTGTTTGAGAGAGAACAGGCTGGAGGGGAGACCTATGACATGTCCGGCATCAGGGACGGTTCCTATGAGGCCACGGTGGACGGACAGAACGGCGATATGACCGTGCGGGTGGTTGTGGACGGCGGAACCATAAGCGAGGTGGCTGTGGTCAGCAATCAGGAGACGGAGAATATCGCGGCACCGGCCATAGAGAAGGTTCCGGCATCTATCGTGGAGCAGAACAGCCCGGATGTGGACGGGGTGACAGGAGCTACCCTCACCAGCGGGCGGATCATGGAAGCCGTGAAAAAGTGCCTGGATCAGGCGAAGTAGGAAGGGGAATCGTAAAAGGGTGGGGCATCCCGCCCTTTTTACACAGAGGGGAGGTAATGTATGAGAAGACGGGAAAGTTTTGCCCGGATAAAATTGTCGGATGGGGAGAAGGAGAAACTGAATTCCGAAATAAAGGCGTTTTATCTGGATGTGCGGGGGGAAGAGATCGGGCTCATTGAGCAGATGCAGCTTCTGGACTTATTTGAAGAAAAGATGGCGCCTGTTATCTACAACAGGGCCCTGGACGACGCCAAAAGATGGTTTGTGCAGAGGATGGATAATATGGACGGGGATTTTTATGAATTGTATAAAACCCTCCAATAGAAGGAGGCCTGTGAGACGGTCACCGGAATCAGCTATAGGGGGAAAGGCGGTGTTTTTATGAGATCAAAGAGACTGGCAAGAGCGGACAGGAGGGTGTGCGTGGCCTGCGGCAGCTGTGTGCTGGTGTGCCCCAGGCAGGCCATCACGGTGGTAAAAGGGTGTTACGCCCAGGTGAATGAGGACCTGTGCGTGGGATGCGGAAAGTGCGGGAAAACATGTCCGGCGGGATGCATTGCGCTGGAGGAGAGGGGGAGCGGGGAGAGATGAAAAAGAAGTGGTACGACTACCTGTGGATCTATGAGATTATCTATTTTTCCCTGGGATTTTTCAATATCCTGTTTGCATGGCTGGGGATGATTGATTTTCTTCTGCCCCTGTGCCTGGCAATTTTTGGGGGCAGCAAGTGGTTCTGCAACCGCCTGTGCGGGCGGGGGCAGCTGTACACAAAACTGGGAGGCCGGCTGGGGTGTTCCAGAAACAGGCCGACTCCAAAATGGATGTATTCGGTATGGTTCCGCTATGGATTCCTCCTGTTTTTCCTGACCATGTTCGGCAATATGGTCTTTCAGACGTACCTGGTGGGCGCCGGGGCAGAGAGCCTTAAGGAGGCTGTCAAGCTGTTCTGGACGTTCAGGGTTCCATGGGGATGGGCCTACACCGCCAAAACGGTGCCCGACTGGGTGGCCCAGTACAGTTTCGGCTTTTACAGCCTGATGCTGACCTCACTGCTCCTGGGATTCGTGGTTATGGGGCTCTTTAAGCCCAGGACCTGGTGCACCTTCTGCCCCATGGGAACCATGACCCAGGGGATCTGCAAACTGAAGGCCAGGAAGCAAAAATAAATTTCCTCTTGACAGGACAGACGGATTTTGCTATCATGTGTCAATGAAAACAATGTGGATTTTTCCAGACCATGTCTTCTTTTCGCCACGCAGATGTATGACTGCGTGGCGTTTTTTTGCGCAAATGGTCAAATGAAGGTCCGGGAAAAGATACTTGAACGAGAACGGAGGTATGTAAAGTATGGATCAGAATTACATGAAAGAACGGGCGGTGCTGCCCCTTGTGGCGGCTATGTCATTTCCAATGGTGCTGTCCATGTTGGTGAACGCGCTGTACAATATTGTGGACAGCTATTTTGTGGCGAAGATCAGCGAGAACGCCATGACGGCGCTGTCGCTGGTGTATCCCCTTCAGAACCTGACGGTGGCCGTGGGGGTCGGATTCGGAATCGGCATCAATGCGGCGGCGGCTTTTTACCTGGGAGCCGGGGACAGCAGGAAGGCGGACAGCGTGGTTTCCCAGGGAATCGTGCTCAACGGAATCCACGGGCTTATTCTGACTGTGGGGGGTATCACGGTTATGCCCGGGTTTTTGAGACTGTTTACGGAGGACTTGCAGGTCATAGAGGACGGCATCGCTTATTCCAGGATTGTCTTTCTGTTTTCGGCTGTTCTGACTGTGGGAGTTACCTTTGAAAAAATCTTTCAGTCAGTAGGGCGTATGAGGGTGTCCATGGTGTGTATGCTGCTGGGCTGCATCGTAAACATTCTTCTGGACCCGGTTCTCATCTTCGGGGCGGGGCCTATACCGGGGATGGGAGTCCGCGGGGCGGCCATCGCCACGGGGATCGGGCAGGCGGCAAGCCTTGCAGGCTACATCGTTATTTACCTGGCAAGGCCTCTGCCTGTAAAATTTTCCCTGAGAAAAGACGTGATCAGAGGGAATGCGTTTAAACGGATTTACCGGGTGGGCATACCGGCCGCCTTAAATATCGGGCTGCCCTCCCTTCTGATCACGTCTCTCAACGGGATGCTGGCGGAGCTGTCCCAGGTTTACGTGCTGATCCTGGGGATTTACTATAAGCTGCAGACTTTCATCTATCTTACGGCCAACGGGATCGTCCAGGGCATACGTCCCCTGGTGGGCTTCAATTACGGCGCAGGCCGCAGGGACCGGGTGAAGAGCATCCTGCAGGTATCCCTGGTTCTGGGCATGGGAATCATGGCGCTTGGAACGGGGCTGTGCATGATCGCTCCGGAGCGGCTCATGGGAATGTTCTCCGAAAGCTCTCTGACAATCACCGAGGGCGCAAAGGCGCTGCGCATCATCAGCTGCGGGTTTGTGGTGTCGGCGGTTTCCGTGATGATAAGCGGGACGTTCGAGGGCATGGGAAAAGGGCTTCCCTCCCTGGTCATCTCCCTTATCCGGTATATACTTATCATTCCCATCGCCTTTGTGCTGTGCGGATTTTTCGGGGCAGCGGGAGTGTGGAGCGGATTCGTGGTTACGGAGGTTATCGGCGCCGTGGTGTCGGTGATTATGCTGAGATATGTTCAGCGAAGTTAGTTATGGGAATGGGAATTTTATGGAGGATTTTGAAAACTTTATTGACAACGGCTGTCAGGGCGAATTATAATTTCACCAGCGACTATAGCCTGTTGAAATTGTAAATGTAAGGAGGAGAACCATGGAATACAGAAAGTTGGGCAGCCAGTACATCATGAGGATCGACAAGGGCGAAGAAGTGCTGGCCTGCGTGGAAAACATGTGCAGAAAAGAGGAGATCAGAGTCGGAAGCGCCGTGGGCCTGGGGGCCACGGACCGGGTAACCATAGGGCTTTTTGACACCGTAAACAAGCAATACAAAAAAAGGGAGCTTACAGGCCCCATGGAGATTACGTCCCTGGTGGGCAACATCTCCACCAAAGACGGTGAGACGTACCTTCATTTCCATATCAATGTCTGCGACGAGGAGAACCGGGTCATGGGCGGCCATCTCAACGAATGCCATGTCTCCGCCACCTGTGAGATCACGGTGACGAAGATCGACGGCTGTGTGGAGCGGGAGATGAGCCGGGAGATCGGTCTGAATCTCTACCGATTCTGATTCTGAGCGGAACGGCGGCCGTTTTCGTAGGCCTGCCGGATCTCTTCGGGCATATCCTCCGGCAGCATTGAGTGAACCCGCTCTTCGCTGCCGTCGGAGATGGCCTGCTCGTAATACCAGCATTTGTACCTGATCATGTCC
This sequence comes from Hungatella sp., assembly GCA_022795805.1. Lineage (GTDB taxonomy): Bacteria > Bacillota > Clostridia > Lachnospirales > Lachnospiraceae > UBA3402. Next base: position 5,283 of record JAAWHK010000054.1, on the reverse strand, counting down.
AGAATCTGGTTCATCCGCACAATCTCCGCTTCCACGGCTTCCCTGCGCTGAAGGAGCATGTCCCTTCGCTTCTCGTAAGTGCCCGCACCCTGCTGGCACCAGTGCATAAACTCCCGGATATCCCGGATCTCCATTCCGGTCTTTTTCAGACACTCGATCATGCGGAGGGATTCCACTTCCCTTTCGCTGAAATTCCGGATGCCTGAGCTGCGCTGCATATCCGGAAACAGTCCCTCCTTGTCATAGTAGCGGAGAGTGGAGACAGGCAGGCCGAACATCCTGGAGACTTGTCCTATGGTGTACATTCGGATTCTCCTTTGTAAGTTAGGCTGGTAAATTTATAAACCTGAAGTGAGGTTTACAGTCAGTGTATCACAGACAGGAAGGGCTGTCAATCAAAGGCCAGGAACATGTGCTGAATGCCATGAGGATCACCATTGAGGCGGAAAACAGGGCTCAGAGGCTTTAAGCCTTTGAACCCTGTTTTTTCGTCTTTTCGGCAGCCTACTCCTGCACGTTGATGATGACTTTCATGGTGGACTCACGGTTTTCGTCTATATAGCGGTAGGCCTCCAGGTAATCCTGAAACGCGAAGTGCTTCGAGATAAGGGGGGACAGAACCACCTTCTTTTCGCTGACAAGCCGGATGGCCTCTATGTAATCTTCATTGCGGTACATCATGGAGGTGTTCAGATCCAGTTCGTGGTCATTTAACACCGCCAGGTCTACGTGAGCCTCCCCGGCAAACACGGCTACCAGGATGATGGTGCTGCCTTTTCTGGCATACCGGATCGCCTGGCCCATGGTGATGTTGTTGCCCGCGCAGTCGTAGATCACATCTGCCTTGTCAGGCCCGCAATTCCTGGCCATGGCGTCGCCGAAATCTTCGTTTTTCGTGTTGACGCAGAAGTCGATGCCGCACTCCTTTGCCTTGGCCAGGCGTACATCACTGACATCCGTGATCATAACGCTGCCGGCTCCCATGCCCTTGGCCGTCTGGGCCGTCAGGATTCCGATGGGACCTGCTCCCAGCACGGCAATCTTCATGCCCGATACATCGCCTGCCCGTCTCACTGCGTGGACAGCCACAGCGAGAGGTTCGATCATGGCCCCCTCGTCAAAGCTCATATCCTGGGGGAGAAGGGTCACCTTGGCCGCGTCCACCGCAAAATAGTGGGAGGCCGTTCCGGTGGTCTGGAATCCCATGACCTTCAGACTCTCACAGAGATTGTACTTGCCGTGGCGGCAGGGATGGCACTGTCCGCACACCACCTGGGGCTGGATGGTCACTTTCTGGCCGGGGACAAATCCCTCCACGCCTTCACCCAGCCGGACGATCTCCCCGGACACCTCATGGCCCTGAGTCACGGGGTAGGAGGTAAAGGGGTGCTCTCCGTGGTAGACGTGGATATCGGAGCCGCACACACCGATCTTCATGATCTTAATCAATACCTGACCGTCCCCCGGCTCCGGGACGGGAACTTCGCGGAAGATGATTTCCCCCGGAGCTGTCATAACCTGCTGTAACATGATACGATACACATCCTTTCCTGGTTTTGAAAGTTTCATAAAATACTTTACTAAAGTATTTTAATTATCTCACCGATACACGGATTTGTCAATCATAAATATCCGGGAAAACCGGATAAAGGTCCTTCTGACGGGGAGATCACAGGCTGTCGAGAAAAGAGTCGATGAAGGTCAGGGCAATGCCGGTGGCGGAAGCTTCCTTCCGGTAGCGGCACAGGCGGATGTAGGAGGAATCCGTGTCAAACCGGTTGTAGGTGTGGGTGCGGCGTCTCAGATCGTCCAGCCAGGGCTCCAGATAGCCTCCCACATAGCCGCCCAGGATGATATCGCAGTCAAAACTCATGCGCAGGTTGGTGACCGTCACGGCCAGATAGTCCAGGTATCTGTCCCACAGAGCCAGAGCCTCCGGGTCATTGTCGGTCAGATCGATGAAGAAAGCATCCAGGCTGCCGTGGCTGTGGCGGGACAGCACTTTGGCGGAGCAGTAGGCATCCACACATCCCTGTTTGCCGCAGTAGCAGACTTCTCCTCCCGGGACAAGGACCACATGGCCGAATTCCGCGCTGCGGAAGTGATCTCCGGGATATATCTGCTGGTCGATATAGACGGCTCCCCCTACGGTGTTGCTGAGGGAGAGGTACACGGCGTTGCCTGTTAAGTGGTTCAGTTCCGCCATGGCGGCTGAGGTGGCATCGTTCTCATAGACGGGCTCCCGGTCAAAAAACTGGCTGAACATGGTGAGGCTGACATTGTCCACATCCAGGACGTGAGACTTTATAAGGGTGCGGCCTGCCTTATCTATGATGCCCGGGAGGGAGATGCCGACGCCCAGTATCCTGGCGGGGTCGGTCTGGCAGTTTTTGAGAAACAGATTCATATCCTCCCTGACGGCCCTGCAGTAGGACAGAGAGTGGGTGTAAATACGGCGGTTTTGCTGCCAGCGGATGACGGTTCCGGCCATGTTGACCAGCACAAAGCTGACGTGATTGGCGGTAATATCGATTCCCACGGAAAAACGGTAATCCGGCACGAGGGACAGTATCCTTGCCTTTCTTCCCCCTGTGGACTGATACTGGCCGGACTCCCGGATGATTCCGGCTTCTGCCAGGCACTTTACGTTCTGAAGAACGGTGGGCATGCTTAGCTTTAAGGCGGCGGCGATTTCCGGCTTGGAGGCGGCTCCCCTGCGGGAGATAAATCTGGCGATTCTGGATTTGTTGGAATATCTTTTTTCGGCTGCGGACGGCGGATTCATAACATCCCTGCTTTCATTAAATGGTTTATGAAAGTATGGTACTATAAATGGCGAAAAAAAACAAGAACCGGTTTTCTCTTGACACGGAGCCGGGGGGTGGAGTTAAAATATACAGTGTCGAAAGGCAATAAAGAAAAAGGAGAAGAATGATTATGAGAAAAAGGATTATTTCCTGGGGGCTGGCAGCGGCCATGGCAGCCGGTCTGACGGCATGTTCCGGAGGACAGACGGCAGAGAGCACGGACGCGCCGCAGAGCACGGATGCACCGGCTGCGGAAACCACGGCAGCGGAGACGACCCAGGCCTCGGCGGGAAGCGGGATTTCGGGGACCTTCTCAGGCTCCGCGGCGGGCATGCAGGGAACCGTGTCCGTGGAGCTGACCGTGGAGGACGGAGTTATCACGGCTGTGAATGTGACGGAAAACCATGAGACTCCCAGCCTGACAGGGGTTGTCTTTGAGCGCATTCCGGCTCAGATTGTAAACTATCAGACCACCACTCTGGATGCGGTCACAGGGGCTACTTATGCCAGCAACGCGCTGATGCGGGCGGCGAGCGAGGCTGCGGAGGCGGCAGGCCTTGACATGGCGGTTCTGGAGGCCAACGCATACCATGCCCAGCCGGGAGCCACCCAGGCCTGGGAAACGGATATCCTGGTGGTGGGCGGCGGCGGAGCCGGTCTTTCCGCTGCCATCACCGCGGCGCAGGAGGGATCCAGGGTTATTCTGGTGGAAAAAAGCTCCTTTTTGGGGGGAAACACCATGATGGCCGGCGGCGGCTACAACACGGTGGACCCGGAGGCGCAGGCAGGCATGATCCTGACGCCGGCCCAGAAGAATACCATGGACGGTTATCTGGCGCTGGATCCGGGGGATGAGGCTCTGAAGCTGGACCAGTTCCCGGAGTGGAAGGAGGTTCTTTCCACGCTCCAGGGCGAGATCAGGGATTTCTACGCTGCCAATGAGGGGAAGGAGCCGGGAGTGGACATGCCCGGGTTTGACTCCGTGGCGTTACATATGTGGCATATCTATGTAGGCGGTCTCCGCCAGCTGAACGACGAAACCTGGGTTGCATCGGACATTGACATGGCCCGCACCCTGGCGGAGGAGTCCCTGGACGCATTTAAGTGGATGGAGAGCATCGGCCTGGAGGCCAAGAGCGGCGCCGAGGCATCCGACACGGTGTTTACGGTGCTGGGAGCCATGTGGCCCAGAACCCACGCGGTGTCCGCGGACAAGCCTCTCATCGACGGCCTGGAGGCGGCGGCCAGGGAGGCCGGAGTTACCATCTACACGGAGACGGCGGCCACTTCCCTCATAACGGATGACGGGGGAAAGGTGATCGGCGCCCAGGCCGTGCAGGCAGACGGAACCAGTATTACCGTCAACGCATCCAAGGGCGTTATCCTGGCCAGCGGCGGCTACTGTGCCAACGCGCCTATGGTGAAGGAGTACGACAAATACTGGGGCGATGATCTGTCCGACCACACCCTGACCACCAACGTGGGAACCAACACCGGCGACGGCATCCTTATGGCCCAGGAGGTGGGAGCGGACGTGACCGGCATGGAGATCGCACAGATGATGCCCTCCTCATCCCCTCTTAAGGGCACGCTGTCAGACGGTATCTGGGGCGACGCCTCCGAACAGATCTGGATCGACGGCAGCGGCAAGAGATTCGTCAACGAGTACGCGGAGAGGGATGTGCTGACCAAGGCGTCCCTGGGGCTGGACAACGGTGTGTTCTATATTATCTACGCAGGCCACGGCGGCGACGACGGGGTGTGCCAAGGCGCGGCCATGGAGGACACCTGTTTCGGCAAGGACGTAAAGACCATGTGGGAGACAGGCCAGATCTGGTATGGCGCCACTCTGGCAGAGGCGGCGGAGGCCACCAAGGAGGCCATCGGCGGCAGCGCGCCTGCCTTCACGGAGGAGCAGCTGAGGGAAGTGATCGAGACGTACAATGGTTATGTGGATGCTCAGAAGGACGACGATTTCGGCAAGGAGGTTATCGCCGGTAAAATTGATTTGGAGGCGGTTGACGCCAATCCCGATCTGGGAATCTGCATCACCCCCCGGAAGGCTTCCCTGCACCACACCATGGGCGGCATCGTTATCGACACCGACGCCCGGGTACTTGACGGGGAGGGCAACGCCATTCCGGGCCTGTGGGCAGCCGGCGAGGTAACCGGCGGGATCCACGCCGGCAACCGTCTGGGCGGCAATGCGGAGGCGGATGTGTTTACCTTTGGGCGGATCGCCGGCCACAGCGCGGCGGCTGAGTAAGGAGAACAGAGGAACCGCCGGGCAGATAAAACAAATATAAGATAATAAAAAATGAGCCGATAATCGTAACAAAGCTAAGGTTCACGATTTATCGGCTCTGCGTCAATGGGCCTGGCTCTTTTAGTGTTAAGATTTTTTGGTATTTTACACTTATTACAGTTTCATGCTTACACTTTGGGCAGAATAAGGGAAAGTTTTCAAGGATAGTAT